>PMWT01000143.1 GCA_003166025.1 Acidimicrobiaceae bacterium | reverse complement strand
GTCCCCGTCGAAGTCGTGTTCAATGTCCCGCTTGAACCGGGCCCCGACGCCAAAGTGACATCGTTGTTCCGGTCTCAATGGTCGCCCGACGGTCGCCCGGTCGTCTTGTACACCGGCACCCTGGAGCGCTACCAGGGCCTGGAGGAGCTGGTCGAGGCCATGGCCGACCCCGCCGTCAGGGCCGCGAAACCAAGGCTCGTGATCGTCGGAGGTTCCCAGAAGCAGGTGGAAGCCTTGCGCTCCCGCGCCGAAGCCCGGGGCCTGTCCGGCTCGGCCATCTTCACCGGCACCATCCCGCAGCGCCAAGTCCCTTCGGCTCTTGGCGCCGCCGACATCCTGGTGAGCCCCCGCTCGTCAGGGACAAACACGCCGCTCAAACTGTTCGCCTACCTGAAGAGCGGACGGCCAGTTCTGGCGACACGTATTGCCAGCCACACGCAGGTCATCGACGAACGTACCGCCCTTCTCGTCGACCCTGGGCCCAAGAAGCTGGCCTGTGGCTTGGCCCAGCTCCTGGGGGACGAGGCATTGCGGCACCGGCTTTCAGCCAATGCGCTGGTGTTGGCCGGTCAGTACAGCCCTGCCGCGTTCGTGGCCGGCGTCGCCCGGGCTTACGGTCACCTCTCCGCCGGCGACGAAGCCGCCGGTCCGGACCTACTTGCAGCCGGAGCGGCGGGAGGCGGGCGATGAAGGCGGTGGTCACGGGAGCTGCAGGCTTCATCGGCAGCCATCTTTCGGAAGCCCTGCTGGACGAGGGCTGGGAAGTAACCGGTATCGATTGTTTCACCGACTATTACGACCCCGCCCTCAAGCGCGACAACCTAAAGACGGCGCTGTGCCAGCGCAATTTCGTCTTCGTCGAAGCCGACCTGAGGAGCGCCGATCTGGCACCGCTGCTCGACGGGGCCGCGGTCGTGTTCCACCAGGCCGGCCAACCCGGGGTCCGGTTGTCTTGGGGCGACGGCTTCGGCGCTTATACGAGCCACAACGTCATCGCCACCCAACGCTTGTTGGAGACAGCCCTGCACGTAAAGGTGCCGCGGGTGGTCTACGCTTCCAGCTCCTCGGTGTACGGCAACGCCGCGCACTATCCCACCACCGAAGCGGACCTCCCCCAGCCTCACAGCCCTTACGGGGTCACGAAACTGGCGGCTGAGCACCTCTGTAGCCTTTACGCCGCCAACTGGGGGCTCTCCACTGTTTCATTGCGCTACTTCACTGTTTTCGGGCCCCGGCAACGCCCGGACATGGCCATGGCCCGGTTGGTGGAGGCGGCGGTCAACGGCACAGCGTTCCCCCTTTTCGGTGACGGGACGCAGGTCAGGGACTTCACGTACGTGGCGGACGTGGTCAGGGCCAACCTGGCTGCGGCCCGAGCCGATGTGCCGCCCGGCACATACCTGAACATTGCCGGTGGTTCGTCAATAAGGGTGCGCGAGCTCATCGCCCTGGCCGAGGAACTGAGCGGTTCGACCATCGAGCTGGAGCGCCTCCCGGTCCAACCAGGCGACGCGCAGCAAACGGGCGGCGCCGTGGACCGGGCGGAAAAGGTCCTGGGCTGGGAGCCTCAGGTCCCCGTCCGCGACGGGCTGGCGCACCAGATCTCGTGGTACCGCCAGGTCAGAGCGGCGGACTGACGCACTGATGGCAGACAACCAACATTCACTGCTCAGAAAGGACGGACCGATGCGCTCACGGATCTCGGTAATAGGGAGCGGGTACGTGGGGACCGTAGCGGCGGCGTGCTTTGCCCACGTCGGGCATCAAGTGACCGGCCTCGAGATCGACCCGGACAAGCTCGTCAGCCTCCGCCGGGGGAGGGCGCCCTTCCACGAGGCCGGGCTCGATGACCTCCTCGGCTCGGGCCTGAGCTCGGGGCGCCTGTCCTTCACCGGCGACATGGTCCGGGCCATGGACCGTAGCGACATCGTCTTCATCTGCGTCGGGACCCCCTTGGGCCGCGAGGGTCACCCGGACATGTCGGCCACGGAGTCGGTGGCCCGGGCGGTAGCGGGGAACCTGCGCTTCCCGCACATCCTGGTCACCAAGAGCACCGTCCCCATCGGCACCGGCCGGTGGTTGGCCACCGTCCTCGAGGACTCGCTGCCCGCGGGCTCGTCCCGGGAGCTGTTCCGCATCGTGTCCAACCCGGAGTTCCTGAGGGAAGGCAACGCCGTCCAGGACTTCCTTCATCCCGACCGCGTCGTGCTCGGCGGGGACGACGAGGTCGCCTTGGCCGCCGTCGCCGATGCCTATGGCCCGATCCTGGAACGCGATTTTCCCGAGGCTCAGCACCGGGCCCAGAGAGTGCCTCTTGTTTTCACCGATATCACGACCGCGGAGACGATCAAGTACGCCTCCAACTCCTTCCTGGCCACCAAGATCAGCTTCGTCAATGAGATCGCCCGCATCTGTGAACGCGTCGGCGCCGATGTTACGGAAGTCTCTGCCGCCATGGGGCTGGACCCTCGCATCGGTGGGCAGTTCCTGGACGCGGGGATGGGCTGGGGTGGCTCCTGTTTCGGGAAGGACGTGCACGCTCTGGTGGCCACCGCGCAGCGTTACGGGTACAGGCCGCGCATCCTTGAAGCGGCCTTGGCGGTCAATCGCGACCAGCGCGTGCTTGTCGTCGACGAGCTGCTGGGCCATCTGAAGCTGCTGGCCGGCGCCCGCCTGGGCGTGCTCGGCCTGGCCTTCAAGCCCGGGACCGACGACTTGCGGGACTCGCCGGCGGTGGAGATCTGCGAGCGGCTCGTTGATAACGGCGCCGTGGTAACGGCTTATGACCCGATGGTCCCTCAGGCCGCCGGCCCCCCGGGTGTGCGCCGGGCACCTGGCCCGCTCGAGGCGGCCGAGTGTGCGGACGCCATCCTGGTTGCCACCGAATGGCCTCAGTTCCTGTCCCTCGACCTGCACAGGTTGCGGGAACGGATGCGGGGGCGACTGTTGGTCGACGGGCGCAATCTGTTTGACCCGGCCCGGGTGCGGGCCGCCGGGCTCGAGTACGTGGGCGTCGGGCGCCGTTCGTCGGCGCCTGGACTGCTCTTGCCGGTATAGCCGGGCCTGCCCGCTGATCACGTGAACGGAGAACCGGGAAATATGCAGCTGACAGGTCCGGCTACCAACGGTAGCTCGGCCGGGACCGTGACCGACCTGCCCAAGGACCGTCCGGTGGTCCCGGCCCCCAAGCCGTCGGTCAACGCAGGCCCACGGTCCGGTCCGCCGCCGCGCCGGGGCCTCTCGTTGGCCAGGAGGCGCCAGACGGCAATGGTGGCGGCGACTGCGTCCGTGGTTGCCGTCGTGCTCGTCGGCGGTGCCGCGCTGGCCCGCAAGGTATTTGGCGTCGTACCCAAGGTGGTCGTCGCCGTGGCCGGACCGGCGAACATCGACTCCCAACCGGGCGGGGTCGGCTCTGTCGGCACTTTGCCCCAAAATATCTTCAGCGTGAGCCTCGACGCCGTCGGCGTCACCGCCCCTATCACAGTCACCCGGGTGTTCGTGGTGCCCGGGACCCCCGTCCGCGTCGGGTCGCCCCTGGTCGCACTGTCGCCGGCGCCCTTTAGGGACAATGTCGAACAGCTCGGCTTGACCCTCCAGCAAGCCGAGTCGACATTGGCCGCCGACGAGAGCGCCAATGCCTTGGGGCACGTCGCGGCGGGAAGTTACGCCAACGCCTACCTGGCCACGAATATCCCCGAGCTGAAGGGCCAGGTCGTCCTGGACCGACAACTCCTGGGTATCGCCCGTGGGAACTCCACCAGCATCACTTCGCCGGTAGCGGGCGAAGTTTCCTCGGTGGCCGTCGTCCCCGGCGAAAACGTGGATCCCGGCTGGCTATTAGTGAAGATCGTCAACACCTCCGCCGTGCAGGTGACCGCCAACATCGAGCTTTCCGACCTCCCCGCCGTCCAGGTCGGCGACACCGCCACGGTGAGCCCGAGCGAGGTCCCGGGAGTGACCCTTTACGGAAAGGTCGTCGCCATCGAGCCCAATGCCACCGGCGGCGGTCTCGAAGGAGAGGTGCTCGTCGACGTGCCCAACTCGACAACCGAGCCGTTGCCCCTGGGGACGCAGGTGTTCGTCAACATCTCCGCCCCCCAGCACGTCCCTGTGGCCGTTCCCGAGGTCGCCGTCCTCAACACCCAGCTCAACCCGATCGTCCTCGTGGTGAGGCACGGGAGGGTGTACCCCGTGGCGGTGACGGTGGGCGCTTCGGACTCCACCTGGACAGCCCTGGTCTCGGGCATCCCCGACGGCACCGAAGTCGCCGTCTCCAACACCCAGGATCTCCGCACGGGAGAAAAGGTCCGCGTCGTCCAGGCCAAGCAGGGCTGATGGGAGGCACGGGCGGGCGGCGGGAGCGCTGGCGGCTCCTGGCCGCTTGCGCTCTGGGCGGTGCTGCCCTCGTCCTGCCCTGGGTCGGCTTGGAGCTGAGCCCCGGGCTTTCGGCGTGGGCGTTGCATGCGTCTTTAGCCTCGGTGCCGCTCGTCGGGCACGTCACCTACGGGGCCCCGGTGGCGCTGTTGTTGTTGGGGGCCTTGGTCTCGTCCTGGCGGCACGGATGGGCCCGGACCGCCACGGTCAGGTGGTGTGGCCTCGCCTTGGTCATAACGCCCGTCCTGTTCGTGGTCACGACGCGGATCTCGGGCAGCGAACTGCTCTTCCGTCTAGGGGAGAGCTCCAACGAAATATCCTTCCTGGCCCGTAATGGCGCCACTATCTCCCAGACGGGCCCGATGACGACCTTCCTCGGCTTCGGGTCTGACGCCACGACCGTCCTGCTGGCGCGGAGCTTGCGGCTGGGCTGGTACCTGTGCGTGGCCGCCGGGGCCCTAATGGCCGGCACCGGGCGCTTGGCGCGCCCCAAGGCCATCCCCGCCGCCGGCGCTCTGGCTGGGGCCTTGGTCGTAATAAGCGGTTTGGCCTGCGGCCTGGTCGGCCAGGCGGACAAGCTCGACGGTGCAGAGGCCCTGGCGGCCGGCCGTCCCGAGGTGGCTTTGGCCGATATCCAAGCCGCCCTGTCGCTTTCGCCCCAATTGGCCTACGACGCGGCCGTGCCCCAGACGGTCGGCCAAGCCGACCTCGAGCTCGGCCGGCCATCGGCGGACGCCTACTTCGCCGAGGCGACGGCTCAGCCGGCGATCAACCAGCCCGCCGTCCTGAGAGACGTCGCCTTGTTGGCGAAGGCGTTTTCTCTGGCGCCGGGCAATGCCGTGATCGCCGTCCAGTACGACCAGTTGCTGGCGACCGGTGTGGCCCAGAGCGGGCCGCTCGTGTTGGACTATGCCGCCCGGCGCCCGACGTCATTGACCGTGGCCTGGACGACTGGCCTCAAGCTCTACCACCTGGGGGACAACGGGCTCACCGTCGAGTACATGGACCGGGTGCTGGGCGACACGACCAGCAAGGAAATGAAATCGTACGCCCTCACCTATATCGCCTTTGCTGAGGACAGGCTCGGTCATGTGGCGGCGTTCAGGGACGACGTCGTGGAGGCGGTCGGCGACGACAGCGACAACGTCAACGTGCTCGCCCGGGAAGCTGCCGCCGGCCTGTTCCTACCTTCCTGGGCTTAGGAGCCGGCGATGTCCCTCCAGCTTGTCGAGCAGCTGCCGTCACCTTCCCCGGTGACAACGGCACCTCTGGCCCAGCCGACGCCGCCCGGGGGCCAGGGCCGGCGGCACCGGGCAACGGCGGTCACGCTGGTCGCGGTCCTGCTCGCCGGCGTCTGGCTCCTGGGGGGTTTCTGGACGTCCGTCCAGCTAAGGTCACCGAGAGCTCCCTATCCGTCCGCCTTGGCCGGCCAAGGCTGGGCCCGCTCGCCCGAGCCTGGGGCGCGTGCGTTCTTCCGTCTCTCTTTTCCCGTTACGACCGTGCCCCTGACGGCGACTCTGTGGGTCGACGCCGACCAGGCCGTTACGCCGTACCTGAACGGCTTTCGTGTTGGCGCGCCGCCCGAGCTCCCGCCGTACGCCGCCCAGGCCAACCTGGCCCCGGCGGCTACCGGCCAGGCCGTCCCCGAGCAGGTCGACACCTTGGACTTGTTGCCGGCGCTGGACCGGGGGATGAACACCATGGGCCTGGAGGTGGTGAACCTGGCCGATCGGGCACCCTCCTTCCAGGCTCGGATAGAGCTGAACTTCGGAGCCGGGACGGTAGTAATGGGGACCAGGCCCGGCGATTGGCTTTCCACGACCAACGTGGCGTTGACCGCCCAGGCGTTCCCCGAGTCGGGGACGTTCAGCGAGCCTGACGTCAGCACCGCCGGGTGGGTGTTGGCGACGAGCGCGCCGGCCTGGTCGGACCGCCGGCTGGTCGAGGTCCCCGCTGACGCCTTTACGACCCCCACCGACGGCCATGTGCTGGCCAGCGGCGCGGCCTCCGGCCTGCTCACGGCGTCGACGGTGGTCCGGGTGCCCCCCGGCTGCGGCCACGCTTGGATCCGGGTGGCGGCCACCGGGCCGTACGACTTGTCCATAAACGGCCAAGTCATCGCCCAAGGCCCCGGGGGCCACGGTACTTTCGGTAGCCCCGACGGCCTGGGACGGGCCGTAGGCGAACTACAAAAGCCTTACACGCTCGCCGCCTACCAGGTGTGCGGGCTCCTGCCCATCGGGGCGGTCAGGGTCGCGGTCTCGGTGGACGCCGGCGTCGGCACACAGGCGATGTTGTACGTGGACGGGCTTATATCGACCCCGCGCTCGAAGACAACCTTCGCCACCGGGCCGGCGTGGACTTCGCCTTCGGGGGCCAATCTGGCCGTCCTCGACCATCCTCAGACGGCCTTCGACGCCGACCTGCAGATCCTGCCCGCCCAGGTTGCCTTCCCAACGGACCGCTACATCGCTCTGCGCCTGGGCGACAGCGGCTGGGCTTTGCTCGTCGCCGCCGTCGCCCTGGGCCTGGCGTTGGTGCTCGGGGCCCCCCGCCGCCGGGCGGTCGCGTCCGTAGTCCTGGGGGTGCTGCCGGCCGCCTCGCTGGTCGTCGTTTTGGACGAGACCAAGCACCTCAACTTCGTCTTCCCGCCCTTCCCCGCCACACCCTCATCTCTTCTCGCGGTATCGGCGGCTTTCATCGGCGGAGAGGCACTGGCCGTGGTCCTCGCCGTCCGGGCCCCGCGCCAGCACGCCGTCCAAGGCCGGGGCCACCGGGGCCACCGGGACCGCCCGGCACCGGCCACCTCGGACAGGCAAAACCCCGGGCCGGTCACCCCTCGCACGGTGTTGTCCGAGACGGCGGGGCCCGTCCGGCGCACCGTGCGTTACCTGGCCGCGCACTTGCCTGGCGTCGGGATAGTGGCCACCTGCGGGGCCATGGTCGCCATGCTGTCCTACCAGCTCAACTGGGACTACCTCTGGCAGGACGAGCTCGACTCCATCATCGCCGCCGACGGGATCCGGCGGCACATCCTGCCCATCTGGCCGTCCGGCTTCGAGTACTGGAAGTCAGAACTGTACTCGGCCTCCATAGCCGTTATCGGGGCGCTCACGAACAGCGATATCGCGTCCTACCGCATGTTCAGCGTCGTCCTGTTCGGCGCCACCGTGCTGCTCTTCGGCTTCGTGCTGGCGCCCATGGCCATGCCCGGGCGCCGGGGCCTTCAGTTCATTACGACCTTCCTGTTTGCCGTGGCCCCGATCGAAGGACAGTTCGCCCGCGACGTGCGCATGTACCAGATGGTCCAGTTTTTCGTCGTCCTGGTCGCCATCCTGCTGGCCCGGGCGCTGGCGCAGCCCACCACCCGCCGGGTGGCGCTGGCCATGGCCACCGTCGTCTGCATGTACCTGGCCCACGAGGTGTCCTTCGCCGTGCTCCCGATTATCCCCTTGGCGCTGTTCGCCCGGTTTGGGTGGGCGTGGGCCCGCAACTGGCGCTGGTGGGTTTTCGGTGGTCTGGCTGCGGGCGTCATCTGCGTCCAGGTGCTGCTGGCTATCGTGACCCATCCGCCCGCTTACGGCGTGGACCCGAGCGGGGGGCCGCTCATCGCCTGGTCGCCCAACCCCTTTTTCTATATCGACAACGTTTTCCTCACCCCCGGGACGGCGGGCGGTACCACGATGATTTCCTGGCTCGCCGTCGCGGCCGCCGTGACCGCCTTGTGGCGCCGGGACCATCTGCGTCGCTACCTGGTCGCCTTTTGGGCCGTACCCGCAACTCTGTTGTCGCTCGTCTTCCCGAGCGATTACACCCGTTACGTTTTTATATGCCTCCCATTTGTGTTCGTCCTGGCCGGCTGCGCCCTGGGGGACATCAGTGACTGGGCCGGCGACGCCCTGCGGCGTCTAAAGCTGGGGGAGGCGAGCCGGACGCGCACGGCCCTGTGCACTACGGCCAGCGCCCTGGTCTTGGTCGCCGTAGCCATAAGCCTGTTCAACGGCCCGAGCGACGTGGGCCCCATTTCGATGAAGTTCCTGCGCTCCAACGTGGCCCATTCCCAGTACGACTACGGGACGGCGGACGCCTACGTGCGCTCGCACTGGCAGCAGGGGGACGCGGTGATCGCGGCCGGGCGCCCCAACTGGGTCGAGCAGGGCATCGGCGAGAAGCTCACGTACTGGATGACGTACCACCAGTCCTATGTCCTGCTTTATGTTTTCGAAAAAAAGGCGCAACTGGTCGACACGCAGTTCGGCGTCCCCGTCATCCTGAACGACGAGCAACTGGTCCGTGATATCGACGTACACCCCCGGATCTGGTTGATCACCTCGGACGACAACATTTCCTCGTTCCCGCCGGCGGAACGGGCCACCCTGGCCTCTCGGTTTAAGTTGGTCGAGAACGGGGAGTCCACCTGCGTCTTTCTCGCCACCAACTATCCGGCCGGTCCGGCTCTCCCGGTGGGCCAAAAGCGGCGATGAATCGCCCCAGGGGTGTTCCCGGGAGCCGAGCCGGGTGGCTTGTGGCCGGCCTGGCGCTGGCTGTGGCCATCGTTGCTGTGGTCCTCAACGCCGTCAACCCGGGCGGCCCGGTCCCGCGTTCGCGCCCGGTGCCACCGCGTGCCCGGGTGCCCTCGCATGCCCNNGCCGATGCCCGGGACCCCGTACTGGCCGCCGCCGAACTGCACTTTTATTGGTCGCAGATCGAACCTCGACCAGGCGTCTTCGAGTGGCAGAGGGTAGACGGCGCCATGCGGCCCTGGGTGGCGGCCGGCAAGCAGGTCGTGCTGCGGATCTCGGCCGCCGGGGACGAGTCGTGGTCCTATCGTGCCGGTCACGCCACCCCGGGATGGGTCTACGCCGCCGGTGTGCCCCACGTCACTACCTCGAACGGCTCCGTGCTCCCCGTCTACTGGGACCCGCCCTTCGAGCGGGCCTGGGGCGGGTTCATCGCGACGATGGCCCGCCACTACGACGGTGACCCCCACATCGCCTACGTGGAAGCCGGTATCGGCGAGGGCGGCGAAACCCTGGCCGAGACCGAGACCTCGGACCCCGAGCGAGCGCAGCGCTGGCTTGCGCCGGACGTCAAGCCCGTGCCCTGGTCCGTCGGCACCTGGGCCGGGTACGTCGAGACCATCGCCGGCGATTACGTCCGGGACTGGCATAGGACACCCGTCGCCGTCATGGTCGACTCGACCTTCTTCGGGGGCGACCACGCCGCACTTGTGAGCCTGGAACGCTGGTTGATCGACCACGGGGTCCGCCAGTTCCAGACCAACGGGCTCACCCCCGACCTGGTCTTGATGTCGCCGTGGCGGAAAGTGACGGTGTCCGCCGAAGAGAGGAACTGCAGTTGTACCTCGGGTGCCTCCTTGGGGGCGACACTGGCCCGGGCCCGGGCCGTCCACGCTCGTTGGGTCCTGGTCTATGCCGGCGACGTCGACCAGCGTGACTTCTCGCGCGTGCTGGCCAAGGTGCAGCCGTGACCCTGGCCAGCAACCTTTACGTCGCTGTCGGTCGCGTGTTCTTGGTCCTGATCACGCTGATCGCCATCCGGATGTTCTCCTACTGGTACAGCTTTATCTTCCACTGGAAGCGGTACCGCCGCCTCGACCCGGTCACGACCTCGGAGCTTCACGCCCTCGGGGTGCCTTACGTGAAGGTACAGATAACGACCAAGGGCTCGCCCGGCAGCACCGAGGTGATCCTGCGGGGGATCCACAACATCGAGAGCCTGGTCCTCGAAGACCCACAGTTTTATAACCGCTTTCTCTCCGTCGAAGTGGTGACGGAATCGGCTGACCAGAGCGCTTATCTGGAGCACGTGTTGGCGGGGTCGCCCGCTCGGGTCGACACTCTGGCCGTGCCCGTCCTCTACGAGACCCCGAACGGGACCAAGCTCAAGGCCAGGGGCTTGCACTACGCGGTCGAGTACCGCCGGACCGGGTGGAACCGGGCACCCGGCAAGACGTTTATCGTCCACTACGACGAGGAGAGCGTCTTCACGCCGGCAGAGCTGCGCAAATTGATCAAGGTCCTGGCCTCCACAACGTGCAGCGTGCTGGAAGGTCCCATCTACTACCCGCTGGAGTACAGCCAGGCCAGCGTCCTTTGTCGGACCATGGAAGCAAATAGGCCCGCCGGTTGCTTCGAATGCCGCCACGTTATGGAGTCCGGTGTGCCGTTACACCTGCACGGTTCAAATCTCGTAGTGGACGAGCACTTCGAGAACACTTTGGGGTGGGACATCGGCTGCTTGGACGGCCAACCGTTTATTTCTGAGGACTACGTGTTCGGGATGAAGGCCTATCTGGCCGGCGGTACAAGTGTGTTCGGGTGGCACGGTTGCGTGATGCTGGAGCAGCCCCCGTTCTCGGTCCGCAGCGCGTTCCGCCAGCGCTATAGATGGATCTTCGGGGTCCTACAGGGGATCACCATGGCGCGCCGCACGGCTGCCTTCAAGGCTCTTCCTCTACGTCAGAGGCTGAAGTTGACCGTAGGGACGGCTTACCGTATTGCCACGTTCGCCTTGGGGTCGATCGTAGGGACATTGTCCTTCGCCTATCTGCCCGTGCTGGTGGTCCGGAGCATCAATGCCGTAAGCGGCCGCCACACCTTCTATTTGCCGCCCGCCCTCACGCTCTGGCTGGCCATCGTCGGCTTCTTGTGGGTCGGCTCTGTGTTTATCGGTGCCTGGTACAACACCACCGACGCCGGCCTCACCCCGGCTCAACGCTGCAGCCAGGTCGCCGTCGCCGTCGTCCTCGTACCTGTCGCCGGCGTACTCGAGGGTTCGGCCGGGCTTTGGGCCGTTACCGAGTGGCTCAGGGGGAAGAGGAAAGTCGTGTGGCTTCCCACCCCCAAGACCAAAGCGGCTGACACCGCTGTCGGTCGCGGGGCTACGGCGGCGTAATGGCAGTCCTCAGCCCGACTGGTGCCGGTACCGGCGAGTTCGCCGTCATCGCCGATGAGCGCCGGGCCCCCGCCGTGGTCCCGGCCACGATGCCGGTCCGAGGTGCAGCCGGAAAAGGTGAAGCACTACGTCTGCTAACGGCGGTGAGCGCCGTCGCTGCCGCCGTGGTCGTCTGTCTTGTTTATGTCGGCCTACCCCTTCTGGTGTCCACTGAAAGCCTGGTGCGTTCGCCGCTGAAGGCGGTGATCGTGGCCGGAGGTGTCTTACTGCTGGCCGGTGGGGGAGTCCTCAGGGTGTTGATAGCAACGGGCTTCCGCGCCAGCGAGGGCCCTGGTCGGCATGCCACGGGGCAATCGCGCCGGCATCCCTTGGACCTAAAGGAGCAGCCGGTGCCCGGCCCAAAGGTCCGGTTGGGCCCCCGGGCGGACCGGACAGTGGGCCAGCTGCCGGCACGCTTGGACAGCGGGACCTTGTACCTACGAGACGTGCCTCCCGAGGTCGTCAAGCGGTTGGAGCGGATCTCGGTCCGCGACGGGGCCCCGGTGGAGGTGGTGGCCGTCAGGGAGCTGGCCGAAGCGTCGCGTAGAGCAGACAACCCGCTACGGCTCGGCTCTCTCCCAGATCTTGGTGTGAGCGCCGCCGCGCTCGTTCGTGACCTGGGAGAGGGACGGGCCGGCAAGTGATCGTGGTCGACGCATCTGCGACCCTGTCGGCGTTGCTCAACGCCGGCCCGGCCCGGAGCGTTTTTGCGCGCGAACAGCTTCATGCTCCCCAGCTCCTCGACTTCGAGGTTGCCGCCGGGTTACGACGTAGCGTCAGCGTTCGACACATCGAGGCCGCCGCCGGCTGGAACGCTTTGTACGTCCTTCGGCGCCTCGGGATCAAACGCTACCCGGTGTTCCCCCTGCTGGCGCGGGTGTGGGAACTTCAGGAGGACCTGTCGGTGTACGACGCGTCTTATATCGCGCTGGCTGAGTTCCTGGGCTGCGGCGTGCTCACGGCCGACCCGAGATTGGGCGGAGCGCCTGGTACCCGCTGCCCGGTCACTGTCGTGCCCCGGTAGGAGACCAGGTCACGGGCCCGTCAGGGGCGTACGCGCTCCGCGCAAATGGTGCGAAGTACGCGCATCCCATCCCGCCTGGCGTCGAGGTTGCTGGTGCCGTGATGCCTTTCATGTTCGAAACTGGGCACCTCGTGGACCCGTAGCCCGGCGCGTGCCGCACGTATGTTCATGAGCGTCTCCACCTCGAAGCCCTCGCAGTCCGGGGTGACGAAGGGTAAACAGCGCCGCCAGAAGGCGTTGTAGCCGTAACAGAGGTCGCTGTACTGGCCGCCCCAGATGTAGTTGACGACCTTTGCCAGGCTCCAGTTCCCGATCCGACGCAGCGTTGTGATGTCGCTGCTGCCTCCCCCGGCGATGAAGCGGCTGCCTTTTGCGAAGTCGGCACCGCTCAGGAGGGCGGCTACGAAGCGCGGGATCTCCGCTGGGTCTGTGGACCCGTCGCCATCGAGCATGACGATGACATCGCCTGTAGCGGCCCAAAAACCACAGGTCAGAGCGTTGCCCTTCCCGCGACCGATTTGCGTGATCACAATCACGCTCGGCCAAAATCTCCTAGCAGCTTCGACTGTCCCGTCCGTCGAATTACCATCGACAAGGATGATCTCGAAGACTTCTGTGGGCATGCGTTCGAACACGTGACGCAGGTTGTCCGCCTCATTGAGGGTTGGGATAACGACACTGACGCGGACACTGGAAAGGATGGGATCGGGTATGACACGGACTTCGGCAACAGCGTCATGAACCGCGGGGATTTCGACGTCCTCTGCTGCTACGGCGACGCTGGTTCGCGCTGGCGGGAAGAGCTTGAGGTCTACGGAGCTGGGACGCGGCGGCGCCAATTGCGTTAGGTCTGACTGGCCCACGGTTGGTCTCCTCGGAGTTTATCGGCTAATTCATGAAGAGCAACCGGTGCGACAGCGGCAGGGGCCGTGGGTCCAAGAACGAGCTGGGTAATCCTATAGGCGTTTCGTGCTCAAAGGAAGAAATGTGCAGAAAAATCATCCCGCTGTAGTGGGGTCCCACTCAGCGCTATTTAACAAATAATAAGGCAGTTCTCCGCTTACCGGAGGAACTGGTCGTCGCTTCGGGACCGTAGCATCGGGCCTCGGCGGGCGCACGAGGGAAGAAAAACGGTACGCCCTAGTGGTACTGAGCGCGACGAGTGGACCACCCAAGGTGGGACTTGGATTTTGAGGCAATTAATTTTACTCCGGATCGAGCCAGTTCGCCGGTTCAGCTCCTGGCCGGCTCGCCCCGGGCCAGGTGCGCCTCTGCTCAGGTGCAGACAAAGCCCGGTCGGAAGTCGCGGCGCAACGGGCCGGGCAGGGCCGAGATGTCCCGGTGCGCCCTTGTCCCGGGGCTTGCCGAGGGTTCAGCTTGGCGGTACTACGATCCGGTGCCGATGGACTGGCTCACGCCCTTGTCCCGGCGCCGTAAGCCGGCAAAGCTCTGCGTAGCGCTGGTCGTAGCCGCTGCGCTCTCGTTGGTANNGGTATGGCCACCGGGTTGCGAGCGCAAAGCGCCGGACCGGTCCTGTTGCCGGTCGACACTGGGGCGTACCTGCTCGGGCTGACCTGTACCAGTCGGTGGTTCTGCATCGGCGTGGGCTCGGGTGTGGTCCCACCCAAGTGGGGCGACGCGGCGACGTCNNCTGCACAACGTGGCGTGCCTGGGCCCGTCGTCCTGTTTGGCCGAGGGCATCGAGGGCGAAAACGGGGGATACGCCGGACTGGTGGTGCACTGGGACGGGTCCAGGTGGACGGACGTCGCCGCACCGGGCACACCGTCGGGCGACGTCCTGGACGATGTTTATTGCCACCCGGGTGTGGGCTGCCTCGTCCTCGGTTCCGCCGGCGGCATGGTGATCATCGACCGATGGACCGGCTCAGGCTGGACGGCCCAACCCGTCCCCTCCCTCCGGGGCCAGGCGGCCGGCATGTCGTGTACCAGCTCGTCGGACTGCGTGGCCGTCGGTTTTCTGTTGTCGCCCCAGCGGCCGATCTCGCTGCAATGGAACGGGCGCCGGTGGGTCCAGCTGGCGACGGCCCCGAGTTTCATAAATCCCTACGTACCGGCCACCATTTCCTGCGACCCCCAGGGCACCTGCCTCTCGGTGAGTTCGGCGGCCAAGACCGACGAGTCCCCGAGCCACCCTGTCAGCGCCCTGTGGGACGGGCACAAGTGGTCGGCGCTACCAACTCCGGCTCAGGTTGGGGCCACCAGCTCCACCTTCAGCATGGTCTCGTGCGTGTCCAGGACTTTTTGTATGACCATCGGCGCATATGTGACTGGGCCGTACGCCCCTCAGAACGGGCAGTACCTTCCATACGGCTTGTTGTGGGACGGTGGGCACTGGCGGTCCTTGCCCATGACGGCCCCGCCGGTGGGCAAGGCCATGGGCTGGCTGAGCGGGCTGGCGTGCAGCTCCAGCTCGTTCTGCATGGCCATAGGGCCAGGCACGACGATCGGCCCCATGCAGAACCACCCCGGTACCCAAGCGCAGATCTGGGACGGCAATACCTGGGTGCCGTTGCTCGTGACTTAAGGAAGACTCTGGCCGTCCAGGCAGAGACGTCCTCCATAAGGGCGGGGTCAAGAGAGGCTGGAACGCCCAAAACGGTCCGTTTTTTAGCCAGAAGCTAGAAGGGCAAGCGAGGTGGGATATAGTTTGGGCAATCAAGAACGCTAGATCTGGGCCCCGGGGAAACCGCTCAGCAGCCCCCCGCGGCTCGCTAGGAGTGCGATTAGGGTGTACCGCAACAAGCCGTTCGTCTTTATCGCTGCCGTTTGCGTGAGCCTTGGCTCATTAATCGGCATTACTCCCGCGCCAGCCATCGCCACCGGTACCGAAACTGGCACCAAACGGAGACAATTGCTACATCTACGCCATGTACCATTTGCCCAATGACTACGCCGACATTGTCGGCACTGGGCACTGCCCAGTCTTCGAGTATGGCTTTAGCTCTCTCATCTTTGAATTCAGCCTGCTGGGCAGCAGCTATAGCGCGATCGTTCAAATCGACAAGCTGTTTCATAACGCCAACTTGATAAAGTTCGTCACTAGCGGGCCAAAAGCTGGCAACTTCAGCTTCACGCTGCCGCCGCAACCTAAGGTTCCCAGAATACCGATCTCGGTGCGTTGGAACATCCGCGATGGCCAGTTCAATATGCCCTTTACCTCTGGCCAACTGACCATCCCCGTCAGCGGCAGGCAAAAGCAACCGCCTCCGCCACCCCCCTGCACACCGCAGACCACCGACCCCCACATCGTCATCCTTACCAAGCTGACCCAGAACATTAAATGGGGCATCACGAGCTATACGCTCAAACTGACGGCCACAGGAGGCGAGCCGCCCTACACATACTGCAAAGCCGGTGGTCATTTGCCGTACGGCATAAAGCTCTCCTCTACAGGAGTCTTCAGCGGCCGGGTGTACACAGTCGAAACCGTCCAGTTGGTCGTTAGAGTGACCGATGCCCGGCACCGGGACAAGACGTTCACGATGACATTTATCGTCCTCGGTCCGTCTAAGGCCGTGACAAACCGGCCTGGAAACCCGGACCTTCAGATGTTCCTCGGGGGTTGGGTCAGTACGTGACTACGCTTCCTCCTTTCCCGCGCAGCTACACGGTCGGCCCCACCAGGGCGCGCCTGTTCCTACGGGTTCCGGTCGGCTGAGGGGGACCAGCGTCGCGGCGGGCCGCCTTTGTAGCCGTCACCCTCGGAGCGCGGCCAGTTTGGTCGGGGTTGGGCGGGCGGCCTTGGACTACGAGGGACAATCGCAGCCCGGCGTGCTGGGCCATGTGAGGAAGCGCAGCCCAACTCGCCACCGGCACCGTCTCAGCCCGCAGCACTTACAGCTCGCTCACCTCGGCCCGGGCCAACACGCCAGCGAGGTCTACCAGGTGGGGCCGCTGGTGCGGGGCCCAGGACCAGACGAGGCCGAGCGGTCGAGTTTGCTCGCGCGTCTCTGTCACGGTACGAGGGCCCAAGGCCGCCAGCAGGTGCTTGTACGGCCCATCCCGGGATGGCCCGGGTGGACAGGCCGACGAACAGGGTCAACCAGGGCCGGACAAGCGAGCCACCGGGGGGCTGAGCCCGGATGGCCAGCTCGGTGTGGTCGGCCTCCCAGCACTCGTTGCGGGACCCCGCCTTCCGTGTCAGGTAGGTGTCGTGGTCTCCCCGGGCCCGCTCGCCCCTCGACAGGCCGGCCCGCTCAGCCCAAAGTGCCGTCGCGGCCTGCGAACCGCCCGACCTTCCTCGGCGGCGCTCGACAGCCAGCGCCACACGCTGCGGCCGGTCACCCCGAGCCCGCTGGCGACGCCCTCCACTTGGGCGGCCGTAAGCAGGCCACGCCGGCGCAGGCTGCCAAGGCCAGCCACAGCGCCCTCCCGGATCTCCGGCCGTATGTGCGGCTTTCGGCGCCTCGGGTTAGTGCCACCTCCCATGTCGTCTATCAGAACTGCCTCGACCTCGTGGCACGGGGTACCCGTGCCGGCCTCCCGTGTGTCCATGTGGCGTTTGAGCCAGCTTGAGGCGCGCACGTAAAGTGCGGGCCGGGTGGCAGGCCCGACCGCCCGATAGCGGCACCAGTCCGGCGCTCGATAATCGCGGTCGTCCTGCCGGGGCCCGTGACCCTGAACCGCTGTACATCGGCGCGACGGCGACGCCGCCCGCGCCGAGCGTCCAACGAACGGGGCTGCTCCGCGTGCTAAACGTGGGGGATGCGCATCGCAGTCACGGGAGCGGCCGGCTTCATCGGGGCCAAGGCCACGGCCGAGTTGCTAGTACGGGGTCACGAAGTAGTCGCTATCGACAACTTCGACCAGACCTACTCGGCGGAGCTGAAGCACGACCGGATCCGGCGTCTTGAGCGCTACGGCGGCTTCCGCCTGGTTACCGGTGACATCCGGGTGGAAGAAGACGTCCGCAAGCTGTTCGACCCCGTGCCCGACGCCGTGGTCCACATGGCAGCGCAGGGCGGGCTGCGCAAGTCGATGGACGAGCCGGCGACGTTCATCTCCGCGAACATCTCCGGCTTCGGCCATGTCATCAAGGCGACGGTCGACGCCGGCGTCGGCTCCATGGTGTACGCCTCCTCGGGCGCCGTTTACGGAGGCACCCCGACCCTGCCGTTCAAGGAGGAGGACCCCGCCGCCTGGCCGCTATCGCTGTACGGGGCGACCAAACGCTGCGACGAACTGCTCGCCTTTACCTACGCCCACGGCGCCGGCCTGCGCTGCACCGGCCTGCGCTTTTCGACCGTGTACGGGACTGATGGCCGGCCCGACATGGCGATGTACGGGTTCGCAAAGAACATCTCGGAGGGTCTGCCCATCCGGGCCCACGGCCACGGCAATATGGTCCGTGACTTCGTCTGGGGCGACGACGTTGCCCATGTCGTCGTGCTCGCCGTGGAGGACGGCTCGAGCTTCGGGACGACGCCGGTCGGCGGGGGGCCGCAGGAAGCGGTCTCGGCCGACCCGTGGCGCGTCCTCAACGTCGCCACCGGCCGGCAGGTGGGTCTGATGGCCATGGTCGGCCTCGTCGAGGCGGCGGTCGGCCGGAAGGCCGAGGTGATCATGACCGACGCCCTTGTCGCCGAGGTGAGGGAGAACCGTATGGACGTGAGCCTGCTCGGGCGCACGCTCGGGTTCACCCCGTCGGTCCAGGTCGAGGAGGGCGTGCCGCAGGCTGTCGACTGGTACCTGTCGTACCTGGCCAAGCAGGCAAGCTGAGCGCCGCAGCAGCCTTCTTCGGGCGGAGCCGGTTGTCCCGGACCGGAGCGCGCCGCCCGTGACGACGACAGTGGGTGCTGCTGGCACCTCCTGGCTTGCCGGTCGGCTGCGTCTGCGAACAGCTCAAAGCCGTCGTTGATGGCCTCGGCCTGGAGGTGCACGACGGTGGCCAGCAGGGTCGCCGACCTGCCGGCCGTCGCCGCAGATGGTGAGCGGGCGGCCCGTGCCAACGGTCCTGCACGATGAAGTTCGAGACAACCGGCCGTCACCCTGGCGAAGGCGCGGGCCATGGGTGTTGAAGATCCGCACGGTCCCGACGTCGACGCCCCGCTCGCGCGCCCAGGCCATCGAGAGGGCCCTCACGCCCACCTCGAGCTCCTGGCTCAACCGCGTAGAACGCTGGTTCCGAGACCTCACCGATAAAGCCATCCGCCGCGGCGTGTTCCGCTCGGTGCCCGAGCGCATCGCCGCCATCGAGGCTTACCTGGCCGCCCACAACAAGGACCCCAAGCCCTTCATCTGGACGGCTAGTGCGGACGCGAGCCTGGAGAAGGTCCGGCGGGGCCGTGTGGCTCTTGGCCGAATCACTGCTTAGTGGTGAAACACTCCACTAGGTCGGGGAAGTGCACGTCGAGCATGTTGCGGGCCGAGATATTGACCGCCATCCGCAGTTGCTGAGGTGGCTCAGCTGTTCGACGATCAGGGCCGGCACATGGGCCCCGCACGTGTCGACCTGGCCAGCGCTCGCCCGCCTGGTCAGGCTGGACGTAGAAGGGCCATTGGGAAACCCTCAGTTCTCCGGCGTTGTGGTGGGGATTGTCGTCGTAGTCCCGACCGGGTTGTTTTCGGGGTCTGATGTCGAGGTCCCTGGCAGGCTTGTGGTCGTGGTCCCCGACGGGGCCGTGCCGGGCTCGGACGTGGTCGTCGGAGGGACCGTGGTCGTCGTGGCCGGCCCGGTCGTGGTGGTGCTCGATGGCGGGACCGAGGTCGTCGTGGTCGGGCCGGTCGTGGTGGTGCTCGATGGCGGGACCGAGGTCGTCGTGGCCGAAGTCGTGGTGGTCGGGCCGGTCGTAGTGGTGGTCGACGGGGTCACGGAGTTGCCGACGGTGACCGGAGCGGAGACGCCGAACATGCCCGACGAGTTGTCGGTTACTTCGAGCACAGTCGTCCCCGGGTCGACAAGGGCCACGTTCACGGTCGCCACCCCGTCGGCGAAGGTCACGCTGCTGCCAGTGGTGCAGTCTCCCTGGGCCGGGTATTGCGGAGCAGTGCCGTCGGGGGCGTCGTTAGGCCCGGAGAAAGTCAGGCACTGGGGGCCGGTGTAAGCGGCGTCGATGTTGGCGTTGTGGTCCAAGGCGGTAAGGGTCAGGCTGAAGGAAGTACCCACCGTAGGCGTCGAGGTGGCAGCGACGACGGAGAAGGAGCCGGCCGCAGCCTCACTGGCCGGGGTGGTCGTGGTGGTCGTCGTTGTGGTGGTGGTCGGCGAGACCGAGGTCGTGGTGGCTGAGGTCGTCGTCGTTGTCCCGGTCGTGGTGGTCGTCGTTGCGGCCCCGGGGGCGCCGACGGTGAGGGGGGCAGAAGCACCGAACATGCCCGACGAGTTGTCNNGAGGTCGCCGGGGCCACGGAGAAGAACCCGGGCGAGGAGCCACTAACGGGGCTGGATGTGGTTGTGGTGGTCCCCTCAGGAGGCGTCGTCAGACCAAGCGTCGTTGTCGTCGTCGAGCCAGGACCGGTCGTGCTGGTTGTGGGCGTGGCCGTGGACGTGGTCGCTGTTCCGGCCACCGTGATACTGGCGGAGGTGCCCGACATACCCAACGAGTTGTCGGTTACTTCGAGC
>PMWT01000060.1 GCA_003166025.1 Acidimicrobiaceae bacterium | reverse complement strand
GGTCGCCGCTCGGCTGTGGGCCGTATAAGATAGCCAAACGCTACGATGTGGCGAGACTGTAACTAGTTGGCTCACGCCTGTGGGCAAAGAGTTGCTCGTCGCTATGGGCTTGTCGGGAGTCATAATGCGGACATGATGTTCGCAAAGGGGGCACGATGAGAGTCGCTGTCGGTGGTTTGATGCACGAAACCAACACCTATGCGCGAGCAGCCACCACTCTCGCTGACTTCGAGGCCTACCAGTTCGCCGTGGGTACGGAGCTATTTTCTTTCCGCGGCACAAGGACCGAGCTGGGCGGGTTCCTCGACGGGTGCGAGGAGCTCGGGTGGGAAGTTGTCCCGTCGCTCTACGCAGTGGCTCTGCCGAGTGGCCTGGTCGATCACGGCGTCTTCGAGGCGCTTGTCGACCGCATGGCCGACGCCATTTCGGGTGGGCAACGGCCGGACGGCGTCCTGCTCGCACTTCACGGCGCCATGGTCACCACCCGGAGCACCGATGCCGACGGCGACTTGCTGGCCCGTATGGCGGCGCTCCTCGGGCCGGAGATCCCCGTAGTGGCCACAGTCGACTTTCACGCCAACACGACCGATGCAATGACCGATCACGTCGACGGGCTGATCGGCTATGACACCTACCCGCACATTGACATGTATGAACGTGGGAGAGAAGCGGTGACCGTGTTGGCGGATGTCCTTCGTCGCGGCGCCCGTCGCGTAGTGGCGCACCAGAAGCTCGGACTGATAACGCCGCCACAGGCTCAGTACAGTGATGCGGAGCCGTTGCGGTCGATCATGGAGAAGGCCCACGCCCTCGAGACAGCGGAGGGACTGTCCATCACAGTGACCCCCGGGTTCCCGTACGCAGACATAGACAGCCTTGGTCTGTCCGTTGTGGTGACAAGCGACGACCCGCTAAGCGCTAAACAGGTGGCCGAGACCATGGCCTCGGACATCGAAGCCCGAGCCGGCGAGTTCACCTTCGCCACGATGTCGGTGGCAGACGCCGTGGACCGCGCCCTGCGCGTCGACGGCCCGGTGGCCCTGGTCGACTCCGCCGACAACGTCGGCGGAGGTTCACCCGGCGACGGCACCGCCATCCTCGCCGAGTGGCTGGCTAGGGGCGGGTCGGGCCTCGTGGTATCACTGACGGATGCGGACGCGGTCCAGGTGTGCTTTCAAGCCGGCGTAGGCTCAACCGCCAAACTGATGGTCGGGGCCAAGACCGACGAGCGGCACGGGTTGCCGGTCGAGCTCAGTGGCTCGGTCCGAGTGCTAGCCGACGGGCGATATGTCCACCGCGGTACCTACGCGACGGGCATAACCACCCACATGGGCCGCACCGCCGTGGTCGAGTCTCAAGGCAACACCATCGTCCTGACCGAGAACCGGGTCATGCCATTCGACTCACAACAGTGGCTCTCGATTGGTATCTCACCGGCATACTGCAGAGCGTTCATCGTTAAGTCAGCCATCGCCTGGCGAGCTGCGTACGGCGAGTACGCCCGTGAGGTGGTCGATGTCGACGCTCCCGGGATTTGCACCGGGAACCTTCTTCGCCTTCGGCTCTCCGGCGACCGTTCGGGTATGATCCGGCCGAAGCTCTCCTAACCAGGATCCCCGCCTGATGCCGTATGTTGGCCCACAAGTGATGCAACGGGTTGTCGAGCCAAGAAGTTGATGGTCGCCTCCGGTAAGCCTCAGCCTCGCGACCAGATCGCGGTCGTCCACAAGCTGCTCGACGTGCTCGAGTGCCTGTCGGTCGCTCCCCACTCTGCCGCCGAGCTGGCGGAGCGGACCGGTCTGGCCAAGCCGACCGTCTACCGGCTACTGCGCACGCTGCAGAGCCGTGACTTCCTCACGAAGGAAGAGGAGGGTAGCAACTACAGTTTCGGCCCTGCCTTTTATGCCCTCGGGGCTGCCCTCAGAGGCCCTACGGACCTCGTATCGCTGGCCCGACCGCTGATGGCCCAGCTCGCCTCCGAGTTCGAGGAGACGGTCAACCTTGCCATTCCGAGCAACGGGCAAATCCTCTACATCGAGGTGATTGACGGAGGCCACCGGCTCCGCACGCACATCCCAGCGGGGACGCGGGACAACATGCACTCCACCGCGCTCGGCAAGGCCATCCTAGCGGCGTACCCCGAACAGGAGTCGCGCGTCACATTGTCGGCCATCGATCGCGTCAGGCGGACCCCTGCGACCCTAGTGACCGTGTCGGCCCTAGAGAACGAGTTCGCCACGGTGCGGGCACGTGGTTATGCCACTGACAACGAGGAAAACGAGATCGGCACGGTCTGCGTCGCCGCCGCGTTCAGCGGACATGACGGCCGGCCGATCGGAGCCCTGAGTACATCCGGGCCGAGTTGGCGCGTCGGTGAGGAGATCGTAGAAGCGATGGGTACCGCGCTCATCGCCGCTTGCAAGTCGCTAGGGGAGCTGTTGTGACCCACTCCGGGGCGCAGGTGCCTCCGTCCCGGGAGCGTTGATGGACTTCGACCTCCTGGTAAGGAACGCTTCGCTCGTTGACGGCACGGGCGAGCCGGCGAGGCTGGCTGACATAGCCGTGCGCGACGGTGTGATCGTCGCCGTGGGGGAGCTGTCAGACGACAACGGGGCTCGGACCGAGGTAGACGCCAGCGGGCTCACGATCGCTCCGGGCTTTATCGACGTACACACCCACTCGGACGTCACCTTGCTCGGCCGCGCCGCCGGCGTCAACAAGATCTGCCAGGGCGTGACCACGGAAATGACTGGTAACTGCGGTTTCTCGGCCTTCCCGATAGCGCCGGAGCACCGGGCGCTCCATGATGACCACATCGCCTATCTCGGCTCCGGGCTGCCGGACGTCAAGTGGAGCGACTTCGATGGCTATGCCAAAGCGGTCGAGGCCGCGCACCCCATACAAAACGTCGCCTGCCTCGTCGGCCACGGTACCCTGCGCATTGCCGTCGCGGGGAACGACGCCCGGCCGCTCGATGACGAGCAGAGCCGCCAAATCTGCGTCCTGCTCGATAGTGCCCTCGAAGAGGGGGTGTACGGCTTCACCACCGGGCTCACATATGTTCCCTCCATGTTCGGGTCCCTATCCGAGATAACCATGTTGGCCAAGGTCGCCGCGCGTCACGATGCCGTGTACGCGACGCACGCCCGAGGCACCGCCGGTAAGGAGCGGGACGCCATCGAGGAGGCAATCGAGATCGGCCGCGGTTCGGGCGCCCGCGTCGAATTCTCGCACCTGGCGCTCAACGACCCTCGCTCCTGGGGGTCGGCGAGCGCGTCGCTCAGCCTTTTCGACGCCGCCCGACGTGAGGGCACCGATGTGCAGTTTGACGTATACCCCTATGACGCCTCTGCGTCGTCCCTGGCGCAGTACCTGCCGGCGTGGCTGACAGCTGGCGGCCCCGCCGCGGCTCAAGGTTTGCTCCGCGACCGCGCCACCCGCCAGCGGGCCTTGTCGGAGATATCTCAGGGCTGGTACGGGGGTATTCCCTGGATGTGGGACAGGGTCTTGGTCACCCAGTCAGTGCCCGGCGACCGTGAATCGCCGGGCAAGACGATCGAACAGCTCTCGGCCGTGTGGGGTTGTGACCCCTGCGAGACACTTCTTCGGCTCTTTGAGGCCTATAGCAACACACTCCAGGTGGCGATGTTCTACCGGACCGAGGAGGACATGGTCGAGTTCCTCCGTCACCCCGCCTCAATTGTCGGCTCGGACGGGGTGGCGATGGCATGGGACGCGTTGTCCGAGCGTCCCCATCCCCGCTTCTACGGGACCTTCCCGCGGGTGCTGGGCCGCTACGTCAGGGACAAAGGCGTCCTCAGTCTCGAGGACGCGGTGCGCAAGATGTCCGGTGAGCCTGCGGACCGCTTCCATATCGCCCGTCGCGGCTACATCAAACCGGATTACGCAGCCGATCTGGTCCTTTTTGGCGCCGACGCGATTGCGGACACGGCTACGTTCGCCGACCCCAATAGGTTGCCCATCGGGATCGGCCAGGTATACGTCAACGGGGAACTCGTCGTTGACCAGGGCACTTGGAACGGGACCAGTGCCGGGCAGCTCTTGCGTCGTGGAGGCGGCTGAGCGCGCCGTCCGGTCAGCCCCGTGCCTGTCCGGGCGCCTCAAGCGGGAGCTGAGGAGAATGAACGGAGAACCAGCGCGTCGCCCTGGCCACCGCCACCACAGAGACTAACGACTGCCCGCCCGCCTCCGCGACGCCTGAGCTCGTACAGGGCCGTGAGCGCGAGACGGGTCCCCGACATCCCGACCGGGTGGCCGAGCGCAATCGCTCCGCCATTGACGTTCACCCTATCTCCGGGCACCTTCAACGCGTCCATCGATGCGAGCGCGACTGCGGCAAATGCCTCACTGATCTCGAAGAGGTCGACATCGGCAATGTCCGTGCCGGCTTTGGCTAGGGCCTTCTTGACGGCGTTTGCGGGCTGGTGAAGAAGTGAAGGGCTGGGGCCGGCCACTTGTCCGTAACTGACGAACTCTCCGAGCGGCTGTACGCCGATCCTTTCGGCCACAGGCCGCGAGGTCAGGATGACAGCGGCCCCCCCGTCGGATAGTTGGGAAGAGTTGCCGGCCGTGATGCTGCCTACGTCGCTGAAGGCAGGTTTCAACCGGCTCAGCGATTCGGGTGTAGTCCCGGCGCGAATGCCCTCATCGGTGTCAACGGTGATCGGGTCGCCGCGTCGCTGAGGGACCGTGATAGCAACGATCTCTTCGTCCATCCGGCCGTCCTTGACAGCCTTGGCAGCCTTTTCGTGTGAGGCGGCGGCAAAGGTGTCCTGGCGCTGACGCGAGATGACGTTGTCGTTGTACTGGTCTGTCGCCAGACCCATGGGTGCGTGATCGAACGAGCAAGTCAGGGCATCGAGCAGCATCGAATCCACGAGCACGCCGTCCCCGTACCGGTAGCCGGAGCGAGCGTTCAGAAGGAGGTAGGGCGCCCGGGTCATAGACTCCATGCCTCCGGCGACGACGATATCGGCCTCGCCGGAAGAGATCATTTGGTCGGCAAGGTAGATCGCGTTGAGACCCGACAAGCACAGCTTGTTGACCACGGTCGCTGGTGTCGTTAGGGGAATGCCGGCTTTGACCGCCGCCTGGCGTGCGGTGAGCTGGCCCTGCCCCGCTTGGAGGATCTGCCCCATATAGACGTAGTCGACCTGGTCGGGCCGAAGCGTCGCTCGCTCCAAGGCAGACGCGATGGCAGCAGCGCCAAGTTCTGCCGCGCTCAGACCACTGAGGGCGCCCGACAGCTTCCCAATGGGTGTGCGCGCACCTGAGACGATCACCGATCCAGGCATTTCAGTTACCGTAGTGGAGCGCCTGGAGGAGCCGCTCGTAGGCGATATCCCTTTTTTCGAGGGACTCTTGCGTGACCTCCTGGCTGTACTGGCGGAACCCCCGTCCGCTCTTCACCCCTAAGGCACCTGTTGTTACCAGTGCCCTCAACGTGGGACCAGCAGCGAAGCGGCCACCGAAGCGCTGCTCCAACGAGTCGAGGATGCTGGCGTAGACATCCAGTCCCGCCATATCCGCTATCGTAAACGGTCCAAACACGGGAAGCCGGAACCCAAAAGTCGAGGATACAACTGCGTCGATCTCGTCCGGGGTGGCCAACCCTTCTTCGACGCAACGAAGGCACTCGGCGAAAAGGGCGAGCTGCAAGCGGTTGGCTAGGAAACCCGGGCTGCTTTGCACAAGCACAGGGACCTTGTGCCAGGTCCTCAGGACATCTAAAACCCGCGCTATTACATCAAGACGCGTGGCTGGCCCGGGCACGACCTCGACACCAGGGATCCACTCCGCCGGATTGAAGAAATGCACGCCGAGAAAGGAGCTTGGGTCGGACACGCGCCCGGCCAGCCTTTCTATGGGGAACGAGGACGTGTTCGTTGCAATGATGTTGGGTTGGGCGGCAGAAATGGCAGCCAGCACATCGCCCTTTATCGTCCAATCCTCCGGCACTGCCTCTATCACCAGGTCGATGCCGTAACAGGCACCTGTAATGTTGCTCCCATGGTGAATGTTATCGACCGCGTCAAGAAGATCGGCTGGCGCGAGGTCGGCCCTCACTTTCCTGGCTATTTGCTCCCTGATGCGCAGTATGCCTTCAGCCGTCCTGTCATCGGTACAATCGACGACACTGAGGCTGCAGCCATGTGAGAGCGCAGTCTCCGCAATCCCACATCCCATCGTGCCCAGGCCGACGATTGCTATTCGTGCCGCGCCCCGTTCGTCGCCGTTCATGGCATCACTGCCATCGTGGTTGGAGGCCGGGGTATTAAGAGCTCGGGCTCGGTGGCGCGGCAGACATCCTCGATGCTCACACCGGGCGCCAGCTCTCGCAGTACTGGTCTTTCTGGGCCGAGGTCAATGACGGCCATGTCGGTGATGACCCGGTTGACGACGGCTCGACCGGTGAGGGGCAAGCTGCACTCGTTGACGATCTTCAACATGCCGTCCTTGGTGCGGTGTTCCATCATCACGATGACCCGTTTCGCCCCGTGGACCAGGTCCATGGCACCCCCCATTCCCTTGACCAGTTTTCCTGGTACCAACCAGCTGGCCAGGTCGCCGGCTGCCGAGACCTGCATAGCTCCGAGGACGGCCACGTCAATGTGCCCACCTCTGACCATGGCGAAGGAAAGCGACGAGTCGAAGAAGCTGGCACCCGGAAGGACCGTTACCGTCTCCTTTCCAGCGTTTATGACGTCGGGATCCTCCGACCCGGTTATTGGATAGGGCCCTACGCCGAGTAGACCGTTTTCACTATGGAGCACTACCTGCGCTGATAAGGGCAGGTGGCCGGCTACTAGGGTAGGTAGCCCGATCCCTAGGTTGACGTACGAGCCCGGCGGGAGCTCCAGCGCGACTCTGGCCGCGAGTTGGTCTTTGTCGAGCGTCATAAACCTTCCCCCTCCGCGACCCGGACCGTGCGGCGCTCGATGGGTTTGTCCTTGTCGGGAAGGGCCAAGACGACGCGTTGGACAAAGATGCCGGGGAGATGTACGTCGTCCGGTCCGAGCTCGCCCGCATCTACCAGCTTTTCAACCTCAGCTACCGTGGTCCGTCCGGCCATGGCACAGAGCGGGTTGAAGTTGCGGGCCGAGGCGTTGAAAATGAGGTTGCCGGCCCGGTCGCCCACGGCCGCCCGGACCAGGGCGAAATCGGTCACGATAGCGTGCTCCAGGACGTAAGTTTGGCCGGCGAATTCCCTTGTCTCTTTGGGCGCCGAAGCCTGGGCGACGCTCCCGTCGCTGTTGTACCTGCGGACAAGGCCGCCTTCGGCCACGACTGTGCCCACTCCCGCAGGCGTGTAGAAGGCGGGGATACCGGCCCCCCCGGCCCGCAAGCGTTCGGCCAGGGTACCTTGGGGCACCAACTCCACTTCGACTTCTCCGGAAAGGTATTGGCGGGCAAACTCGCGGTTCTCGCCTACATAGGAGCTTGTCATCTTGGCGATGCGCCGTTCCTTAAGTAAGAGCCCGAGGCCCCAGTCATCGATGCCGCAGTTGTTGGACACTACGCCCAGCCCCTGCGCACCCGTTTCGAGCAACGCCCAGACCAGGTTTATGGGCACTCCGCATAACCCGAAACCCCCGACACAAATGGTTGCCCCGTCCCCTATATCCGAGACGGCCTCCAACGGGCTCCCGAACACTTTGTCAGGCGGCACCGACGAGGCTCCGTTGGCGGCCCAGGCCGTCTATCCCGAGCTCTACAACGTCGCCTCGAGTGAGGAACGGCGCGTCGTCGTGTCCGAGGGACACGCCAGCGGGCGTCCCGGTGTTGATGATGTCTCCCGGCTCGAGCACCATGAACTGGCTTGGGAACCAGATGAAGTGGCGAACACCGAAGACCGGGTCTTTCGGGGTCGCGTCCTGGCAAGGTATACTCAAGCCAAGCCCTTGGACGTGCACGACCTCGTCTGGAGTCACCACGGACCCATGGGGTTGAACGTCCCACACCACTTGCCCACTCGCCGGCGCCCAGATTTCAGTGTTGGGCACCGGGTCGAGGACAACAGATCGAATGTAGCGATCAGTCCTGAAACGTTGCGCGTCTCCCGGTAAACGACTTGGTCTCGTACGGATATGGTCGACCGCCATCTCGTAAGCCATAGGGATCAGTATGACAATAGACGACGCGGCGGGATCATTGCGTCTCTGTTGTCCAGACCGATTATGGCCCGCTCCGATTGGAAGAGGCCGCGCTTGTGGAGATCTTTCACAAACCCAACGTCCTCGGCGGCGAAGAGGCGAGGGTTGCCCGCTCCAGCATGGACCAGCGGGTAAGGGCTTGGAGGAAGGGCGGTTTCGAGGCGCTCAAGCCCAAGGCTCGGGAGGCATCGCCCAAGGTCTCGGGAGGCATCGCCCAAGGTCNNCGGCCGAACGAGCCGTGGTTGTGCGACGCCCTTCACGGCCCCGGTCCTCGGCTGCCACAAGGCCATCGGCTGAGGACATGGTCTCACCGCTTGGCACTCTGCCCTCGGCGGGGGGTACCATGTGCGCCAGACCAGTGGGACGCTAAAGGCTCTGCGGCCAGACAGCGCGCTGACAGATCTTCGCGACGCCCCCACCGGAGTGACGGTGCATGGTGAGCTGGGCGTGCAACAACGGGCGTGAGCGAGGTGAAGACGCGCTCGGGCTTGACCGGCGCGGGTTTTACTGTCACGGGCTCCGGCAGGGGGTGGGCTAACAGCATGCGTATCCGCCTCGTCGAGCCGCGCCCGCCCGGGCGCACCGTCTACGACTATGCCATGCTGCCTCGCCTCGGCCTGCCCCTGATCGCCACCCTCCTGGCTCGGGCAGGCCACGATGTCAAGGTCTACTGCGAGCTACTCGCTCCCGTCGACCTGGAGGAGTGCCTGACCGCCGACATCGTCGGCATATCCACCACCACTTCGACGGCCCCGGCGGCGTACCGTCTGGCCGACCTGCTGGCCTCGGCTGGCGTCCCTGTCGTCCTCGGAGGCCCTCACGCCAGTTTCCGCACCGAGGAAGGCCTCGACCACGCGCCGTTCGTGGTGCGGGGCGAGGGCCAGGCAACCATGCTCGAGCTTCTCGAGTGCCTCTCGGTAGGCGGCGATCTCGGCTCCGTGCCAGGTCTTTCTCTTCTGAGGGCAGACGGCGAGCGGTGCCACAACCCG
Source organism: Acidimicrobiaceae bacterium (assembly GCA_003166025.1). GTDB lineage: Bacteria > Actinomycetota > Acidimicrobiia > Acidimicrobiales > Palsa-688 > Fen-671. The sequence goes on along the minus strand of PMWT01000060.1, from coordinate 27,808 downwards.
GCGAGACCAATGACGAGCCAAGCCGACTTCGTGGCTTTGCCGGCACCGGACCTCAGCTTCCTGGTCGGGCACGAGAAGATGGTCACCAAACCCGTCATGACCCAGTGGGGGTGCCCCTTTGACTGCGAGTTCTGCTCGGTCACGGCCATGTTCTCGCGCTCGGTCCGTCACCGCAGCACGGAACACGTAGTCCAGGAGATCGCCGCCATGGGAGCGGAGCGGGTGTTTTTCTACGACGACAATTTCGTCGTCAAGAAGGCCCGCACGGCGGAGCTGCTCGAGGCCATGGTGGCCACCGGGCTGACCCCACCCTGGTTCGCCCAGCTCCGAGCCGACGCGGTCCTGTCGGCGCAGGGCCGGCCGGAGCTCGACCACAGTTTCCTCGACCTCATGCGCCGAGCGGGGGCGCAGATGGTCATGATCGGCTTCGAGGCCATAACCGACGAAGCCCTGGCCAGCTTGGGCAAGCGGCTTTCGGTGGCGACCGAGGAACGAGCGGTGGCCGCCCTGCACAAGCATGGGATCGCGGTGCACGGCATGTTCGTGGCCGGGCTCGACACCGACGACGTCTCCAGCGCGGTGGCCACGGCCCGCTTCGCCCGTCGCCTGGGGATCGACACCTTCCAGCTGATGGCCGAAACACCGCTGCCCGGTACCAAACTGTGGGACCGGGCCAGCGCCGAGGGCCGGCTGCTCTCGGAGGACTGGTCGCTCTTCGACGGCCACCAAGTGGTCATGCGGCCCGCCCTCATGTCCCCCCTTGACCTCCAGCTCGGGATCCTGGAGGCGACCCGTAGGTTTTACTCGTGGCCGGGGATCATCCGCTCCGGGTTAGCCGGAGCGCTCTCTCATCTCCCGACCCTGGTGGGGACGACCGGTCCGGCTGTTGTGCGCCAGCTCCCTGCCCTGGCCAAGATGGCGGTGGCCCGCCGCTGGGACGAGGTCACGCCCTTTTTGGAGGAGAAGCTGCCTTCGCCGTCCTTCTCCGGGCTAGTCCAGGCCTTCTGGCTCCCCGCCACCCGGATGTACGCCAGACGCCAGCTGAGCGCATGGTGGGCGGCCGGACGGTCCCGCGCCCACCTGGAGCTCCTGCGCTCGTTGGCTTGAGGCGTTAGGCCACCAGGCCGTCGCGGTCGAGCGCTACCATTTCTCCCGGCGTGAGCACCAGGGTCGCTCTATATGCCATGCCTACGGCTTGCGAGGGACCGCTGCTCATGGGCTTTACGTGGCAGGCTTCTCCTGTGTACGCGGCAGGTAGGCGGGCCCGGCAAGCCGGCTTCGGTCGCAGGAGGCGGTCGACATGACGGCAGGGCAATGCGTGCACGCAGGTGGCTGGGCCGCCAGCCCGGTGTACCAAGCCTTTTGCCGGTCCGAGCTGGCCGACCCGTACCAGGTCCTCGACGCGCTCAGGAGCGCCGAGCCCGTGCACTGGAGCCCTGTCCTGGACGCCTGGCTCGTGACCAGCTACCAGGAGGTGACTGCCGGCCTGCGCGATCCTGGGCTGCGCAGCGACAGGGTATCGATCAACGCCCGGGCGGTACCGGGGACGCTGAGGCCCAAATATGCCTCGCTCCTCAGTCACGTCTCCAATTGGCTGGGTTTCACCGACCCCCCTAAGCACACCCAGATGCGCGAAGTCGCCCGCAAAGTGGTGAACCCGGCGGTGGCGGCCAAGTCGCGCCCGATGATCGAGGCGTCGGCCCAGGAGATCGTCGCCGGGCTGCACCTGCGTGACAACTTCGACCTGGTCGAGGAGCTCGCTTTGCGCCTCCCGTTGACGGTGGTCTGCCGGTTGCTCGGCGTACCGGACGAGAACGTGACGGACTTCCACCAGTGGGCGACAGAAGTCGGGGCGTTCGCCGGTCAGGTCGACCCGACCTGGGATGCCAGCGCCCAAAGTGTGATCGAACAGGCGAACGAGGGCTGGCTCAAGCTCGAGGCTCTTTTTGGTCGCCTTGTTGCCCAAAAGCGCCACGATCCGGGGGACGATATCCTCAGCGAGCTGGTGCGGGCTTTCGACGCCGGGGCCATCTCCGAAGACGAGCTGATCGGGCTGTGCGTGTTCATCCTCGCCGCCGGCCACACCACCACCCGTGACCTGCTCGGCAACGGGCTCTACCTGCTTTTGGCCCGACCGGGGGAGGCGGACAAGCTGCTCGGCCAGCCGGCCAATGTGGTCTCGGCCATCGAAGAGGTCCTCCGGTTCGAGAGCCCGATACCAATGGCGTCCCGGTTGGCGGGCGACACGGTGACCTTGGGAGGAAAGACGCTGGGGCCCGGCTCGACGGTGATCCTCCATCTCGGGGCGGCGAACCGGGACCCGGACAGGTTCCCGGGCGCCGAGACGTTTGACGTCCTGCGCAAGCAGAACCGCCAGATCGCCTTCGGCTTTGGCGCCCATTTCTGCCTGGGCGCCCCATTGGCTCGGGAGCAAGCAGCCGCGGTACTGGAGGCGATGCTCCCCGACCTACCCCGGCTCCAGCTCAAATCACAAGTCCCGGCCTGGTCCACGGGCAACATGAGCTTGAGGGCCCTGACCAGGCTCGACGTCTCCTGGTCGACGTGAACGACGCCAGCCACCCTGTCCACCACCCTGGCCATGGCCGCCTCCCGAGGGCCCCATATATAAGTAGCCGACCGTCATCTCCGGCCGGGTGGGCGCCCGCAGCTTGTTAACTCCGTATTACGGCTTCCCCGCCCGGGGCGGGGGCCCGGTGCCCGGCTCCTGGCGTACACGCGGGATGCCAACGGCTCCGCGCGCGCCCTTTTCGGCCTGGTGGGAGAGGTGGGCGCTCAACCGGCCTCCCGCAGCTGGGAGGGTTGTCGCCTTTTACCGAGCGGCAGAACGCCGTCCGCAGGCGGTCATGTCCAAGTGGCTTTGGCCCGACGCCATCGAGGCTGTAATGGGCTTCTCCCAGTCCTCGTGCGCGGCTGACAGCGGCGGCAACTGGCAGGGGGCACTCCTGCCCAAGGTCGACGCCGCCTTCGCGGCCTTCCTGCGGGCCGGTTCGCTCGCCGAGCTACAGGAAGAAAGCCGCAACGTCCAGGAGGTGTTCATGTCCGAGCTGGCGTACATCCCGCTTTGCGCGCCTATGGAGACCTACGCGGTGGCCCCGGGCGTCGACGGCTTCTCCCCGCTGGAGGGGACGCTTTACCCCTATTACGGACCGGTAGGGGTGCGCCATGGCTGAGGGTCGCGTTTACTGCGTGCTGTTGTCGCGCCGGGCCGAGCTGTCCCGGGACCAGTTCCTCGAGATCTGGCTCGGTGAGCACCGTCGGCTTATGGCCGAACTGCCGCACCTGGTCGAAGCCCGCCAGTTCCCATCGGTAGATCCCGAGGCGGCTGGGTGCGACGGGCTCGGCCTGCTCGTCTTCGCCAGCGCCGAGGGCATGGCCGAAGCTCTCGCCTCGGACGCGGCCAAACGGCTACGCGCCCATACGGCCACCTTCGCCCGCTCCGACGAGGCGCGCCGCATGCCGCTCGACGAGCCGTGAGCACTCTGGGCGCAGCGCCCGGGGCCAGTACCCTAAAGTCCGCTCTCGCCTTTGCCTATCTTGACCGCTGGACGGCTCGGCCCGGCGAGAGAACCTCGCTGCACGTAAGCAGCGAGTCTGACTTCGAGGCTCGGGTTGTGCGCATCGTCCAAGCCGACGATGGCGCCCTCGGCCCGGGCCGGAAAGAGGAGCAGCAGGACTGGTACGCCCCGAGCGCTCACGAGGCGCTGGTACAACCGGTCCGGCCCGGGTCCCGGGCGGTATCAGGGCCGCTCGCCCGGTTGGCCGGGGCCACCAGCGTTGCTCTCGAGGTCATCTTCCGCCCCAGCCTGATCGACGACCACGGGGACCGGTTGGTGGCTGGGCTGGCGGCCCGGGACGGCCGGTGCGCTTTGGCCATCGGTGTCGGTCCCGGCGGTCACCCCGAGCTGCTGGTGGGCACGGAGCTGGTCGGCGGGGGAGAAGCGCACCACGAGGCTCCGGCACCAACTTCACAGCCGCTGCGGGCGGGGCGTTGGTACCGCGCCCGGGCGGTAATGGACCTCGAGGAGGCGGCCGCTTCACTAACCGTTACCAGCGCCGAGCCGGACCCCAGCGGTGACTACCGCGTCGAGCTGGGCGTTGAGCTGTCCGCCGCCGCGCTGGTCCATTTGCACGGCACGGGTGCCCCTCACCACCTAGTCCTGGCCGCCTGGGAGGGCGCGGGGGAGCGGGCCGGGCCTTTCAACGGCAAGCTCGAAGCACCGGTCGTCTCGGTCGGGGCGGCGACAGCCGACGTGGGACGTGTCTTTATTTATGCCTGGCGGCTCGGAGAGGGGGCGAGGGCCTCGGAGCTGTACGACGCGAGCATCGCACGGGCCCCGCTCCGGCCTGTGTACCGCAATGAAGAGCGAGACTTCTATGCCGTGGCCCGCTTCCAGGACGTCGCCGCCAACCTGCGCGACTGGCAGTGCTTTTCGAGCTCGGCCGGTGTCCGCCCCGACGACCTGCTCGAGTTGCAGGGGCCGTCGATCATCGCCATGGGCCCTCCTCGCCACCACGAGCTGCGACAAATCGTCCAGCCGGCGTTCTTTCCCAAGGAGGTCGCCCGGCTCGAGCCGCTGGTCGAGAAGAAGGCCAACGCCCTGCTGGCGGACCTGGCCGGGGGTGATGAGATAGGCATCGTCCCGGCGTTCGTGAAGCGGCTCCCGGTGCTCGTCGTTTGCGAGCTGATGGGCCTGCCCGAGGCAGACGCCGAGATGCTGAAGGACTGGGCGGACGAGACCGCTTCAACCAGTGCGGCAGACGGCAGCACGTCGGTCTCAGCCCGAGGAGCGGCGAAAAACCTGCGCGACTACTTCGCCGGTCAATTGGCGGACCGGCGCCGCCGCCCGGGCGATGACCTGATCAGCCGCCTGGCCGCCGCCGGGCCCGGCCCGCAGGACGAAGTGGTCGGGATGTGCAACTTGCTTTTCGAGGCGGGCAACTCGACGACGAGCGGCCTCATCGGCAACAGCCTGGTCGCTTTGGCCGAGCACCCGGGCCAGCGAGCCTGGGCCATCGAGCACCCGGCGGCGTGGCCGGGCGCCATCGAGGAACTGCTCCGCTACGACGCCCCGGTCCAAAACCTCTCCCGGGTGCTCACCGAACCGGTTAGCGTCCAGGGCATACCCATCCCGGCCGGAGCCACCGTAGTGTTGGTGCTCGGTGCCGCCGACCGGGACCCCCGCGAATGGGACGCCCCCAACGATCTGCGGCCCATGCGCGAGCCGCGACGGAACCTGGCCTTCGGTGCCGGGATCCATCACTGCATCGGGGCTCCCTTGGCCCGCCTGGAGGGCCGCATTGGCCTGCGCCTCCTGCTCGCCCAAATGCCGGAGTACAAGATCGTGACGGCCGAGCGCGCGCACGACATCAACCTTCACATGTACAAATCAGTGGTGCTGGAGCCAACCCCATTGGCACTCACGAAATAGGAGCGAAGTCGCCTTGCCAGTATTGCCTCTTATGGACATCCTCGACCGGGCGTTCCGGGAACGTTACGGCGTGGCTGCCTTCAACGTCGTCAACGACCTGACCCTCGAGGCCGTGGTCGCCGCCGCCGCCGAGCTCAGTTCCCCCGTGATCGTCCAGACCTCGGTGAAAACCGTGCGCTCCATCGGCTCAAAACTGCTGTTCGCCATGTGGCGCGAGATCACCGCAGGCGTGGACGTCCCCGTGTCCCTCCACCTCGACCACTGCCCGGACCGGTCGGTGATCACCGAATGCCTAAAAAGGGGGTGGAACTCCGTCCTGTTCGATGGCTCGCGTCTACCGGTCGAGGAAAACCTGCGCCAGACGGCCGAGGTCGTCATCGAGGCGCGCCACTACGGAGCCCACGTCGAGGGTGAGATCGAGCCCATAACCGGGGTCGAGGACGGTATCGGCTCGGACGAGGACACCGGCCGGGAGTCCCTGGACGTGGCCCTCCGGTTCATCCGGGCCACCGGGATCGACGTCTTCGCTCCTGCCATAGGCAACGCCCACGGCATGTACAAACAGACGCCCCACCTCGACATGCAGCGCGTCTCCGACATCGTCGCGGTCGAGCCGGTACCTATCGCCTTGCACGGTGGCACGGGCATGACCGATGCCCAGTTCGTGGACCTCATCAGCCGGGGGTGCGCCAAGATAAATATCTCTACGGCGTTGAAAATGACCTTTATGCAGTCGAGCCTCGCCCACCTTGAATCGGCTCGGGCGAAGGACAAATGGGACCCACCGTCGTTGTTCACCGACGTCCGGGCGGCCGTCATGGAGATGGCTCGCGCGCACATCCGCCGCTTTGGGAGCGAGGGCAAGGCGTGGTGAAGACGCTCATATTCGATTGTGACGGTGTTCTCTCCGACACCGAGCGCTACGGCCACCTCGTGGCCTTCAACCAGACGTTCGGCGAGTTTGGTCTGCCTGTCCGCTGGAGCGACGAGGACTACAGAGCGAAGTCCCGCATTGCCGGCGGCAAGGAGCGGATGATGAGCCTGCTCACGCCCGAGTTCGTCGCCGCGGCCGGCCTCCCTTCCGATGTCAGGGCCCAGGAGGAGGCAGTCCGCCGCTGGCACCAGCGCAAGACCGAGATCTATACCAACCTGGTCGTCGAGGGCCACCTCCCAGCCCGTCCCGGCATCGCTCGCACCATCGCCGCCGCCCTTGGTGCCGGATGGACGCTCGCCGTGGCCTCGACCTCGGCCGAGCCGTCCGTGCTGGCCATCCTTGACCATGTCGCCGGCCGGGCGCAGGCGTCGCGTTTCGCGCTCGTGCTGGCCGGGGACGTAGTCAGGCGCAAAAAGCCCGCTCCCGACATCTACGAGCTGGCGGTGGCGCGTCTTGGTGCCGACCAGAGGACGACCCTGGTCATAGAGGACTCGCGCAACGGCCTACTCGCCGCTACCGGGGCCGGGCTGCCCTGCGTGGTCACGGTCAGCGAGTACACCGCCGGGGAAGACTTCGGCGAAGCGGCGCTCGTCGTGAGCTCCCTGGGCGAGGTCGGAGGCGAGACCACCACGGTCGTCCAGGACCGGACGAGCGCGCCGCCCGGCGACTGGGTCACCTTGGCGGACCTGGAAGCGTGCATGCTCAGCGGGACCACGTCCCTCGCCGGCACCGGGCCGAAGCCGTGACGGCCGACCTGGCCGACGTGAGCTACGTCGTGAAGTCGATGGCGCTCACGGCGGTCGAGAACGAGAGTTATTTCGGCGACCTCGATGCCGTTGTTGGTGACGGCGATTTCGGCTACTCGATGGCTCGGGGCTTCGAAGTGGTCCTGGCGAACTGGGACGACCTTGACCGGGCCAACATCGGCAAGTTGCTCAAGGCGGTGGCCATGACGATCACCGGCCGGATGGGGGGCACGTCCGGACCTCTTTGGGGCACGGCGTTCCTGCGGGCCGCCGCCGTCGCCGGGGACCGTTCCGAGCTCGTTGCTGACGACGTTATCGCCATGCTCAGGGCGGCGATCGAAGGTATCAAGCACCGGGGCAAGGCTGAGATCGGGGACAAGACCCTGCTTGACGCCCTCGTCCCCGCCGTCGACAAGATGGCCGCCGACCTGGCCGGGGGGACCAGCGCGGCAGAGGTCTTGCGAGGCGCGGCCACGGTGGCCGAGAGCTCAGCCGAGTCGACACGCGACCTGATAGCCATGCGGGGCCGCGCTTCTTATACCGGTGAGCGCAGTATCGGGACGTTGGACGCCGGCGCCGTGGCGGTGGCGCTGATGTTCAAAAGGATCGCAGAACAATGGGAAACCCGCCATGGAGGTATGGGATGAAGAAGTTCGTCAACGACCCCAAGCAGTTCGTCCCCGAGATGTTGCGAGGGATCGCCCTGGCCAACCCGGGGTCTCTGCGCTATGTCCCTGCGTACAACCTGATAATGCGCGCCGACGCGCCACGCGACGATAAGGTATCGGTCCTCCAGGGCTCGGGCTCGGGGCACGAGCCGGCCCACGTCATGATCGTTGGCAAGGGCATGCTGGACGCTGCCTGCCCGGGCGACGTGTTCGCCGCCCCGCCTGTGGACTACGTCCTGGAGACGACCAAGTTGCTCCGCTCCGAAAAAGGTGTGCTGCACATCGTCAATAACTACACCGGCGACGGCATGGCGTTCGAAATGGGCCGGGAACTGGCCGAGGCGGAGGGCATCAACGTGGCCACCGTCGTGGTCAACGACGATGTCGCCGTCCAGGACTCCACCTACACCGTCGGTCGGCGGGGCGTCGCCGGCAACTTCTTCGTCATCAAGGCGGTCGGTGCCGCCGCCGAAGCCGGCGCCGGCCTTGACGATCTTGTGGCTTTGGGCGAGCGGGTCAATGCCGTCACCCGGACCATGGGCATGGCCCTCACCTCATGCACGCCACCGGCCAAGGGGTCGCCCCTGTTTGAGCTGGGCGACGACGAGATGGAAATGGGCGTCGGGATCCACGGCGAACCGGGGCGCAGTCGGGAGAGACTGGCCAGCGCCAACGAGATCGTCGACGCTCTCGTCGAGGCGGTCGTCACCGACCTGCCGTTCCAAAGAGGCGACGCCGTGGCCCTCATGATAAACGGCCTCGGCGCCACGCCCATCAGTGAGCTGTACCTGCTCTACGGCCGCGCCCACGAGCAACTCGAGGGGCGAGGTATCCAGGTGGGCAAAAGCTATGTCGGTGAGTACTGCACTTCGCTCGACATGGCGGGCTGTTCGGTGACTCTCGTGCGGCTCGACGACCAGCTGGTCTCGTTGCTGGACGAGCCCGCCGAGGTGGCCATCCGCACGTTCTAGTTTTATTTCACCGTGTAGTTGGCGTACTTGGGCAGTAACCGGGTCGGTTTGCGCAGAGCGTCGCGCCGGAACGGATCTCCCAGTTGCTGGTTGACCATGACCTCCAAGACGGTGGGCCGCCCTGAGGCGCTGGCCGCTCGCAGGGCATCGCCGATCTCGCCGGGCTCAGATACCGTCGTCCCGTCGGCTCCCATGGCTCGGGCGATACCGGCGAAACTGGGGTTCTTCAGGTCCGTCCCCGGGAAGCGGCTGTCGTAGTAGTCGATCTGGTTCTTTTTCTCCGCGCCCCACTGGCTATTGTTGAACACCACCGCCACGACTGGGATCTGTTCTCTCACGACGGTCAGTACCTCGGCCAGGCTCATGCCCCAGGCCCCGTCGCCCACATAGGCGAACGCCGGCCGGTCGGGACGGGCGACCTTGGCCCCTATCGCCGCCGGGAAGGCATACCCGCAGTTGCCGAAGCTCATCGGGGCCAAGAAGCTCGGGCTCTGGTCGAAATTAAGGTAGCTGTTGGCCACCGAACAGATGTTGCCGATGTCGGTGCTGACCATTGAGCCGGCAGGCAGCGCTTTTTCCAGTTCGGCCAACGCTCGCCGGGGGCTTATAGGAGACCCGTCGGCGTCGGACTGACCGGCCAGTTCGGCCCGCCACGCTTGCTTTTGGCGCGCCACCTCGGCGAGGCGCCCGTCCCGGGTGGCCAGGGCGGAGAGGGCGCGTTTTTGCAAGCGGTCGTAAAGCGCTTCGGCGGCCAGGCGGGCGTCGGCCTGGATGCCGACGGCAACCTGCTTGACCAGCCCTATGGCACGCAGGTCGGTGTCCACCTGGATGACGCGGGCGCCCGCCGGCCAATAATCGATCCCGTACTGGGGAAGGGTCCCGAACGGCCCCAGCCGGCTGCCCAGCGCCAGGACCACGTCCGCCTGGGCGATGATGGCCATGGCCGCCTTGGATCCCTGGTAGCCCAGAGGCCCCAGGCTCAAGTGGTGGCTGGCAGGGAAGGCGTCGTTGTGGAGATAGCTGGTGACGACGGGGGCAGCGAGCAGTTCGGCCAGCTGGACAAGGGCCTCGTCGGCCTTGGCCACCACGACCCCCCCGCCGGCCACTATGACCGGGAACTTGGCTGCCGCGAGCAGGTCGGCGGCGTCGTCCAGGCTGTGGGGGGCACCGGCGGGCCCGGCGAAGCGCCGCGGTGGGGGTAAGTTGGCGTCGAACTCGGCGTAGAAGTAGTCACGAGGGATGTTGACCTGGACGGGACCGTGCTCGGCGAGGGCAATGTCAAAGGCGTGGCTTGTCAGTTCGGCGATGCGGTCCGGCCTGTTGACGTGGACCTGGAACTTGGTGATCTTGGAGAAGATAGGCATCTGGTCGGTCTCTTGGAACCCGCCGAGGCCGGTCCCGGCCGAACCCGACTCCGGCGTGATAGCCACCACCGGCGAGTGCGCCCAGTAGGCGGCGGCAATACCGGTCACGAAGTTGGTGACGCCGGGGCCGTTCTGAGCTATGCACACACCATGGCGGCCGGAGACCCGCGAATAGCCATCGGCCATGTGGGCGGCGTTTTGTTCATGGGCTACGGAAATAAAGCGGATTCCCGCCGGTTCGAACAGGTCCAGGGCGTCCATATAGGCAGATCCCACGATCCCGAACACGTCCGTCACCCCCTGCGCGACGAGGGTCTCGACGAAGGCTTCGCTTGAGCTGATCCGGTCCATGGTGTACCCCGTTTCTGTTTATGTACGGCATTGCTTGTTGTTTGCCAGCTCACAGAGCGGCGACGACGGAGCGCACGATGTCCACGATCTCGCGTACGTCGGTTTCAGTGGCGACGAAGGGTGGCGCCAGGATGACCGTGTCGTTGGTCACGCGAGCGACCAAGCCGGCTTTGAACAGTTCCTTGAGCACCGCAAAACCACGCCGCCCGGGGGCGCCGTCGGTCTCCAGGTCGATCCCGGCCAAGAGCCCAAACCCCCTTATATCGGTTATCGGGCCGGCCCCTTTCAAGTCGAGCACCGCCTGTTGGAAGGTGGGGGCCAACTTGGCGCTCCGCTCGAAGAGGCCTTCGTCCCGGTAGATTTTTAGCGAGGCCAGGGCCGCGGCGCAGGCCGACGGGTGGGCGGACCAGGTGTAGCCGTGGAAGAACTCGATCCCACCGGGCGCCGCGGCCTCGATGACGGCGTCGTGGACACCGCGCCGGAAGGCCACCGCGCCCATGGGGATGGTCCCATTGGTGAGCGCCTTCGCCATGGTGATGATGTCGGGGGTCACACCGAACGACTGCGAGGCAAAAGCGTGCCCGGTGCGGCCGAAGCCGGTTATCACCTCATCGAAGATCAACAGGATCCCGTTGGCCGCGGCGATCTCGGCCAAGCGTTCGAGGTACCCCTCGGGCGGGACGAGCACCCCTGTGGAACCCGAGATGGGTTCGACGATCACGGCGGCGATATTGCTCCCGCCGTAGAGGTCGACCGCTCGCTGCAGGTCATCGGCGAGGTCCGCCCCGGTGCTGGGCTGGCCCCAGCCGAACACCTGGTCCGGGGACCAGGTGGCGCGCATGTGGCTCACCCCTGGCAGCCCTGTGCCGAACGCCTCGCGGTTGCGCACTATCCCGCTGACCGAGAGCCCCCCGAAATTGACCCCGTGATAGGCACGCTCCCGGCCGACGAAGCGCGTCCGCCCGGCATCGCCACGGGCGCGGTGATAGGCGAGCGCTCCCTTGAGCGCAGTTTCGACTGCTTCGGAGCCGGAGTTCACAAAGAACACCCGGTCCAGCCCGGGCGGCAGGATACCGGCAAGCTCGCCCGCCAGGGCGAAGCCATCGGGGTGAGCGAACTGGAACGGGGGGGCGAAGTCAAGGTGGCGCAATTGGTCTGATACGGCCGAGGCGATCTCGGGCCGCCCGTGGCCCGCGGGCACGCAGAAGAGCCCGGAGACGCCATCGAGCAACCGGCGTCCGCCGGCGTCGACGTAGTGCACCCCCTCGGCGCTCACCAATAGGCGGGGGTCGGCGGCGAAGGCCCGGTTGGCAGTGAAGGGGAGCCAGTGATGAGAAAGATCGGGGTTGTCCATGGGTGCTCCGTTCGGTTCGTCGAGGTCGTTGGGGGCTCAGTCTCTCCCTGAGGCGCCCGTTAACGGCGGGCCGGGTCGGCCCAGCGCAGCAGTAGCCGCAAGCAGGCGTCGAGCAATAGGCCCATTATCCCGATGGAGATGATCCCGCAGAAGACCAGGCTGGTGCGCAAGTAGTTGCCGGCCTGAAGGATGAGGTAGCCCACCCCCGAGGTGGCGGCGATCATCTCGGCGGCAACGATGCTCGTCCACGAGCCAGCCATGGCGATGCGCATGCCGGTCACGATCCCGGGGATGGCCGCCCGCACCTGAACGTGGGACAGCGTGTAGCGCCGGGAGGCCCCCAGGGTCCGGGCGCACAGTTCGAGTTCCATGGGCACGCTGTCCAAAGCGGCCAGGGTGGCGATGACCATGATGGGCAGGACGCCGACGAAGATGAGCACGACCTTGGGCATCTCGCCGATGCCGAACCATTCGATGAACAACGGGATGAAGGCCAATGGCGGCAGCGGCCGGGTCACCTCGATGATGGGGTCGACCAAGTAGCGCACCGGGCGCACGGCGTGCATGAGCGAGCCGATGGCCACCCCCGCCGCCGAGCCGATGGAAAAGCCGATCAGGATGCGTTCCGTGCTTACCAGGACGTCCTGCCACAACGGGTCGCTCTCGGTGGGGTAGGGCTGGCCGATGTACTGGAAAAAGGTGCTCACCGTGGCCTGGACGGTAGGCAGGAAGGTGGCGTCGTTGATGATGAGGGCGGCGATCTCCCACAGCGCCGCCGCCAGGGCCAGGCCGGCCGCGCTCATGGCCAGGTGCCGGGCCCGGCGCCGGCGCCGGGCGCGCCGCTCGGCGGTGAAGTCGAGCTGGTCCTCGGCGTCGTCTATGTCGCCGGAGCGGTCCTCGACCAAAACGCTGAGCACTTCGTCTCCTAAGTTGTCTTGTCGGCCCGGGCGGGCTTTTCTGTCCTGGGCCCGGTGTGGGTGCGCCTCAGCGCCCGTGCAGCACGGCGCGCACGGTGCGTTTGGTGGCCAGGAAGGTCTCGGTCTCCAGGTCTTCGTAGTGGCGAGGCCGGCCCAGAGGGACGTCGATCTCGGCTACGACCGACGCCGGCCGGTTGCCCATCACGCACACCCGGTCGCCCAGCAGCACGGCCTCGTCTATGTCGTGGGTCACGAAGATGATGGTCATGCGGTGCGCCCCCCACAGCTCGAGGAGGAACTCGTGCATGCGCGACCGGGTAAGCGAGTCCAAGGCGCCGAAGGGCTCGTCCATCAGCAGTACGGCGGGGTGGTTGATGAGCGCCCGGGCGAAGGCGGCCCGGTGGCGCATACCTCCCGACAGTTCGTGGGGGTAGGCATCGGCGAAGCCGGCCAGGCCCACGGTCTCGATAATGACATCGGCCTGCTGGCGCAGTTGCGCCCGGGACAGGTCGCGCTGGTGGCGCGCCCTCGGTCCGAACAGGACGTTGTCCCTGGTGGTCAGCCAGCTGAACAGCATGGGGCTTTGGAACAGCATGCCCCGGTCGGGGCCGGGGCCGCGTACCGGGGCGCCGTTGACCACGACCCGGCCGTCTTCGTAGGGCAGGATCCCGGCGATGATGTTGAGCAGGGTCGACTTGCCGCAACCCGACGGGCCGAGCAGGGACACGAACTCGCCCTCGTTGACCGACAGGTTGACGTCGGCCAGGGCCTTTATGGCCCGGCCATGGCGACGGAAGACCTTGGCCACGCCCTGCACGCTCACCAGGGGGGCCCCCGGGCCTAGCTCCGGCCCGGGGCGCACCTCGACGCCCGCCTCGGGACCGGGCCCGCTAGGACCGGGGCCGCTAGGNNCGCTAGGACCGGGCCCGCTAGGAGCAGTGACCAGCGACTGCATTTAGGGCAAAGGTCGGGTCGACGTGGCTGGCCAAGGTGGCGGCCGAGGGCACCGAGGTGATCCGTCCTTGGGCCTTGTCGAAGGTGGCCGTCTTTATGTAGGCCTGCACCGTGGGGCTGGACAGCGTAGAGCCGTTGGCCCCCTCCAGCTCGGCCTTTTCCTGGTTGGGCAGGAAGTAATAGGACAGGTACTGCTTGGTGGCGGCCACGGCCTGGCCCGGGGCCACGCCTAGCAGGCCGGCGCTGGAGCGGAAGTAGGCGTCCTGGTCCGGCCCGAACAGGTCGTTGGTGGCCGTCAGCTCCGTGCACACGTAGGCCTGCACCAGGGCCGGGTCGGACACGATCAGTTTGTGGGTCACGGCCAAGACGTCAAGGCCCGGGTAACCGAGGTCGGCGATCTTCTTGGCATTGGTGAGCGGTACCCCTCCGTGGGCCACCAGGTTGAGCTCCAGTGCCCCTTCCACGTAGGCGGCGGTGACCTTGCCAGCCAGCCAGGCCGCCGCCGCCGCTTGTTCGGACTGGAACCCGACCACGGTCACCTTGCCCGCCAGGTGCTCGGCGCTGAGCCAGCCGTGGACCTCGTAGTCCTCCGATGAGCCCTCCAGGTCCCCGATGGTCTTACCTATGAGCTGGTCGGGCGAGGTTATCGACTTGGCCACGATGAGGCTGTCGGAGTCCAGGCTCTGGTCCCAGATGACGTCGACGTTGGTGCCGTTGGCGATGGCGGCGACGGTGGGGGGGTTGCCCACCCCGGCCACGATGTCGAGCGCCCCCGCGCTGACCTCGGCCAACGCCGTGACCCCGGCCGTTATGGGCACCCATTTGATGTGGGCGGGCACGTCGGCGGCCAGGCTCGGGGTGCTGCCGATGACCGTCTCGGGCTCGGCGATGAGGCCGGTGAAATAGCCGACGGTAAGAGTGGGCTCGGCGCTGGCCGGGCCGGCCAGCGCCCCCATCGTCATGGCTATGCCCGCCACCGCGGCCAAGACGGCGCCGGCGCAGCGGCCCGGGCGCGAGGGCGCCAGGCGCCGGGCCCGGGTGCTGGGGGCGTCGGGACTAGTAGTGGGCCGAGTCATTGTTCGATGGTCTCCTTGTCGGTTGAAAGTGGCGAGGGTGGCGGAGCACGGCAAACCTGCGGCGGCTCGCCTAGTTAGCTAGTTTTTCCGTAGAACAGCTAGCTTCAATGGAAAGACTGTAACAAACAAAGCCGATGGGTTCAATCAAGTACTATGACAGCGCCCCCACGTCCCGCTGTCAAATCGAAAGGCGCACGCCATAGCCGACCAGGTCCCCGACATCCTCATCGTCATGGCCGACCAGATGACCCCGTCGGCGCTCCCCTTCCACGGCAACCCGGTGACCTACGCCCCCAACATGGCCCGGCTGGCAGACGGTGGGGTCGTCTTCGACGCGGCCTACGCGCCGAGCCCGCTGTGCTCGCCGGCGCGCGCCTCTTTCATGACCGGGTTGCTGCCATCGCACACCGGCACATACGACAACGCGGCCGAGTTCGCCTCGGACATCCCGACGTTCGCCCACTACCTGCGCCGGGCCGGGTACCGCACGGTCTTGTCCGGCAAGATGCACTTCTGCGGTGCCGACCAGCTACACGGCTTCGAAGAGCGGCTGACGACGGACATCTACCCCGCTGATTACGGGTGGACGCCCGACTGGGACCGTCCCCACGAGCGACCATCGTGGTACCACGACATGTACTCGGTGCTCGACGCCGGCCCGTGCCTGCGCTCCAATCAGCTCGACTTCGATGACGAGGTCTCTTTTACGGCCCAGCGTGCCCTGTTCGACCATGTCCGCTCGGGTGATGGCCGGCCGTTGTGCCTGGTGGTGTCGTTCACCCACCCCCATGACCCTTTTGCCATATCTCCGCCGTACTGGGACCTGTACCGAGACGTCGAGATCCCGTTGCCCGCAGTGGCTTTTGGGGACGCGCTTGCCCAGCCTCACGAGCTGAGGTTGCGCGAGGTCTGCGCCATGGAAGGCGTCAATATCACCCCCGACCACGTCCGAGCGGCGCGACGGGCCTACTACGGGTCCATCTCCTATCTCGACGAGCAGGTGGGAAGGCTGCTCGACATCCTGAAGGCGGCGGAGCGCTTCGACAGCACCGTCGTGGTACTGACCAGCGACCATGGCGAGATGTTGGGCGAGCGCGGCGCATGGTACAAGATGAGCTTCTTCGAGGGTTCGGCGCGCGTCCCGCTGGTGGTGCACGCGCCGACCTTGTTCGAGCCGCGCCGAGTGAGCTCACCGGTGTCGACCATGGACCTGGTGCCTACGCTCGTGGACCTCACGGGGGGCGCCGAGCCGGCCCCGCTGGTCGGCCCGGTGGACGGGGCCAGCCTGCTGGAGCGCCTCCGGGGGACGGCCGGCCCGGAGGAGCTGCGCACGACGGAAGTGGCCGGTGAGTACCTCGCCGAAGGGGCCATCGCCCCCATCGTGATGCTCCGCCGGGGCCAGTGGAAGTTCGTCCATTCCCCGGCTGACCCGGACCAGCTCTACGACCTGAGCGGGGGCCCGGCAGAGCTGGTGAACCTGGCCCGCGATCAGGCCTTTTCGGCGTTGTTGGCGAGTTTCCGGGCCCAGGTCGCGGCGAGGTGGGACCTGGCCGACTTGGACGCGGCGGTAAGGACAAGCCAGCGACGCCGCCGGGCGGTGGACAGGGCCTTGAGCCTGGGCCGGCGCACCGAGTGGGACTTCACCCCGTCCTATGGGGCCTCCCAGCGGTATGTCCGCAGCCACATGGACCTGAACGACCTGGAGGCCCGGGCGCGCTTCCCAGCTGTCGCCCGCGCCGCCAACGAGACGGGAAGCTAGGTGCCGGCCACGCCCGTGGGGCCCACCGACCCAATGGCGGTGCCGCGTTTTGCCGGACTGGCAACTTTCGCCCGGTTACCTCAGCTGGACCAGGTCGACGGGGCCGATGTCGTCGTCGTCGGGGTGCCGTTCGACAGCGGGACGACCTACCGGCCCGGAGCTCGTTTCGGGCCTGCTCACGTCCGGGAGTCCTCGAGGCTCCTGCGTCCCTATAACCCCGAGCTCGAGGTGGGGCCGTTCTCGAGCCAGCAGGTCGCCGACGCCGGCGATATCGCCTGCAACCCTTTCGACATCAAGGAGGCCGTGGACCAGATCGAGGCCGGCGCCCGTTTGCTGGCCCGGGGCGGCACCCGGCTCGTCAGCGTAGGCGGCGACCACACCATCGCCTTGCCGTTGCTGAGGGTCATGGCCGAGCTGCACGGGCCCGTAGCCGTTCTGCACTTTGACGCCCATCTCGACACCTGGGACACGTATTTCGGTGCCCCTTATACCCACGGGACACCCTTTCGGCGAGCCTCGGAGGAGGGCCTCATCGATCCCCGTCGTTCTGTCCACGTAGGCACCCGAGGACCGCTGTACGCCGCCTCGGACCTCAGCGAGACCGAGGAGCTCGGCTATGGCGTCATCAGCTGCAGCGCCATTGACCGACTGGGGCCCGTCGGTACGGCCGCGGCCGTCCGGGACCGATTGGGCCGGGGCCCCGTCTACGTTTCGGTCGATATCGACGTCCTCGACCCCGCCCACGCACCGGGGACAGGCACCCCCGAAGCCGGTGGGATGACGTCGCGCGAACTGTTCGGTTTGGTCCGGTCCCTCAAGGGATCCGAGATCGTCTCGGCCGACGTGGTCGAAGTGGCTCCGGCGTACGACCATGCCCAGATAACTGGGATCGCCGCCGCCCACATAACCTATGAGCTCATCTCGCTGATGGCATTGGACAACGGGAGGACAAATGCTGAGCAGCGGTAGGCTGGCGGCGGAAGTGCTGGCAGAATTGGACGAGCGCCGCCAAAATGACCCCGACGTGCATGGCCATCGGCTCTTCGGGCTCGTGTACCCCACGGGGCGAAAAGACATTGAGGCCCTTATCGGTGAAGTTTACGAGCGCTTCCTTTTCTCGAACGCCCTCAACCCCCGCCGCTTCACGGAGCTGGCGAAGATCGAGCAAGAAGTCATCTCCACGGCCGCCGATCTAGTGCACCGGGCCCCCGGCGACAAGCCGGCCGGGACAATGACGTCAGGGGGTACGGAGTCCATCTTGATGTCAATGCTCACCAACCGCGAGCGCGCCCGCTCGCGGGGCATTGAGCACCCTCAAGTCCTCGCCCCCGAGTCCGCTCATCCGGCGTACGCCAAGGCGGCCCATTATTTCGGCATGGACTACGCCAGCATCCCTCTGGACGACGACTACCGGGCCGATGTCGGCGCCGCCCGTTCCTTGGTCAACGAGCGGACCTGTGTAATCGTGGCGTCCGCCTATTCCTACCCTCACGGGATAGTTGACCCCGTTGTCGACCTGGCCGGGTTGGCGGCCGGCCATGGTGCCGGCTGTCACGTCGACGCCTGCATCGGTGGGTTCGTGCTCCCCTTCCTGGAGATGCTTGGCCGGCCCGTCCCGCCCTGGGACTTTCGCGTTGACGGGGTAACCGAGATCTCGATGGACCTCCACAAGTACGGTTACGTCCCCAAGGGTGCGTCGGTGATCTTGCACCGCGATGACGACTGGTTTTCTCACCAGGTGTTCTTCTACGACCAATGGGGCTCTGGTCTGTATGGCACACCGGCCATCGCCGGGGCGCGGACCGCCGCGCCCATAGTTGCCGCCTGGGCCGTCGGCCAGTACCTCGGCGTCGAGGGTTACCTGGAGATCGTCGCTGACCTTTGCGCCACTACGGACCGCGTCCGCCAGGGGATCGAAGCGATCGACGGGCTCCAGATCGTCGGTGACCCGATAGGTCCCTTACTGGCCCTGAAAAGCGACCAAGTGGACCTCTACTCCGTGGCTGATGTCATGGACGATCGAGGGTGGTACCTGAACCGCAACACCAAACCGTACGGGCTCCACTTCATGCTCTCGCCCATCCACGGCCAGGTCGTCGGTCAGTTCTTGGACGACTTGGCTTACGCGGTCGCCCACCACGGGCCGAGTAAAGGCAAGCAAGCTCGGTATTCATGACGCGGGGCGAAAACCGCCGCGCCCACGAGCAGGTGGGGACGAGTGAGACTTCTTGAGGTCGAGCGGCTGCGCGTGTCGTTCGAGACCCCCGACGGCACTTTGGAAGCCGTAGGGCTGGCGTTCCATGTCGACCAGGGTGAGACACTGGGCGTGCCATGCCCCAACGCAGGCGGCAAGGCATCCTCGGGAGCCAGATCGCCATGGTCTTTCAGGACCCATCGTCCAGCCTCCATCCTCTGTACCGCGTCGGCTGGCAGATCGTTGAAGCGATCCGAGCGCACAGCCCCATGTCCCGCGGTCCCTACCTCTCAGGAACGCCTCGAAGTCCTCGGCCGCTCGGTGGACGAAAGTACGGGATTGGTCAGAGAATTAGTTCGGTCACCCTCAGCATTAGGCTTCGGCTGCCCTTGTTACTGAGCGCGTAGGCGGGTGCTAAAGATGTATACACTTCCGCGACACACACCTTCGGAGTTCCCATGCCCAGCGTTTGCATTGTTGGCCTCGGTCCCTGGGGGCTCTGCGCCCTCGAGCGGTTGACCGCCGCGGCCAGGCGTTTTCCCGAGACCCACATCGACGTTCATGTCGTCGAGCCCGGCCGCCCGGGCGGTGGCATCTACTCAGCACCTCTCCCCGACCACATGATCCTCAACACTCCGTGTGGCCAACACTCGCTCTACCCGTTCCCGGCCGAGGACGGCGAGCAGAGGTATGGGTTGGGCTTCTATGAATGGCTGCGGGCCGAGGGCTACCACTGGGAGGGCCTTGAGTGCCGGACAGGGGAGCCCGGGCCCGGGAGCACTCCCATCACCCCCCATGATTTCCTCCCCAGGCGGGTGATGGGGGAGTACCTGGCGTGGTTTTACGACGTCCTGCAGTCGGAAGCACCGGTCAACGTCGAGATCACCCACCACCGGGCGTGTGCCGTGGACGTCCAGCCGCTGGCCGGCGGCGGCGAGAGCGTCCTGCTCGACGACGGGGCAGTGGTCGTTGTCGACCATGTGATCATGACGACCGGCCACGTCAGGGGGCACCACATCAAGGGCCGGCTTGGGCCTTGGGTGACTGAGGCTTACCCGGTCAAGGCGTACCGCGACCAGGTCCGCCCGGGAGAAAAGGTAGCCGTTGAGGGTATGGCCCTGACGGCTGCCGACGTCATTACCGGCCTTACGATCGGCCTCGGAGGGAGCTATGTCGACCTCGGCGAGGGTCAGTTACGTTATGTCCCCAGCGGTCGTGAGCCCACGCTCTACCTCTTCTCACGCAACGGTTTTCCCTACTGTGCGAAGCCGTTCGGGGCCAAAGACCCCGTAGGCGACTACGTACCCGCCATTTGCACCGTCGATGCCATCAAAGCCCTGAAGGGGGTGCCGGGGCCCAAGCGCCAGATGGACGCCCGGGCTGAGCTTCTACCCCTGATATTCGCGGAAATGGAGTTGTGCTACTACACGCGCCGGGCTGAACTGACGGGTGGGCGGGCCGCCCGTGAGCACACTAAGCGGGCGCTGCTCGAAGCCTGGTCGGCGGGCACCTTCGTCCAGGAGCGCGCCCGGCTGGCCGAGGACTACGGGGAGTTCATCGCCCGGGACCACCTCTTCCTCGGTGAAGGGTGGACTTACCGGGACAGCGAGGACTACGAGGCGCGCGTCCGCGCCGATGTCGCCGCCGACGTACGAGAGGCCTTAGTGGAAGAGGGCAGCCCGGTAAAGATGGCCCTCGAGACGTTGCGGGCCCTGCGGGACATACAACGGCTGGCTGTCGAGTTCAAGGGGCTCACCTACGAGTCGCACCTCGATTTCACTGCCAATATTCGCGGCCGCTTCGCACGTTTGGTGGCGGGGCCGCCCGTTTCCCGCTCGCAGGAGCTCCTTGCCCTCATGGAGGCGGGGATAGTGAAGGCGCCGTTCGGGCCGCGGCCCCAAGTTGTGGTGGACGACGACGGCACGATAACGGTCCGCTCGATGCACTTGCACGAGCCGTTCGAGATGGTGGTCGACAGATTGGTACGAGCCCACCTCGACTTCCCGTCCTTGGTCGGCTCAGGTTCCCCGCTGATCAACAACCTGGTCTCCGGGGGACGCCTCCGCCAGGTCGACTACGACGGCCTGCCAGCGGGCAGCGTGGACCTCACCGAGGACTTTCACCCGGTCAGTACGGACGGGGAGCCTGAGCGTCGCCTGTGGCTCTTCGGCATCCTCACCGAAGGGACCCGTTACTTCACCCTCTACATCCCCTCGCCCAAGAGCCGTGTGCGGGCTTTCATGGACGTCGGGGTCGCAGTGGACGAGATAATGGCCGGCGCCGGCGCCTCCTAGCGAGACCCTCACCACGTCAATCTGTCTGGGTGCCCACCTCGACGCCCTTTCCGTTAGATCTCATCATTGGGGCCCGCCGTCCCCAGTGGGCTGTACCCTTACTACATCGAGAAAGTAAGGGGGCCTCAATGGACGCTGCCGCACGGGTCACCTCGAAGGGCCAGGTGACGATCCCGAAGGTTGTGCGTGACGCTCTGGGGATAAGGCAGGGTGACGAAGTTGTGTTCCGCGTCGAGGGACGCCGAGCCATCTTGGCCCGCACGCCCGACTTCCTCGCCTTGGCGGGCACGGTGGCGGTCCCTGCCGCCAAGCGCAATGCCGCCTGGGACGAGGTCATCGGTAAGGCTCGGTCATCGCGAGCCGGTTCCGAACTTCCGTGAGCGCCTTCGTCGACACGAACGTCCTCGTCCGCCATCTCACGGGCGACCCCGCGGACATGGCTACCTGGGCAACGTCGTACCTGCAGAGCGAGCCCCAGTTGTTCCTCACCGACCTGGTGGTCACTGAGACGGTGTACATCCTCGAGTCCTTCTACGAGGCGCCCCGTGTTCAGGTGGCTGAAGCGGCCCGGTCGCTCCTGGCCATGCGGTCGGTGGTGAGCGTTGACGCGGCGTTACTGCTCCGGGCTATCGAGGTCTACGAAACAGACAGATTGGACTTCGCAGAGGCGTACCTGGTCGCCTGCGCCGAGTCCACCGGGGTCAACCGGGTCGCGTCGTTCGACAGGTCGATCGATCGGGTCCCAACTGTCGAGCGAGTCGAGCCCCGAGCTACTTGAGAACCGTCACCCCGATCCCCATCCAGCGCAATGTGGCGCAGTGACAGCCGTTACTCTCGTGCTCGCAGTCTTCCGCCTCTGGGCCCGCCGTCACCCCGAGGAGAGTGTCGGTTGACCACGGCCAGGCTGATGATCGCCGTGGCGCTCGCGCTCGCGGCGACAACGCTCACGAGCGTGGCGTACCTTCGCGAGCACGATGCCGCGGCAGCGCTGCCAGTGTTGTCGATGCGACGTCCACTGCACTCGGCCCAAACCTTGCTCGGCGACCGGAGTTGGGTGCTGGGGTTCGGCATGGAAGCGGGCGGCTTCGCCCTCTACACCTCGGCCCTCGCCCTCGCGCCGCTGGCACTCGTTCAGAGCATCGGCGCCGCGGGTATAGGCATCCTCGCGTTCGTCTCGGCTCGACTGTCAGGTCGTCGGCTCGGCAATCGCGAGTTGGCGGGCGTCGTGATCTCCTTCGTCGGCCTCGTTGCCCTGGGAGTGTCGCTGTTTGGCGGAGCCGGCGCTGACCCCAGTGGCCGGACCACGCTGCTGCTCGTCTGGTTGGGGGCGACGGTCCTGATCGCTCTAATCGTGCTCGGCATCGGGCATAGGATCGCCGGCTTGGCCGTGGCCGAGGGTATCGCAGGAGGGCTCTTCTTCTCCGTTGGCGACATCTCGACCAAGCTCGCGACCGACGGCGGCTTGCGGCTCGGTTTCATCGTGGGCCTCATCGCCGGCTATACGACGGGCACGTCCTTGTTGCAGCTCGGCTACCAGCGCAGCAACGCCCTCACCGTTGCCGGTTTGGCGACGCTGTTCACATATGCACTGCCAATCGCCGCCGGGATGATCGTGCTTGGTGAACCGGTCCCCCATGGGGCGCTTGGTGAGGTGCGCCTGGTCGCCTTTGGCGCGGTGACGGTCGGCGCCTTCCTGCTGGCTCAGCAAGACCGGGCCTTGTCGGCCCAACTTGACCCTCACGGTCTCTGAGGTGGAGAGAACACGAGTTTCAAGGACCGCCCGCCTATGACCTCTCTCCGTGGCTCGTCTACAACGTTTGCCCCTTGACAAGCACGCCAGAGGTGGGACACTTGTCTTGGTCGGCTCGCCCTAGTTCTCACGCACGCCCGCAAGAGGGGGAGTGCCAGGAGCTCGATGTCTTATTCCTCGGAACGCCCTGGTCCAAGGAGAACCGCATGAGTAAGCCTACAGGTCCAACCCACCTCTCCCTATTTCGCGCCGGCCGAGCCGTCCTTGCCTCGGTGGCATTCGTGGCCGTGGCCCTTGTCCCCCTCAGCGGTGCGGCCGCCTCCGCGGGCCCCCTCGCCCCCGCCACGCCGCGTTCCGCTGCCATCCAGCCGGCGAGGCCCATGGGCACTCGAGGGCGCCAGCCCTCTGATAACCCGGCCAACCCCAACTGCAACATGCCGGGTTCCTCACCTTTCAATGGCGGTACGGGGCCGTTCACCACCAACCAGTTTGAGAGCAGTTACGTGAGCGAGCCCTTCACGGGCGCGGCTGATTCGCCGAATGCCGACTTTACCAATATCTTCCTGTACCTGCCCTCCACGTCCGGCCAAACCTGGGACCAGCACGTGGCGTCCTTGGGCGCCCCCACCAGCGAACAGATCGATGACATGACCGAGGCCCTGGTGTGCAGTTCCTATTTCGACGCGCTCACTCAATACGCCATCAACCCGCCGATCTTTTCGGGGGCCGAGGGCACGGTCGCCAGCTGCGTGCAAAAGGCCCTCCACGACGCCATGTCCAACATGGGCGTCATCTCCTTCGCGACCATGCGTAGCTTTGCCGCGTGCGAACAGTCAAATAATGGGGACGCCTCCACCCAGGTCAACATCTTCGTGAGCCCGGACATCAAGGCCTCGAACTACAACCAAGACGGGACCGACATGTGCTCGCCGGGCACCGACGGCAGTGGTTCTACGGGCGGGTACCACGGTTTTGGTCTGAATGTCCCCAACTTTGTAGTCATCCCGACCGGGCCGATGTGCAATTCCGACCCCTCCCAGGTCCTGCACAGCCTCTCGCACGAGATGGTGGAGACCATCTCCGACCCCGCCGGCCTGGGCTGGATCCACGGGAGCGGCCCGTTCCAGTTCAGCGAAAATTATGACCAGGGCGAGCTGGCGGACATATGCAGCGGCCTGGGCCAGTACTCGGCGCCGGCCGTCCCCTTCCCCAATGTGGACGGGCTGACCGGGTTAGCCGTGGCCGCCTACTGGTCGGACCAGGACAACAGTTGTGAGCCCAAAGCCATCATGAACGACACCCTCATTCCCTTGGCGGGCAGCCCGTCGGTCCGCTTCACGGGTAGCGTCCACAATCTCACCATCCCGGTACCAAGCCAATCGTCCCCTCCCTCGGGCGTACTGGGCTCTTTGGAGCTGGACGTGGTCACTGGGGACGACAACCTCAACGGGGGCTCGGCGGCCAATGTCATCGTCCAGGTCGACCAGCCGGGTACATCGACGCCGTTCGAGTTTGAGGACACGGACATAAACGAGGGTACGTCGTGGAACAACGACACTTTGCACTCGGTCTTTTTGAACGTGCCCGCCGGGATCAAAGTGAGCGAGATAACCCAGGTCACCCTCAACACCCAATTTACCGGGGGTTTGTCCGGCGATAACTGGGACGTCGCCGGCTTGGAGCTCCAAGCCGCTGTGTACCCTCCACCTGCGGGCTCGTGTGCCACAACCCTGGCCCAGCTGCTGGACGCCGTCGGGACGGGTACCCTAAGCGACGGGAGCACGGGCCTGGTCCGGATCAAAGGCGGGGCGCCCGTGACCTTCGCCGAGCCGCTGGCGGCCGTCCCCGCCTCTGACGACGACCTCGTCGTGACCGGGCTCCAACTGCAGGTGGGCACGGGGGGCGATGACCTGCGCGGGGGCAACGAGCCCCAAGACAATGCCAACGCCGTACTCGACCTGGCCTCAGGGTCGTCGGTCGAGTTCCGGAACATAAATATGAACAACAACTGGCCAAGTGGCATCGGTTGGGGCCCGACGGTCCAGCTCCTCAGCCTCAACTCGCTCCCAGCGGGCACACCGGCAGAAGATCTCGGCTCGATTGTTTTGGAGACCGATCTGCCGGGAGGGCTGTCCGGCGACAACTGGGATGTCAGTTCCATGAAACTAACGGCATCGTTAGGTTGTGCCGCCACGGCTCCTGCCACCACCAAGACAGTGACGTTGTTGGACGACGTTGGCACCACGGACCTGCCCGACGGCCATATAGGCCTGTGCCGGCTGACGGGATCGGTCCATACCTGTGGTCCCCTTTCCACCACTGTGCCGTCCGGGGACGGGCCCGATACCGTCGATTCGCTGGAGATGACGATCGAGACCGGGCACGACAACCTCAACGGAGGCGGGCTCCAGGGCGACAACGCCACCGTGACCGTGGCCGGCCTGGCCCCGTTCGTCAACGTCAACCAATCGGATACTTGGGACAACTACTCGGTGGCCGACTTCCCATTGGTCCCCCTGCCGTCGGCGCCAGTGGACCTGTCCACGCTGAGCTCGGTCAAAGTGAGCACGGATTTCACCGGCGTCTTTCCTGACAACTGGGATATCTTCTCGGTCAAGTTGACGGCGACGGTGACGGTGAGCGGCGCTTCGTTGGTCGTCGCGGGCACGCTTCGGCGCCCCGAAATAGCCACGCCGGCGTTGTCGGTGACCCCCAGCGCCGACCAGGGGACCAATGACAACGTGCTGAACGGCGTCACTTGCCTAAGAGCCACCCAATGCATCGCCGTGGGTTACGACGACAACGGAGCCGGGCAACCTCAGGCCCTTATCGAGACCTGGGACGGGACTTCGTGGAAGGTTGTCCCGAGCCCCAGCACGGGGAGCGACCCCAGCGTCCTCAATAGCGTGGCGTGCGCCGTCAACTCGGACTATTGCGCTGCCGTCGGCTTCGAGGATTCGGGAGGAGTTAACCAGACGCTGATCGAGAAGGGGTTTGGCACTACCTGGTCGGTCGTACCGAGCCCCGGTGGCCCGGGCAGCACGCTCAAGAGTGTGTCGTGCGCCCGCGACACCATTTTTTGTGCTGCGGTGGGCTGGCGCTTAGCCGGGGGGACGGCACGGGCCCTGGTCGTGACCTCGATGGACGAAGGGCCCTGGCAGCTCGTGTCGAGCCCCAACGTGGGCACCGGCGACAACGTCCTGAACGGCGTGTCGTGCACGAGCGCGTCCAGTTGTTACGCGGTAGGGTTCGACGACGGGCCCAGCGCCACCAAATCCCTGGTCGAGACCTCGTTCGAAGGGACCTGGTCGGCCGAGGCGAGTAGTAACAAAGGCGCCGGCCACAACCTCTTCGCCGGTATCGGCGACAACGTCCTCGAGGCGGTGTCCTGCACCTCGCCGATCTACTGCGTGGCGGTGGGTTACTACTACAACGCGGCGCACATACCCCAGACCCTCGTGGCCGTCCCGACGGGCACACCTGGCAATAAGCAGAGCTGGTCCATCCCCCCGAGCGCCAACCCTGGCGCCGGCGGCAGCTTTTTGAACGGCATCTCCTGCACCACCATGACAGACTGCCTGGCCGTCGGCTCCGAGTACAACGGGTCGGTAACCCAGACCCTGGTCGAGGACACCAACGGCCATAAGTGGTCCGCCGTCCTGAGCCCCAACCCCGGGACCGTCTCCAACTTCCTCAACAGCGCTTCGTGTCCCGACGCCACCATCTGCAAGGCGGTAGGTGGCTCAGGCGCCGCGCCCACGCTCAACCAAACGCTGGTCCTGACGGGTTCGCCGTTGCTGCCCGGCCCGCCCACCCATGTCAAGCTGGCAGCCGGTGACGCTTCGGTCACGGTGTCGTTCGTCCCCCCGTCGTTCCATGGGGTTTCGGCCATTTCCGGCTATACCGTGACGGCCACCGACGCCACGGCGGCGGCCAATGGGGGGCAGACGGCCACCGGGCCGGCCAGCCCTCTGCACCTGACCGGTCTCACCAACGGTGACCGCTATACCTTCACGGTCACAGCCACCAATTCGGCCGGCGCCGGGCCCCCGTCGGCGCCCTCCAAGGCGGTGATCCCCCACGGTCTCACGTGGTCCAGTCCCGTCAGCATTGACCCGGGCACAGTCCTCGAATCGGTTTCTTGCGCCTCCAAATCGTTCTGCGCCGCTGTCGACGACCTCGGCGAGGCATTGACGTACAACGGGACGAGCTGGACCGCCCCGGCGGAGATCGAGCCGGGTTCGTTCCTCACCGGCGTCTCTTGTCCCTCGAAGTTGTTCTGCCTGGCGGTGGACAAGGCCGGTAACGCTCTCTTCTATAACGGGACCTCGTGGGCCGCACCAGCCCCAGTGGACACCGGGCACGCTTTCAGATCGGTGTCGTGCCGCTCGAAGAGCTTCTGCGCTGCCGTCGACGGTGACGGTGGGGCCTTCACCTGGGACGGTACGGCCTGGTCTTCTCGCACCGTGCTCGGCTCTCCTCCTGCAGATCTCGTCTCGGTGTCATGCACATCGAAGTTCTTCTGTGTGGCCGTAGATAACGCCGGTGGCGCCTTTACCTACACGGGCACCTGGGGTACCACGGCCACGGACGTGACGGGGGCCTCGGTCCTTTACTCCGTGTCGTGCGTCTCCAAGAAGTTCTGTGTGACGACCGACGACGGGAGCGCCTCTGTCTATAACGGGACAGGATGGTCAAGCGCCACCGACTTCGATGCCACGACAGCCCTGGTCTCGGTGTCGTGCCCGTTGGCGACGGGTTGTGTCGCCCTCGACAAGGACGGGGGTTCCTTCGTCTACAACGGCTCCGCGTGGAGCAGTTCTGCGCCTCTGAGCGACGGCACCAATGTCCCGGTCGCGCTGTCATGCCGGCCGTTGCTCTGCGTGGCCGTCGACGACCACGGCCACGCCATCATGGGCTTCTCCACATGAGCGATCTGCGCGCGTTTCACAAGAGGATGACTGCGGGTTGGGTCACCGCCCGGTGACTTCGTAACTACAGTCGGCGGCGAGACCCACCAAAACTG
>PMWT01000153.1 GCA_003166025.1 Acidimicrobiaceae bacterium | reverse complement strand
CCCGGTCCGTTCGGTCCAGGGGGCTACGCCCCCTGGACCCCCCCCAAGTGCCCGACCTGAAGGGCACCCAACCCGAGTGGCCCCACCTCATCGCACACCCGTCCTTCCACGGAACAGCCCGTTCGTCGACTAAACCATCTCACATGCCCCCATCGTGGACCCCGAACGCCGCATTTGGAGGCGAACCGGAATTCTTAACCCACTACACCGACGCCGATGGCTTAAGAGGAATCCTGGAGTCCAGGAGCCTCCGGGCAACCGAGATTCGCTTCCTCAACGACCCCAGCGAGCTCTCCTACTCCCTCCGCCGTCTGGGAGTTNNGTTCAGCGACAAGCACAATGACCTCTCGCAGTGGCGAGCCTATGGGTCGCCGCACGTCGGCTACGCCATTAGCTTTAGAAGAGCAGCCCTCTACCTGCACAGCGGCCTCATCCTCGACAAGGTCCTGTATGACCCGGACCACCAGCGCTCCCGTTTGGTCCAGCTAGCGAACCAGTTCCAAGTAACAGGCCAAACAGACCCGCCCCTATCACTGCAGAACCACCTCATGATCGGGTCGCTCTTCTTCAAGAACCCGGCGTTCCAGGTCGAGAGCGAGTGGCGGGGGGTCCTTGTCCTCCCCGACCACACCGACCCAAAGTTCCAAACCTCTCCTCTGGGCCTCGTACCCTTTATTGAGGTATCTTTCGAGCTCTCTTACGACGGACAACCCATGGTCGGCAAAGTAATGGTCGGTCCCACGTCAACACCCCTCGAATGCGGTTCAGCCCTAAAGCTCCTTCTCGACCAACAGGGATACAGCGCTGCCGGCAGAGCGGTCGACACCTGCGCCATTCCTCACCGCTCAGTCCACTGAACCGGGCGGCTCCGCTCGCCTCCGGCGCTTCGCCATCGTCGCCCTCCATCAACCACCACAGGACCGTACGGGCGCCGCCTTCAACCCTCAACCCTCCCACGCACAAGCGGCAGCCCAGCCACCCGAAGTGCTCCTCTTTGTGGTTCCGCCCCCACCAGGGGCTACGCCCCCTCACGCCAGCCCCGCCGCTCCCCGAGGAGCGCTTGTCGGCCGATGACCACCTGCGCCGGGGCCGCCGCCATCTATAGACTCTCGGGACCGCTGAAGCCGAGGAGGCGATCGTGCGCAAGTTTGCCCGACAAGGTACCCCGTCAGAGTTTCGGACGCGCCGCTACAGGGTGCTACCGAGAGCAACGGCCCTCGGCGTGACGGTAGCCCTCACGGCTGTCGCGTCGGCCACGGCCCTGGCCACACAGAGCTTCGCCGACCAGCTGCCGAGCCCTGTGCCGATCGAAGTCGGCAGGAGCCCGCAGTCGGTCGCCGCAGACCCTGCCACCGACATGGTCTATGCCGCCAACTCGTACTCGTTCTTCACGAGCCAAGGCTCAGTCTCGGTTATCGACGGCAGGCCCAACGCGGACGGTGCGCCGCCGAAGGTCGTTGCCACCATCCCGGTAGGGCACTACCCGACGGGCATAGCGGTCGACCCGAGCACCGACATGG
This sequence comes from Acidimicrobiaceae bacterium, assembly GCA_003166025.1. Classification (GTDB taxonomy): domain Bacteria; phylum Actinomycetota; class Acidimicrobiia; order Acidimicrobiales; family Palsa-688; genus Fen-671. The sequence goes on along the minus strand of PMWT01000153.1, from coordinate 4,131 downwards.
TCTACGTCAGTAACTACGGCTCCAATTCGGTCTCGGTCATCGACGGCCACACCAACCGGGTCACAGGCACCATCGGCGTCGGCGCGCACCCCGCCGACATAGGTGTCGTGCCGTCCAGCGACACCATCTATGTCGCGGACGCGGGCAACGGCAAGTCCCGAGGGACAGTTTCTGTTATCGACGGCCACACGGACCGGGTGGTCGGGTCCGTCGGCGTCGGCTACGAGCCGTTCAGCATCGGGGTAAACACTTTGTCGGGCACCGTGTACGTAGGCAACCAGGGCGGGAACGGGCCATCGACTGGTTACCTCGGTACCGTATCGATTATCCACGGCACGAACGTCATTGGGACTGTCGGCGTCGATGGGACGCCGACAGTCATCGGGGTGGACGACCTGACAAACACTGCTTACGTTGCCAACTCCGGGGACTACGGCGACGAAGTGGCCGTCATCAACAATTCCGGCCGGCTGGTCAGCCAGATCTCCAACCCCGGAGGACAAGGCCACGGCGTGGCAGTCAACGAAGACACCCACGCTGTCTTCGTTGCCAATATGAACAGCGGCCAGGTCGGCGGGCCAGTCGGGTCCCTCACCGTGATCAATGCCAAGACCAACGGTGTCATCGCGCTCGTGAGCGCAGGAGGCAACCCGTACGGCGACGCAGTCGACCCCACCACCAACCAGGTCTACATTGCCCAGAACACCTCTCCTGGCATTGTGTCGATGCTGAACTTCAGCGGCTATTCCATCATCGGTGGCACCCCGCCAGCGACGATCCCGACTACTACGACGACGTCCCTGTCCAGCCTCAACGGCACGCTTTGCGGCGTGATGCTCAAGTCGGGGGCGCTCAAGACCCTTGGCATCAACACCTACTCCATCACGGAGAACCACTCCATCGTCGTCCCGGGTTATGGGACTTGCGACATTCAAAGCATCCCTCCGAGCTACCCCAAGGACGATACAACGCCGGTAGGCGACGTACAGCTGTCGGTCTCTCATTCGTATTCTCCCCCGCCAGCCGGCACTGACATGAAGTCGCTGAGCGGCCTTGGCGCAGGGGCGGAGCTCTACGGCGCGGATTCCGAGCTGCCCTCAGTCGTCTTCCATCGGGGCAAGGCGGCGGTCATCCTCCAGTTCGGCTTTGACATCGAAGCGTTGGCGGCGCTCATAACCGCCATCCTTCCAAAACTGGTGACGGCGGCCCACCAGGTCTACGCCCTCATGGGCTAACCGGAAGTCGTGGAGTTATGGGACGAGACGTGCGTCCGAGTGACGAATTCGTTGTTTTATGCGAGTCGTCACTCAGACAGACGTGCGGGCTCGCCCCTATGCATCCCTACCCCGACCTGCTCGGTGAGCCAGTCGACGGCGATTTTTGGGTGTGGGCTGCAAGCAAAGGGATCTGAGCTTTGAGCAGCGCCTTCGTGATCTGGCAGGATCCTGGCCATGCCTTGTTCGGTCACGTTCCTGCTCGTCTGCCGGCTCCTTGACCTCCTCCGCCTTGGCCCATCGCCCGATGAGAAGGACGTCGAGATCGCTGTGCTCCGCCACCAGCTGGCCGTGCTAAGCCGCCAGGCGGCACGGCCGCGGTACTCCCCTTCCGACCGCGCTGTCCTGGCCACCCTGGCCCGCTTTCTCAGCCGGGAGCGCTGGGGCATCTTTCTAGTGACGCCGGCAACCCTGTTGCTAACAGCACCGAGACCTGGTGGCCCGGTCCTGGACCTTCCCACGCCGTAACCGCACAGCACTCAACGCCCTCGACGAAGAGGTCGTCGCCCTCGTCCTGCGCTTGGCCCGCGAGAACCGGCGCTGGGGCTACCTCCGGATCGTGGGCGAGTACCGCAAGCTCGGCGTGATCGTCTCGGCCACCACCATCCGCAACGTGCTGCGCCGTCACCATCTCAAGCCAGCGCCGCGACGCTCGGGGCCGTCATGGTCGGAGTTGGTGCCGGCAGCCCAGGCTGCCGGCACCTTTATCGTGCGACTTTTTCCACGTCGACACCGTGATGCTCCGGCGCGTTTACGTCCTGTTCTTCATCGACCTCCACCGCCGCAAGGTCTTGCTGGCCGGTGTCACGACCAACCCAGTCGGGCCATGGGTCACCCAGCAGGCCCGTAACCTGGTAGCCACCCTCGAGGACCAGGGCCGGGCCCTCCGGTTCTTGGTCCGTGACCGCGACGCTAAGTTCGTCGGCCCATTTGACGAAGTGCTCCGGTCGGTCGGCGCTCGAATTATCAAGGCACCCGTACGATCTCCCCAGGCGAACAGTTTCGCGGAGAGATTTGTGCTCACAGCACGAACTGAGTGCCTGGACTGGCTGCTGGTCCGGAACGAGCGCCACCTGGACCGCGTGCTGAGGGAGTTCGTGGAGCACTATAACTGCGCGCGCCCTCACCGCGGAATTGACTCGAGGTGCCCGTCCCCGACCTCACCAACCAGCAGTTCAGCGGTGCTGGCCGTAATGAGCGAGCAGACCACCTCGGCGGTCTTATCGACGAGTACCGCGTCGCCGCCTGACTCGTAACCGACAACTTATTGTGCCTCATTTGGACGGGAAGAACCGCTCATCTCTGCCTCACCGCCTTTTCGAGGCTCTAGTCCCTGCATTAGCTAGCGTTCCATGCAGCATGGCGGCAACTGAGCGATCCGTCGGTTCCCGGACAGCCTGACGATACCAATCCATTACGCCAATTCACGCTGCTGAGGGAAGCAGTGGGTAAATATGGCGACCTACACTACGACTCCCACGTGAGTCGGTTCCGTCAGCTGGTGACCAAGGCGACTGGAGCACTTGGGGCGAGGCCCACAACTTCTTGAACCGGACCTCGCGGCGGACCTTCCAGCCTCCGGGCGAGCCGCGCCTACTACATGGAGGCCCTGGCTTCAGGCCAGATCGCCGCCCGCAATCTGCACGGCGGCCACGGGCTGCATGCCAAGGTCTACGTGGGCGACAACGCATCGCGGAGCACATTCGCTTAGTGTCAGATTTTACGCGGGTCCTGGGCGCAGATCATCCCGACTCCCTCGACGCGCTACAGGACTTGGCTGCCCTCCAAGAGATGCGCGCCAGCAAATCGACTTAAGTTACCTGTCCAGGCGAGGCGACATTACCGGAAGTCGGCCCTCAACCGACAACGAGACGAGCCGAATGGTCAATTTACAATCAGAGGTACCCAGGCAAATTGCCCTCGGCTTTTGCCGGGAGAGACGGGCCGAATGCTACCCTGCCCCCGTAGCGGTCTTGCAGCTTGTGGGCGTACTCGTCAGCCAGCTGTGAGATGGCCTCGTAAGCCCGCTGCAACTGTTGCACAGCAAGAGGCGCCCCGGACACGTCGGCCGCCAGGAGGACCGCCTTACCGTCCCAGAGCGCCTTGGCGTAAAGGACGTCCTTATTGATGTCATTGATCGTCGCCAAGATGTCGGCGGGCTCACCGATGTCATAGATGACGGGGCTGAAGATCCTCACAACGGGCATGTCCTTCAGGACGCGGATGTAGGCCATAACGCTGCCGTAGCGAACGGGGATGTCGCCGTCCTCGTCAACGGTGACCTCGTCGGCGCCGAGCAGGGGCCGCATCGCCTGCTTGACCTGTTCCAGGAGCTCTTCAGCAGAGTGCGCCAAGGCTGGCTCGCTCGGCTTTTGTTCATCTTTGTTGAATGTCTCGCGAGGTATCCCCAGCGCCGAGATAATGATCTGCGCCCCTCCCTTGGCGAACGCCTTGTAGCTGAGCAGCCCCGGGCGCGCCACGCTCATCACCTTGTTGAGGGTCCGAACGGCGAGGGCCGAGACCTCAGCAAAGGGCACCGGCGCCTCCCAGTCACGGTGGTAGTTAGGGCCGGAGCCTTCGACGTCGGGCTGGGGAGGCTGCCATCCCAGAACCAAGAGCTCACCCTGTTCGTGGTTGTCGAGGTGTTCGTCGCCGGGCAAGAACGCGTTCGACACAGTCTCGGCCCGGAACCCCTTCGGGCCACCCTGGGCGAACTGGACGTAGTAGTGAGGCCGGCGTCGCACACTGACGACGAGGTATTGGTCCTCTTCCAGGTCCGCCAATGAGGAAGCAAGGCTGGTCGTGAACGAGGGCCAACCGTCACGGGTGCTGGGCGCCGAGCCGTCACGGGTGCTGG
>PMWT01000220.1 GCA_003166025.1 Acidimicrobiaceae bacterium | reverse complement strand
GTGCTCGGTGGCCTGCTGGTCAGCGGGATCGGGTGGCGTTCGATCTTCTGGATCAACGTTCCCATCGGACTGATGGCGATCGTGCTCACGCAGCGGTTCGTGCCCGAGTCGCGGGCTGGGAAGCCCCGCCGTCTTGACCCTCCTGGCCAGCTGGCGGTCATCGCCTTGCTGGGCTGCCTGACCGCTGGGATCATCGAGGGGCCACGCAGCGGGTGGGGCTCGGCGCCGATCGTCGCTCTGTTCGCGGTTGCCGTGCTCGCGGCGATCGCGCTGGTCGTGCTCGAGTCGGGGCGGCGTGAGCCGTTGATCGACATGCGGTATTTCCGCAGCGTGCCGTTCTCGGGCGCGGCGTTGATCGGGGTGGTCGCGTTGGCGACCCTAGGCGGCTTTCTCTTCCTCAACACGCTGTACCTGCAGGACGTTCGTGGCTACAGCGCGCTGCACGCCGGGTTGCTCACCATCCCGATGGCCGCAATGATCGGCGTGTTCTCCACCGTCTCGGGCCGGTTGGTGGCCAGCCGTGGGCCGAGGCTCCCGCTGATCGTGTCCGGAGGGCTGATCGCCGTCGGCGCGATCCTGCTGATCAGCCTTAGCGCCCACACCGCGGTGTGGTACCTGATCGTGGCCTACCTCGTCTACGGAGTAGGGGCGGGCCTGGTCAGCGCCCCGATCACCAACACCGCACTGTCGGGTCTGCCCCGGGACCAGTCCGGTGTCGCGGGAGCGATCGCCTCCACCTTTCGCCAGACCGGCGCCGCCGTCGGGGTCGCAGTCACCGGCGCGATGATCGCCACGACCTCGGCCGGCTTCGTGCACGCCAGCCACGCGGCGTGGGCGGTGCTCGCCGGCTGTGGGGCCGTGGTCATGCTGCTCGGCATGGTCTCGACCGGACGCTGGGCGCTTGCGACTGCCGAGCGGAACGGCGCCCGCCTGGCCACTGACCTGAGCCCCGCCCCGGAAGGAGCCCGATGACCGCCCGATCGGCCACGCCGCCGGACACCGCAACGCGAGTGTGGACCGCCCTGCATGACTTTGTTACCGGACAGGACCGCCGGCGTGCCCTCCGTGCCGCCCTCGATCTCGGGCCCGGCAAGGTCGAGGTGCTGATCAAGCTGGCCGAGGGCCCCATGACCCTGCGAGAGATCGCACGCACCGCCGAGATCGACCCACCAGCCGCGACGGTCGGCGTGGACCAGCTCGAGGCGCGAGGCCTGGTCCGTCGCACCGCCCACCCCGACGACAACCGCCGCAAGCTCGTGCACCTCACCGACGCTGGACGCGACGCAGCCCAACGCGGCCAGGCAATCCTCAACAAGCCCCCGCCAGCGCTGACCAACCTGGGCTCCGATGACCTCGCCCGGCTTGACGAGATCCTGACCCGGCTCCAGACCAACAGCAGACCGCTATGAGATCAACAACCGCGATCCCTCCGGCTCACCCAGGAGGCCCCGCCGATGATCCGCACGCTGGGAACGGAATTCGTGACTTCCTGCTTGAGCAAGACAGAGAAGTCACCCGCATCGACGCCCGCCTAAACGGGTACCGCGGCACCCTGGAGCCCGCTTTTTCGGTCTTCGACCGCAGACTGCGCAACCCCGGCCTCCTCATCCGCCAGGCATAGAGAGAAGGAACCAAGACCATGCCCCCAAACCCCCTCGGCCTCGCGCTGCGCAGCCGACGCGCCGGACAACACAGACTTGTCTGGGCACGTCCCGACCTGCGAGCACCCGAGAGCTTCACCCTTACCAGCCCCGCCTTCGACTACGGCACCCCCATCCCCGAGCGGTACCGCGGCAGGCTCTTCGGGGCCAACATTTCACCCGCCATCGCCTGGACAACGCCGCCGACCGGCACCGCGGAACTCGTGCTCATCGTGCAAGACCCCGATGCCCCTCGCCGAGAACCCGCCACTCATGCGCTCACGCTCGGCATCGACCCATCGCTAAACGGCATTCCCGAGAACGGCCTCACCGACCCCAGCCCGGTCCCCGGGATCAAACACGGCAAAGGTCCCCTCGGCCACCGCGGCTGGGCCGGCCCCATGCCCCCGCGCTCGCACGGGCCCCACTCCTACGTTTTCCAACTCTTCGCCCTGGAGTACCACCCCGACCTGCCCGACAAGTTCACCCTCGCCGATGCGCTCAACGCCATCGCCGGACATGTCATCGCGCGTGCCCGGCTCGACGGCACCTACGAAATCCGGTAACCGCGCGCCAGCAGAGCCTAAACCGTTGCGGCTTCTACGTTCGCGTTGTCCCTAAGTCCAGAAAAGCCCCGGTTTTTCGACCACTTTCCGCGATTTGCCCACGCACCGTCGTCGAGGCGCAGGGCTGCTGGCCGCTGTCTCAGGGTGAAGAAAACCGCTTGCCTTGTACCCTGGCGCTCGGCAACGCTGGCGCTATGACCGAATACCGAGCCGAACTGGATGCTGAGGTGACCTTCTCCAACGGAGGGAGGCTCACTGCCGAGGGGTTCCGAGTCGACCTCCCCGGCCCTGACGCCACTGAACGCGAGATCGGGGAGCTCTTTGTGTCCTGCCTCGGCCTGCTCATGACTGAAAGTGTCGACCTGTCCCGTGTACGTGTGTTCCCCGAGCCTCACAAAGGGGCCCGGGGCGGCCCAAGTGATACCAGCCGCTCAGCAGGCTTAGTTAGCGAGCGGCAGTGGCACCTGGTGGAGCTGTCCCACGTGATCGAGGCGGGGATGACGACATATCCCGGTTTGCCAGGGCCGGAGGTCACGCCCCACCTGACCAGGGAGGCGTCCAGGGCCTTTTACGCCGCGGGCACTGAGTTCGCCATCGACCGGGTGAGCATGGTCGGCAACACCGGGACCTACCTCGACAGCCCCTATCACCGCTACCCCGCCGGGGCTGACCTTGCTGGGCTCCCGCTGAGCTCGCTGGCCGACCTGCCGTGCGTGGTCGTGCGCACTCTCGGGAGCGCTACCCGGGCAATCGATGTCGGCGCGTTGGCGAGGTACGAGGTGGCCTCCCGCGCCGTCCTTCTGCACACCGGAGGCGATGAGCACTGGGGCACGCCCCGCTACGGCGAGGACGCTCAGTACCTGACCGAGGACGGCGCTCGCTGGTTGGTCGAGCACGGCGCGCGCTTGGTTGGCATCGACGCCGTGAACATCGATGACACGACTACGCTAGCTAGGCCTGCGCACAGCGTGCTGCTCGGTGCGGAGGTACCCGTGGTCGAGCACCTGACGGGGCTCGGGCAGCTGCCCCCGACTGGAACCCGGTTCACCGCCGCACCGCCCCGCTTCGCGGCCTTCGGTACCTTCCCTGTGCGTGCCTACGCCGCTGTCCCCGCACCGGGCGGGGGCGCGGACGGGAACGCCACGTCCAACTAGCTTGGCTGAGCTTGGTTCACAGCTCGCCCTGCCTGCATGATTGGCGACAGCGCCAGATTTCCTCTTATGCGCCGCCCGAGAACCCCTTGTTCTTCAAGGCACATCCGGCCATATCGACGGTGTTGCGCTCGGCTCCGAACCTCTGGAGCCGCGACAGGACCTTCCTGAGCCCAAGGTAGGGACGTCCGCCTCGCCGCCGTCCAGGCTGAGCCGGCCATGTTCAATTGAGCGAAAGGCGCCATGTCGCAGGCGTAGCTGGCCCGCCGAAGTAAGCTCCGGCATTCGTGAGGGAGTCCGACCTCCAGTTGAGCGATGGGCGAACGCTGCACATCTACGACACCGGCACCGGTGGCGTGGTGGTGCCGCTCACCGTGTTCTGGCACCACGGCACGTCCAACACCGGCGAGCCGCCTGAGCCGTTGTCCGCCGCTGCCCTCCGGGACGGCACCCGTTGGGTGTCCTACGACCGCCCGGGCTACGGAGGGTCGACACCGCGCCCTGGGCGCGACCTGGGGTCGGCGGCGGACGACGCGTCCGAAGTCGCTGATGCGCTCGGCATCGACAACTTTGCCGTAATGGGCCACTCGGGCGGGGCCAACCACGCCCTGGCCTGCGCCGCTCTGCTGCCAAGACGCATCCTCGCCGGGGCCTGCATGGCGGCGTCGGCGCCGTGGCCGGCTGAAGGGCTCGACTGGTTTGCGGGGATGGCACCCTACGGCGCGGCCCAACTGCACGCCTCCCAGCGAGGCCGGCCGGCACTGGAGGACTTCTTGTCCACGACCGAGTTCGACCCCGAGTACTTCACCCCGGCTGACCATGCCGCCTTCGCTGGTCCCCAGTCCTGGTTGCTAACCGCAGCTCAACGGCCCACATCGCCAGAAGGTCTCCGCGCTCTGGACGTGACCATGCAAACGCACGTGGCCGACGCGCGCAGCTCGGCTCGCCGTTGCGGCCATGGCGACGACATCGTCGAAGTGACGTCGCAAACCGTCTGCGGTGGTGTACCAGGCTGCCATTGCCCAGGTCAGGCCAACATCCGAGAACGTCACCTCAAGCCTGGTCGTCGAGCTCCTCAGCCAGCACGATCCGAACGTTGCTCGGCAGCGAAATCGTTGGCACGATCACCAGAATGGTCCATCTGTCACCGGGTCGTAGGCCAGTCTCGTGTGGGTCGTCCCGCCCGCACCGACCGATCGGGGTGCGGCGGTCTGGTCCCGTTGCACGACAGAATCACCCCCGCGACTTGCTCAGCTAGGCCGGCTGACAGCTGGGCACGGTAGCCTTTGAGCACGGCATCCGAGCTGGTCTTTGTCGTCGAAGAAGCGCCGGAAGGCGGTTACACCGCCCGAACTGCTGGCCGTGTGAGGCTGCCGCGCGACCTGCACGGCCGAGAGCTGGCAGTACTCCTTGACGGCACTACGGCTACAAGATCGCCCGCCAAAGCGGGAGCCACCTGCGTTTGGTGACGACCATGGCTGGCGAGCATAGGGTGACCGTGCCGGCAGGAGGGCCGCTTCGCGTCGGCACATTGGCGGCCATCCTCGCGGAGGTGGCCACCCATCATGGCGTCTCGCGTCCCGCGCTCGAACAGCGGCCCTTCGGGTAGGCAGTCGGCTGGACGTCCCTTGGACGGCTCCTGCCAGAGGAGGGGAAGGAGCAGGAGGCCCGTCGCCCTGCGCGATCCGTGCGCGAAGCAGAAGGCACCAAGGGTTCCCAGCCGTCAGCAACGGGCATAAAAAGAGCAGGTCAATGGCCTAGTGAGCCCAAACCACCAGCATGTGGTTGCTCTACCGCGGGGGCTCGGGGCTACACAGTCGCCGCGGGGCGGATATTTGCGTTGAGGTGGAACACATTGCCTGGGTCGTACTTGGCCTTGAGCTGGCTCAGCCGTTCGTACTTTTCGGGACCATAGCTGGCGATGACGCGATCTTGGTCGATATCGGCCATGAAGTTGACATAACTGCCGACCCCGGCTGCATGAGGGACGAGGTCGGACCAGAACGCCCTCACCCACGCCCGGTCTGCCTCGAGCAGCTCGGCGGTGGGCGCCACTGCTGCGATGTTGAGCACATAGCGGGTCTGGCGCCGGCCTCCAAAGGCGCTCTCATTGTCGGCGTGCCGCGCGAAGTTGCCCCCCAGGACGAACGTCGGCATGAAAGACATGGGCGATGCTTTGTTAGGCAGGTGTCGCGCGATCACCTCGATCACCGCATCAGTGAGCTCGTCGAGGTAGACCGCCTTCTCGTAGCCGCGGATGCCCCAAGGAGCGCTCTCGTCGAACATCTTCTGTAGCTCGACATAGGGAAGCGGCGTATCGAAGGCGAACGTCGGGGGGGCTGCTTCACGCAGCGCCGCAACTGCCCGGGCGTGCGCGTCGGCGGGCCCGAGCCCGACCAGCAGAACGGCGTAGCCCGTTGCACCCCTGTACTGCTCGGGCACGAAAGGAGCTGGAGGGGCGTTCAGCCCAGCAAAGAACACGGCCACATCATCGGGCAAGTGGGGCACTTGGTCCCGAGCGGCACGCAATGCCGCGGGGCCATGGTCGAGGTCCCAGAACGACAAGGCGAACAACACCATCGGGCCGACCTCGTGGAGCTGGAACTCGAACGAGGTGACCACGCCGAAGTTGCCGCCACCCCCTCGCACCCCCCAGAACAGGTCTGGGTTGTCTTCCGCCGAGGCCCGGACAACGGCTCCCTCAGCCGTGACGACCTCCACCGAAACGAGGTTGTCGCAGCTCAGACCGGCCTTTCGGCTCAGCCAGCCGACACCTCCCCCGAGGGTGAGCCCTCCGACACCCGTGTGGCTGATGAAACCCCCCGGAACAGCTAGGCCATGCTCCTGGGTGGCCGCGTCGAGCTGGGACCAGCGGGTGCCGCCCCCACAGACAGCTCGTCTGGCAACCGGGTCGACATGCACATCGCATAAGCCACCCAGGTCGATCATCACCGCGTCATCGGCGATGCAGGAACCTGAGAAATTATGGCCGCCGCCCCGGACAGCCACATCGCGGCCGACCTCTCGCGCCAGCCCCACTGCGGCGACCACGTCCGCGGTCGACGTCGCCTGGGCTATTACCCAAGGACGCCGGTCGATGTCGCCGTTCCAAACGCACGCGGCGCGCACCGCGTCGTAATCGGCGTCTCCGGCCGTCACTACCCGGCCCCCGAAGCGACCACGGAACGAGCTGAGCGCACCTCCAGGCACCTCGGCCACCGTCCCTCCTTTCCACGCCAGCCCGGTGCTGGCCGTAGTGACGATATTGCGCAAGGGCAGGCTGCGCAATGGGCAGCGCGTCAAGGCATCCTGGGTCAGGACCTCCAAATCGCCCGAACGTTCCCGCTCGGCGTGACTTCAGCGATCGCGCTCACGCTTGTCCAGCCGTTCCCGGCGTCGGTGTCGATGAAGACGTCACCCGCTGTGGGCACAGCGATGCCGTTATGCAGCGGTGCGCAGCCGCTCGGCTCCGAGCGCTCCGTGATGCGCGGCCAGGTCACCCACGCCGAATGGGGCACTCAGCGGTTCGTCACCTGTTCGACTTCCCCTGGGTACCGGTCGCCCACGATCGGGATCTCGGACGCGGCGCGGTTGAGCTCTGCGAGATCGTCGCTGGTGAGCTCAATGGCGCCGGCGCCAAGGTTCTCTTCCAGGCGGTGCAGCTTCGTCGTCCCGGGGATCGGTACTACCCACGGCCGCTGGGCGAGGAGCCAGGCCAGTGCGAGCTGAGCGGGTGTGGCACCTTTCTTCGCACCTACGGTCCGGAGCAGGTCGACGAGCGCCCGGTTCGCCTTGCGCGCCTCGACCGTGAAGCGCGGCAGGGTGTTGCGGTTGTCACCGCTGTCAAAGGTGGTGTGCTCGTCGACCGAGCCGGCGAGGAAACCCCGGCCCAACGGGCTGTAAGCCACAAACCCGATGCCCAGCTCCTCACAGACGGGGAGCACCTCCTGCTCCTGGCGTCGCCACCACAGCGAGTACTCGCTCTGGACGGCGGCCACCGCCAGAACGGCGTGGGCACGGCGGACCGTCTGAGCGCCCGCCTCGGACAAGCCGAAGTACCTGACCTTGCCCTGCTCGACCAGGTCCTTGACCGCGCCGGCGACCTCCTCTATGGGCACGTCGGGGTCAACCCGGTGCTGGTAGAGCAGGTCGATCGTCTCGACTCCCAGGCGAGCGAGGGAGGCGTCGGTGGTCTGCTTGACCAGCTCGGGCCGACTTGAACGGACATACCGACCGGCGGCATCGACCTCCCCGAACTTTGTGGCCACGACGACCTGGTCACGAACGGGCGCGATGGCCTCTCCAAGTAGCCGTTCGTTGGTGAACGGTCCATAGACCTGGGCCGTGTCGAAGAACGTCACGCCAAGGTCCACCGCCTTGCGTACCAGCGCTATCGCCGCGTCCCGGTCCATCAGGGTGCTTCGGTGATAGCTCATACCCATACACCCGAGCCCGAGCTCCGAGACCACCAGGCCGCTCGTCCCCAGCATCCGTTCCCCGAAGGCATCTCTCATGCGTCTTTACTCCGTTTCCTCGGCCACCTCGGCCACGGCTTGGAGGGCTTTGAAACGGCTCCGTGCGATCGCGTGCGTGGCGAGTGTAAGCGCTGCTACCGGCCACTCGATGACCTCGAAGGCGACAAGGGCTACGTTGCCCGCTATCAACAAAATATCGGCTTCGTCGCGCCTGAGCACCGACTCGAGGGCGGTGAGCGGGTTGGGCACGCGCCATGCTGAGGCCGGCGGCCGCTCTATCGTTTGTATTGGCGTTTGTATTGGCGTTGGCACCGGTGACTTCTGCGATAATGCTGACATAGCGTCCTCTCCTCCGGGGTAGGGTTGTCAAGTTCTTCCGGTTGCGAACCTGTGTGGCACTTCGGGCCCGGGATTTCGCGAGATCGGCACTGAATGCGGCCCAATGTTCACCCGTTGTTCACTCGGGCGTTGGCCAAAATTACACCCATGTTTTGGTGGCAGTAATAGGCTGCACTTCGAACAAGAGCGACGGCAAAGGAGGCACACGGCCCATGGGTGAGTTTGCCGAAGTATTTATCGTCCAAGCGCTGGCGACCGCAGTGCAGTTCGTCATCACCCGTCTACTCGACTGGCTGTTCCCACGAAGCGCCGTGGCACCGGCGTAAACGACGTGACCTTTTCTTGCGCTACCGGCGGGCGCGCTCCACAGCGCTAGGTGGGCCGTCCGGATTTTGCATATGTTTACGCGGCGGGCCTTTGACGGCGTACGAGCAGCTCGTGACCTACGGCGACTGCCAACGCGACCGGCCAGTCGATGAGTTCGGCGGCCACCAAGGCAGCGATCCCACCGTAGTAGAGAGCTGTCCCTGTGCTCGGCACCGGTACCGGTAGCCCGAGCAGGCTGATAGCGCGGGGCGGCTCACTGTTTCTGGCAGGCTCGCTCTTAATTGCAGTCGTTGTCGATCTCGGTGTGGTGGGCATCAACGTCACCTCATTTGATGGGAACTGTCAGGAGTCTAACTGTCGCTCGACGTTCTCAGCGCGTCGACAAATCGCGGCACCAACACGCCGGCCATTGTCGCCGCAGCCGACGACGTGATGGCAATGCCCCAGCCCGTCGGGCCGAGCGGCGTACAGCCGAAGAACTCGCTGACACCAGGGGTCTCCACGATGGCCGCGAGTACTCCCGCCGAAACCAGGCTGGCAACGAGGACGACGGGGTCGGTCCCACCGATGGCAATTGTTTGGCCTAGTTGCGACCCGACGAGGGCAACCAGCCCGACCGTATTGGCGCGCCTGGCGCGACCGGTCAGGCGGGCCGCCCCCCACGCTGCTCCAGCACCGGCCGCGGTGACCGTGGCGCGCTGGGCAATTGCCACGTACATGGGCCCGGCCAAGGAGCGGTCCGGTCCCTCGGCCAGGAGCTGTTCAGCCGAGCGTCCCCGCGGCGGGCTGATGGCAATAGCTATAGCGGGGACCACGTCGGTCAGAAGGTTGGTAAGCAGCAACTGCCGGGTCGACAACGCCGGTCTGCCCGTGATCGCACTGGTGGCCACCGTAAAGACGACCTCACCCGCGTTCCCCCCGAGGAGGATGGCGACGGCATCTCGGACCGATCCCCACATACCCCTGCCCTCGGTGACTACGTCGAGGAGGGTCTCTATGTGGTCATCAGTGATCACAATGTCAGCCGCCCCCCGGGCCGCCGAGGTGCTGTGCCGGCCGAGCGCCAGGCCGACGTCGGCCAGCCTGATGGCCGGCGCATCGTTGGCCCCATCGCCGGTCATCGCCACGACCCGTCCGGCGCGCTGGTAGGCCTCAACGATCCGCACCTTGTCGGCGGGCACGACACGGGCGAACACCGACACATCGGTGAGCACCACATCGAGCTCGGCGTCGGAAAGTTTGCCCAGCTCAGTGCCGGTCAGTACTCGCCGGCCGTCCATCAGCCCGAGCTCGCCCGCCACGCTCTCCGCCGTGCTGGCATGGTCCCCTGTGACCACGACGACCTCAATGCCGGCGCGGCGCATACCGTCGACAGCAGCGGAGGCTGAGGGGCGGACGGGGTCCGAGAAGACCAACAGGCCGAGGAGCGTTAGCCTGGAGATGTCGGGCCCCGTGAGCAGTGTGGTGGTCGTCTGACCTTCGGCCACGGCCAGCAAACGCCGTCCCGTGCTTGCCAGACGCTCGATCTTCCTCGTGAGCATCCCGTGGACCTTCTCGTCGAGCGGACGGTGACCGGAGCCGTCGCGCCACCGATCGCAGCGCGATAGCACGACCTCGGGGGCGCCCTTCACATCTATGAGCTGTCCCAGCTCGCTCGTGCCGACGGTGGCGTGAAAGCCGCGGGACGGCTCGAAGGGCAGCTCCAGGTCAAGGGCCCACGAAGGCGCGCCAAGCTCCCTGTCCACGCCGCACCGCTCGGCCGCTTCCACGACCGCCCGGTCTGTCATCTCCAGCGCCGCGCCGTCGACCTGAGGCGGTGTCGCCCGCAGGGCGGCGGCGATGATGCTGCGGTCATGACTGCCAAGGCGCGTGAGCGGCGAACTGCGACGCCCGTCGGAGACCGAGGTCAGCTTGATCTGCCCGCCCGTCAGCGTCCCCGTCTTGTCGGTGCACAGTACGTCGACGCGGGCGAGGGCCTCCAACGCGTGGGGGTTGCGGACGAGCACCCCTTTTCCGGACAGGCGCCTAGCGGCAGCAACCTGGGCCATGGTGGCAACGATGGGCAGGCCCTCAGGGATGGCGGCAACGGCCAGGTTGACGGCGCTCCCCAGGGTCTCGGACAAACCTTGGCCCCGAAGGGCACCAAGACCGGCGACGCCAGCTCCACCGAGCACTGCCAAGGGGACTGAGACCATCGTCAGTTTTCTGAGCCGTTCCTCGACGCCGCCGGTGACCTTGGCGCCCAGGGTGACGTCGCCCGCTGTCGCCTCGGTGTCCTCGCCCACCGCGACGATGACACCGAGGGCGTCACCGGCCACCACCGACGTCTCGGCGTACAGCATCGAGGACCGCTCCGAGATGAGCGTGGACATGGACGGCGCCTCGGACTTGGCTACTGGGAGCGACTCACCCGTGAGGCTCGACTCGTCCACTTCGAGATGGTTGGCCTCGATTATCCGGCAGTCCGCCGGTACGGCATCGCCTGTGGCAAGAGCGATGACGTCGCCGGGAATGAGCGCGTCCGACTCGATAAGGCTCCTGTGCCCGCCGTGCAGCACCGACACCTGCTGCTGGCTGGCGCGGTCGAGCGAGCGGACCGCGTTCTCGGCTTGGTACCGGATCCCACCGCCGATGAGAGCATTGAGCGTCGATACTGCGCCGACGATGACGGCGTCAGCGCTCGACCCCACCGCCGCTGATAGGGCCGCACCGGCCGCCAGCACCTCGGTCAACGGGTTGGCCAGCTCGGCACCGACAGCGGCGGCGAAACGAGCCGGGTCGCCGGCGAGCCGGGCCACCGGAGCCAGCCGTCCGGCCCCACTGGACGAGGGGAGGCCACCTCGACTGGTGCCCAAACGAGCCAGGACATCGTCAACCTCGAGCATGTGCCAGGGTGGCCCTCCGCCTATGCGATGGCGTGGCAGGCGGGCCAGGCCCATGCCAGCCCGCCAGCCGTTGGCGACGGCGGCAATGGCGGCGACGTTGACACTGGTGGTGGCGCTAGACGACGCCCGCGCCGGCTCGAGTGCGGCACCGAGCAGTACACCGCCGGCCGTGCCCGCCAGCGCCAGGTTTGCGCTCTGCTGGCTCACTGCTCGGGCCACAGCCGAGGCATCGATCAGGAACACGGCGGTGCTCAGGTCCTTGGCGATTACATCGGCGCCCCAGGGGACAACATGGTCGACGACCAGGCCGACTCCGCAGTCGGCGGCTTCAAGAGCATCGTTGGACGGCCCGCCGACCAAGAGCACCCCACAGCCGTCGTTTTGGAGCATCCGGACCGAGGCGCACAAGCCGTCTCCTCCGTCGACGAGCATGTCGGCCCCGAACCGCGCCACGAGGCCGAGGTCGTCCCCCGCGATGGCGATCATGTGCCCAGCTCGACGGGCGGCTCGGACCAGGACTTGCCAACCGGGGACGACCTCGTCGCGCACGGCGAAGAGCGCCACCAGGCCTCCGTTGCACATGAGGCCGTGGGTCGCCACAGGGCCGAGCCGGCGGCGAAGCCGCCGCAGGGCCGTAGCTGGGACCGAAAGATCGCTCAGTAGCCCGACCGTCCAGCCCTCCCGGCTACGTCGCGCCGAGGCATCGGTGCCATCGAAGAGCGCGTGCAGCCGAGCCGCGGCCTCGGACGGGTCGACCTCGCGTGCGAACACGGTCCGGGCCGGTTCCTTTTCACCCGTAAGCAGGACGGCGGCATCGATGACGACGGTGTCGGTACGGTCTAACCGCCGTAGCGCTGCCGGGTCGAACACCAGCTCGTCGTGAGACGCCAGTGCCCGGCCGACCCGGGCACTGAACGCCTCTCGGCCAAGCCGTCCCGCCTTCGGCATACTGGCCAGCAGCATGGAAGCTGCCGTGCGCGGGTTGGTGGTGAACGCAAAAGCAGCGCCGGCCGCAGCCAGGCCAGCGGCGCCGGTACGGTCGGCATAGCGCTCTATCGGCCCCGGGGGCAAAGGCACGGGACGTCGGGGACGAGAGATAGGACCACAAACCACCCGTGAGGGGTGGTTGGCCAGTTCCTGTTCGAGGCGTCCCCAACTCGAGCGACGAGCGATCGCTTCGTCCAGCAGCCCTCCGCGGTGGGCCAAGTCGACGACAAGACCAAGGGTGCCCTGGCCGAGCCCTTGGAGGACAGCGTTTGCCAGTGCTAGGCCGATGTCCGCCGTGCTCGGGCCTAAAGCAGATTCGACCAACCGTCGGATGCGGGGCTGAGATTCCGCCACGGAGACGAGCGCGGCGGCCTCTTCTGGTAACGACGGTAGGTCGAGCACAGATCCAGCGATCCCGGCGACGAGGCCGACGGCGTCGGCGACGAGACCAACGATGGCGCGGTGAACGGGCTCGATATCACCGGGAAAATCAGGCCGGTCATACCCAAATCGGTCGTCCTCCAGCTCGTGGGCTTCTTCGACGCCCTCGATCGCCGCCATGATCGCCGAGCTGTCGACAGCCTCGCCGTCGAAGGCGACAACGACCCGTCCCACCACAGCGTTTACCTGTGCCCAGTGCACGCCTCGAACACGGGCCAGGGCGCCCTCAAGTTCGCGGGCGAACCGCTCCGAACCATGACGCCGCGCTGCTCTTACCTCGATGTGAGCCTTGCCGTCACCGAACCAATAGCGGCGGTGCCGACGGCCCCTTGACGCGTCCGAAAGGGCGCTATCGACGCTCAACGCTGGCGCGCTCCGTGGCCGGCCACGCGATAGCGGGTACGCCCGCTTGCGGCTCGACCTCGTCGAGATGGGCCCTGTCCCACTGGGCACCTGGGGCTTCGGTTAGCCATTGAAGGAGGCTACGGGACGGACGGCCGAGATGACTACCAGGGACCAACTTGTGCTACCACGCCTCCCCTCAGATCGTCTCCGGCGTCTCGAACGTGAGACCGTCAACACGAGCCGTGCCGTGGCTACCGAGCTGTAGGGCCTCCTCGAGCCTGGGCGCCGCCGCCGCCGCGCCAAAGACTCGGAACGTCTCAGCGCCGGCCGCCGTCTCGACCACTAGCCACATTCTCCCGCGCACTCGCACCCCGGTTACGTCTTCTGCCGTGGTCTCCCAGCAAGTGCCGGCGCGCCGACGCTCTAATCGGTTAGGCGCGAAGCACACGGCGGAGCTGCTGGCGGTCAAGCGGCCGCCGGCGAGGCGCCACCGGTATCGGCGGGCAGCTCGGATGGAAAGCACAGTGGAATGGTCGGCCATTCTGGGCTGGCGCTGTAGACGCGCGAAGGAGCCGAAACGGAGGAAAGAGACGCCCACCAAGGCCAGCTCCGGTGAGAACGCCCTTCGCTGTAACCGGACGGCGGGAAGGGTTGGCGCCACCGAGCGAGCCTGACGGGGCACTATGGGCCCGTTCCGAGGCGCTCGAAGAACGCAGGTCCGCCCAAAAATACGAAAAACGAGAAGAGTAAGAAACTAGCAAAGATCGATCGCGACAAAGGAGAGACCCGGCTTGACCGATGGTCTGTGTGCCTTCACATAATCATCACAAGTCTTCACACAATCATCACAATTTGGTCACAGGTCTCAAGCAATCACCTGAACAACTGGTCACAGTACGTGCGCTTAGGTCCACTGCTACTCTGAGGTTGTTCCTTGCGTTGGCCCAAGCGCCCGCCGGACATTCACGATGACAGGGAGAACGAGATGTCACTGAGGAGCCAGATCGGTCTTAGGGCGGGACAGACATCAATGATCAGGGGAGCGGCCCGGTTGGTACTTTATGCTGGGCTGGCAACCGGCCTCGCCGGGTCGCTGGCGTTGGGGAGCACGGCTACTGCCAATGCCGCGCCCGTGGTGCAATCCCACCAGCATGGCGGTCAACCTGGACGGGTGGCGCCGTGGTGGGGAGGCCTCCACTTCCGCCATGGTTACGGCGGCACCCTCATCGGCACCGTCCTCTCGGCCCCAGTTGCCTCCACGACCCTCACGACGACGGCCTCGACGGTCCCGGTGACGGCAAGCTTCACCATAACGCCCACGGGCTGGCAGAGCGCGACGGTCACGGTCGACGTCACGGCAAACACCAAGTTCCGCGACCCGGGGGACAGCTCGCCCGGCCTGAGCGACGTCCTGGTCGGCGACCAGGTGATAGTTAGGGGCCTGAACGCCGGGACGGACACGGTTGATGCCTTCTCGGTACAAGTCCCGCTCGTGTTTCAGACCGGGACCGTCCTTACGATGACGGCCACGACCACGGCACCGCCGACGGGAACCTTCACCCTCGCCACCATCGGACCTAAGAGCCTCGCCATCATCGGACCGAAGAGCACGGACGTGTCCGTCAACGTCTTGACCACGACCAAGTTCCGTGAGCCGGGGGTCAGTTCGCCCGGCCTGAGCGACGTCCTGGTCGGCGACCAGGTAACGGTCCGCGGCACGCAGGCTGGAGGCGGCGTCGTAAATGCCACCTCGGTAGATGTCCCGCTGGTAACCCAAACCGGCACCGTCCTCACCGGTACGGCTACCACGATATCGTCGACGGAGGAAACGTTCACCCTGGCCGCCAGCGGCTGGAAAAGCACCAACGTGACTGTCGACGTTTTCAGCACTACCACTATCCGTGAGCGGGGTCAGAGTTCGGTCAGCTTCAGCGACATTCAGGGCGGCGATCAAGTCACAGTTCGCGGCACGCAGGGCGGAGGCGGCATCATCGATGCCACCTCGGTCCTCATCCGTCCGGCCGGGCGTGGGCACGGTTCCCCTGGCTCCGGCGGTTCGGGCGGTTCCCCTGGCTCCGGCGGTTCGGGGGGTTCCCCTGGTTTCCCTGGTGGCCCCGGTCATCACGGCCACGGGCGGTAACGAGAGCGTTTACTGAAGGCACCATCTAACTGGCTAACCAATCACTAAAGAAACGAGGTGCCCCAGGCGGGCACCTCGTTTCTTTATCGGTCGGGGACGGGGTAGTGGTCCCTAAACAATTGCTGGCATGCAACAGCAAAGTCGTGTTCGAACTCCACCACCTGGCCCCGGTCACCAGGGCGACGGTCACCAGGGCTACGGGCGAGGCGGCGAGGAAGGCAAAGACGGCCCGCCAGCCGACGACGGTGACCAGGGCGCCGCCGGTGGGGACTGGGAAACATATAACCGCCGCAGTGTGTGGGAAGCCCTATACTTTTAGTCACCAAAGAGAGGACCGGTTAGCAAAGAGGAAGACTTAGGCGATAGGGGAACCAAGTTGGGTGCTCTTGGTGAAAACGGCTCCGACCGGCTGTGGACGGCCGAACTGTTCGGCGAACTGCTTGAGTCGGCACCCGAGGGGGTGATCGTGGTCGATGCCACCGGCCAGATCATCCTTGTAAATGCAGAGACCGAAAGGCTCTTTGGCTACGGACGCCAAGAGTTGGTCGGCCAGCCCGTCGAGCTCCTGGTCCCCCTGCGGTCCCGCAAGCAGCACCGCCGCCGGACAACCGGGTACCTTGTCGACCCCCACCCACGGTCGTCAACTACCGGTCTGGAGCTTTTCGGGCTCCGTAAGGACGGCACTGAGTTCCCCGCGGAGATTTTGCTCAGCCCGTTCGGGCCGGACCAAGGAGACCGGCTGACCTACTGTGCCGTCCGTGACATCTCGGACCGCAAGCGGGCCGAGGACAACGCATCCCGCCTCGCTTCGCTAGTGGAGTCCTCCGACGACGCCATTGTCGGTGAGACCCTTGACGGCGTTGTGGTGAGCTGGAACGTCGGCGCCGAGCAGCTGTACGGGTATTCGGCCGAAGAGATGCTCGGCAAGTCGGCCTCAATGCTGACGTTGCTGGGCGAGGACGACAACCTAGCTGCCGTCTTGGCACGGGTGAGGACCGGCAAGCGAGTCGCCAACCTTGAGGCCGTCGGGGCTCGTAAGAACGGAAAGCACGTAAGAGTGGCGCTGACCATCTCGCCGGTCCGGGACGGCCAGGGCCAAATGGTCGGCATCTCCTCGATTGCTCGCGACATGAGCGCAGTCGTGCGAGATAGGGAACACCTGCGCTACCTGGCTGACCACGACGAGCTTACTGGTGCCTTGAACCGCCGGCGGTTCATGCGCGACCTCAACGAACAGCTTGAGCGCGCCCGGCGCTACAGCGAGACGGCTGTCGTAATGCTCATCGACATCGACCATTTCAAACAGATCAATGACCGCTACGGCCATCCGGTAGGCGACAGGGCTTTGAAGACGGTCGCCACCGCATTGGCACAAAGGCTGCGGCGGACCGACACGGTGGCAAGGATCGGGGGCGACGAGTTCGGCGTTCTCCTGCCTTACGACGACCCCGAACAGGGCGCGGAGGTAGCAGCCGACCTTCGCCGGGTGGTATCAGAACTCAGGTTCGACCCGGGCACGGGGCGCCGGCTGCATTTGGAGATCAGTGTTGGTACCGCCCTTCTCGACCGTTACACCGAGAGCGACGAGGAGGTGCTGGCGGCCGCTGACAAGGACATGTACCAGGACAAGTTCCGCTCTCGGAGCGCAGGCGGGGTCGTCAGGGACCTCACTACGAGCCGCCGCGTCCGGGGGACCAAGGTGCGCCCGCCAGTAAGGACCTCACCGTCAACAGCCTGAGCGTCCCGGACCGCCGGCGCACGGCCACGTTGTAGACGACGTGGCGGCACCCCGAGCCCCTCAGCCGCCTCTATTCGCGACACCGCCTACAGCTAGCCACCGCCAGGGGTAATATCATTGTTTAACAAAGTGGTCCGGCAAAAGGGACTACCACCGGGCCGTGACCAGGACAAGGCGAGAAAATTGGCCACAGTTTCACTACGTTGGACCGAGAGCCCGGTAACTTGCACCGGTTGTCAGTTGTTCGACGATTGTCTGGGTGTGAGCGGCATAGTCGATTTCATGCTGGGCGAGGTCGAAGAGAGCTCTCGGCACATGACGGCTCAACGGAGGGCAGCCGTCAAACGCCGGGCGTCCAGTGGTCTACGCCGCTTCCAAGAGCTGGAAACGAACTGCCCGAGGCAGCGTCGAGCCTGACGGGGCCGCGCCGGAGCGTTTATTCGGCACCGGGCCCGGGCGGCGCCCGTTAATGTCGTCGCCATGATCGTCCCTGACACCAAGAACTGGACCTGGGTCCTGACCCGGGCTTGCCCCGAGTGCGGTTTTGACGCCAGCACGTGCCGGGCGGACGAGGTCGCCGGCCTGGTGAGGGAAAACTCGCAGGCCTGGCACCGTCTCTTCCAGGCCGGCGCCATCCGGCCCGGGCGCCCAAACGAGTCGACTTGGTCCACGCTCGAGTACACCTGCCACGTCCGCGATGTTTACCGTCGTTTCTTCACGAGGATCAACCTCATGCTGAGCGAGGACGACCCGCTCTTCGAAAACTGGGACCAAGACGCTTCCGCTGTCGCAGACGCCTATGAGCACCAGGTCCCCGCCACCGTCATCGACGAGCTAGACGGGGCCGCGGAGGCCGTAGCGTCACAGCTCGACAGGGTAGTAGGACCGGCCTGGCAACGCACCGGCCGTCGCAGTGATGGAGCGTCTTTCGAGGTCCAGACCATTGCCCGCTACATGGTCCACGACACGGTGCACCACCTCTGGGATGTGGCCCAACAGGACCGCTGACCTCGGCCCGAGTGGACCATTAGGGGCGACGGGACAACTAGAGGGTGGGCGGGCCGCCCGTCCAGAGACGCTCGTCGGTTGCCGGATCCGCGACACCGCCGAAATGACGGTCGAGCACCTGCTGGAAAACGGTCCCGCTCGGGGCTGCACGCAGGAACAGCGTCATGGACGATCGCAGCTTCTGCGCATCGATCGGCCCGAAGATCTGCTCCGCGCTGCGGGCCCCTA
Organism: Acidimicrobiaceae bacterium; assembly: GCA_003166025.1. GTDB lineage: Bacteria > Actinomycetota > Acidimicrobiia > Acidimicrobiales > Palsa-688 > Fen-671. The sequence goes on along the minus strand of PMWT01000220.1, from coordinate 54,090 downwards.
TTTCTGTGAGGATAGCGGCGCACTCGACCAGCCTCGGGCCGAGCACGGCATGGCCCAAGTAGGCCTTGGCTTCCTCGAGCGACGAAATGGCGAACTTAGTAGACATCGGGCTGTGCCCGAGCCCGGCGACCTGGGGGAAAACAAACCACATCCAGTGGCTGCGCTTCTGGCCCCGTCGCAGTTCCTCGACGGCACGGGCGTAAATCCCACCCGCGTCCTGGGCGGAGATAAAGCGCTCCAGGTTGAACGGGTCAGCCATATGCGAGACTTATCTTATCTTAGGCCGCCGGGGCTGGCGCGGCCTCGGCGGGACGGCGCTAAGCCGCTACGGGCGAAAGTACCTCTCCGCAGCGAAGACAGACCGGCTCACGAAAATCCTCAGGGGCATACGCATAGAAGTCAGGGTCTAGCCAAGGCTTTATAGCCAGGACCTCGGGGTCATAATCACGGTGCCCCACGAGTTTGCAAAGTACTTGTTTCATGAGGCTCAATGTACCCCATATTCGTTGAACAGCTGGTAAATTTCGTGTGCGATCTGTTTAGGTGATGAGGCAGAGCGGCCCCGGTGATCAGCCTCAATGCAGCTCGACGCAGCTGACCTGGGATGTCGTCAACCGGCCGTCGCGGACGAACCCTATGGCGACGGGCCGCCCGATGAAACGTTCGGTTAGCAGGGACTGGAGCTCGCCGACATCGCCGACGGGCTCCCCGTCCACGCTGACGATCAAATCGCGCGGGCGTAAGCCGGCCGTCGCCGCCGGGCTCGAGGCGACCACCGAGACCACTTCGACCCCACGGGAGGCGCCGGTAGCCGCCGCCACGACCGGCGGCAGCGGGCGCGAGCCCCCTCCGATGCCGAGGTAGGCGCGCCGGACAGGGCGGCCGGCGGCTAGGGCCCCGAGGATCGTCCTGGTCCGCTCATTTATGGGGACGGCCATCCCCAGGCCCTGGCCGGCCCAGTGCCCGACCAGAGCGGTGTTGATCCCGACGACCTCCGACGAGCTCACAACCAAGGCGCCCCCCGAGTTCCCCGGGTGCAAGGCGGCGTCGGTCTGGATGACGTCGTCGAGCAGTCGGCCTCCGGGCCCGGCGGAGGCCACGAGGCTCCGGCCCAGCGCGCTGACCACACCGGCGCTCACCGAGCCTTCGAACCCGAGAGGGTTCACAACTGTTCCTCGAACAGTGAGCGATTGTACGCATTGGTGATCAATACGAAGTACCGGTGCGCCAGAGAGGGTTATCGTCACAGCCGCCTGGCACAGTTGTTGCTAGTGCCGAACGGTGGTTTTCGTCCTGATGACCTCGACGACAGAACTGACATCGGGCGTAGGCCTTCGCCTGGTAAGGGGGCCAAGCCGTGAGCCATCGGGGCCAGCGCCTACGACAAGTCCCGGCACCGTTCGTCGTCGCCCCACCAGCAGGGGCGAGGGTCCGCACCCGGCTGGGCGTCAACGGCACCGACGAGGTGGTGCTCCAAGCCCTAGGCACCCACCTGGGCCGGCTGGCCTCGCTCGACCTGGCCCACCGAGTAGCCGAAGGACCACTTGGGGCCATAGACGGTGCAAACCGTTCTCTGGGCGATAACTCAACAAATAGGGGCCCGGGACCAAGCACAGGCAGGAGGCGACCACCGGACGGGGCTATTCGGGCCCCGAGAGGCGGTGGCAGTAAGACCACAGTGCCGACCAGAGGTACCGGGGACCAGGTGGCCCAAGACCGTTCGGGGCTGCCCGGTGCGCCGGGCTCACTCCTGCTCACTGTCTAGGAACGGTAGGAGCTGGTCGGCCACCCACGACACCGTCCGCGAGTACGGGTCGAGAAGTGCTTCGTCGACCCTGTTCGGCGGCGCCGGCAAGGTCTCCGGCGCTGGAAAGGTCTCCGGCGCCGGCATCAGGCTGTACCCTGCTCGGACGGCCCCGCCGGACCGAAGTGCACTGCTACTGAGACCTCCTCCACGCCCCGGACCACCACCACGTCGGCCGTACCGCCGTCATCTATGGAACCGAGGAAGGCCGCCAGTTCGCCGGCCGAGCCGACGGGTTGGCCGCCAACCGAGACGATGAGGTCCCCCCGGCGCAGCCCGGCCCTGTCAGCAGGACCATCCGGTTCGACGGCGTGCACGAGCAGACCGTCCCGGTCGGGCAGCCCCACGGCATGGCGCACACGGCGGGCGAGCTTGGGCGGGGCCAGGGCGACCCCGAGCCGTACCCGGCGGGGCACCTCGCCCCGGGCCAGGGCGTCGATACGGGCCTTCAGGTCCGCTCCGACCGGCAGGGCCAGGTAGAAGCCCTCGCCTTCGCGGTGCGTATTGATGCCCACGAGACGGCCGTCGCTGCCGACCAGGGGCCCGCCCGAGGACCCGGGGACGAGGGGCGCTCCGTGCTCGAGGGCGCCGGTCACGCTGCTGCCGCCCGGGCCTCGGAAACTGACGCCGAGCCCGGAAATGAAACCGGCACCGGCGCGCAGGCTCCGCCCGCCCGGCCGGGACAGGCCTATAACGACATGGCCCAGAGCGGGCACGTCCTCCGACCACGCCAGGGCGGGGGCCCCGGCGGTGTCGACCGACAAGACCGCAAGGTCACCGTCCATATCGGCGCCGGCCACACTGGCCACGGCCACCCGGCCGTCCTCGAACGACACCGCCACCTCGCCGCGCAGGTTGTGGGCGTTGGTCACCACCAGCCCATCAGCCACGACGACGCCGCTACCTGCTCTACCCACTCCGACGACGGACGGTGCGGCCGCGGCGATAATCTCAGCCACCGCGTCCGAGAACTCAACCAAAGACACGCTCATGGTGCTCCTCTCCACTCAACAATGTAACTTGTGACTTGCAAGTACGAAGTTACTCCCAACGAAGAGCGCAGCGGCGAAGAATTCCCGGCGAGACCGATAAGGACGAGGTCATGACTGAGCTCAGCAGGGCAGGAGACAAACGGCGGCGCCCAGGACCACGCCCCAGCGCGGTAGGCCCCGGCACGGTAGACGCCATTCCGGGCCCGGCTCCCGGCCCTGGCGACGAGGGACCAGGCAACTCGGCCCTGGACGTCGCCATGGCGCGCGTCGGTGACCGCTGGACGCTGCTGATAATCGACGCGCTCATCGAAGGTCCCCGCCGGTTCAAGGATCTCGAGGCCGCCGTGCCCGGCCTGGCCCCCAATGTCTTGTCCTCCCGCCTGCGCCGGCTGGAGGGCGACGGCCTGGTCGTGGCTGTGCCCTACTCCGAAAGGCCCGCCCGCTACGAGTACCAGGTGAGCGCCGAAGGGCGGGAGCTGGCCGGCGCCATGAGGCTCCTGGCCAGCTGGGGGGCGCGGGCGATGGGAGACGAGCACGAAGGCCCACGTCACCGGGCCTGCGGCACCCCCCTACAGGCACGGTGGTACTGCCCTACGTGCCAGAGAGCGACCGACCAGGCCGACGACGACGTGGCCTGGTTATAGGCCCGCCCTTCACAAACCGCGGCCCGGGGCTGTACGGACCGGTGCGTTCAAGTGTGAGAGGGGCTGGGGCCTTCGCCTTCCAACTCGAAAGCGAACTCGTCGATGTAGCACCAGTACCAGTCCTCGCCCGGCTCGAACGACTGGATGACCGGGTGGTCCGTGGCGTGGAAATGGGCGGTGGCATGCCGGTTGGGAGAGCTGTCGCAGCACCCGACGTGGGCGCAGGTGGCGCAGCGGCGCAAGTGGGCCCAGCGGGCCCCCATGGCCAGGCATTCGACACAGCCATTGCCGCTGGCGTCGGTCGTGAGTATGGCACCTTGATGCGTGCAAGTGTCGGCCATGGCCCCAGTTTCCCTCCTACCGGGCGATAAGTCGAGCTAACCCGGTCGTCATGGGCTACCGGACGATCAGCCGGGCGGCCAGGGCGAACGGCAGGGCCGCCAGGACGAGCACGATGACCCGCAGCCACAGCGGCGAGCCGGCCGTGGCGAAAAGCGCCTCGTGCAAGGCGCTGACGGGGGCATTGGGGAGGGTGCTGTGACTGGCCAACAGCCGGGGCAGGAACGCCAGCCCGATCAGTGTCGCCACCGCCACCAGCGGGGCCACCACGAGCGGCCCGGTGGCCGCCACCAACAGCCCGGCGACGACCAGGGCCATCACCGCCACCCCGGTGGCGTTGCCACCCGGTAGGTAGAAAAAGGCGGCGATCCCGAGGATGGCCAACAGCACGGCCACAATGGTGCGCAGGCGCAAGGTGGAGCGCCCCGCCAGTACCAACAGGAAGGCCGTTACCCCCGGCAAGAGCACGGCCAAGACGGCGGTGAGCCCCTCCACGGCCCGGCGAGGCGCACCGTGCTTGGCCGCGTCGTGGACCACCGTCAGCCCGGCCGTGTTGACTATGCGCAGAGCCGTGTCCGAAAGGGAGACGGCCGCCCCGTGGAAGTAGGCGAGGTGCCCGAGGCCGAGGGCGATGCCCAGGGCGACGCCCACGAACAGCCAGAGCCTGCCCCTCAACCGACTGCGGCTGGGCACTTGTAGGTAGCCACCTTTCCTCGACGGACGCAGCGATTCTGCCAGGTATGACAGACTTCCCCGGAGCGCTCTAGAAGGAGACATGACCATGCCCGACGTCGACCGCCCGGCCAGGATCAAGGTCCAGCCCAATGGTCCCTACCTGGTTAGCGGCGCGGTGCCGGTGACGCGCCGCACGATCGTCGCCTCCGATGAGGGGGAGCCGACGGGGGCGCGGACCACGGCTGAGCTTGGAGCTCGCAACGTCGTCGCCCTGTGCCGCTGCGGTGGCTCATCCAACAAACCGTTCTGCGACGGCACCCACGCCGTGGGGCACTTCGACGGTACGGAGACCGCACCGACCTCCACCTATGACGAACGGGCCAAATCGTACGAGGGCACCGGAGTAGTGGTGCGCGACGACCGGGCCATCTGCGAGCACGCCGGCTTTTGCGGCAACCGTCTCACCAACGTGTGGAAGATGGTCGAAGGGACCGAAGACCCCGCCACCAGCAGCCAGATGATGGCCATGATCGAGCAATGCCCCTCCGGCGCCCTGACCTACCGCTTGACCGCCGCCGGCCCTGACGTCGAACGTGAGCTCCCCGTCGGGATCGCCGTCACCGCCGACGGCCCCTATTTCGTGACCGGGACTATCCCCGTCGAACGTTCCGACGGCCAGCCCTTCGAGCCCCGCCCCCGGATGACCCTATGCCGTTGCGGCGGGTCGGCCAACAAACCCTTGTGCGACGGCAGCCATAAGGAGACCGGTTTCCGGGACTCTTAAGCTCGCCCCGGGGGCTCAGCGCAGCGACGAGCTGTCCCGTTCTTCCATCAGGCTGGCTACGTGTTGCCTGAGCTCCGAACGGCTGACGACGATCATGTCGTCGGCGGGGACGGCCGCAGGGAGCACTGCCGCCGGAGGGACGGTCGCCGTTGCTTCGGTCCGGGAGTGACCGAGCTCGGCCTCGGCCTGGGCCCGGCGGAACTCACGGCCCGCCGAGCCCACGTTCTTGGCCAGTTTTGGCAGCTGGCTGCCGCCGAAGAGCACGACAACAGCCACCACCAGGACGATGAGGGTGTCCGACCCGAGAATGTTGGCAATCATGAAATAGGCCCGCTTTCTGGTCGAGGGCGCCGCCGCGCCACGGCGGCCACGGCAGAACGGTGTGGACGTGCCCGGCAGGCCGTCCGTTGGATCGGGCGGAGGCCCGCCGGGCCTACTAGGGCCGGCAGCTGCCGGCGCGGAACTCGCTCACCTGCCCGCCCATGACCGTCACCTCACCTAAGGGGCCACTGTCTTCGAGCCCCCAGACGATGTAGGTACCTTCACGCACTTCGGGGTAAAGGCCGGCGATCACATCCTTGCCGGTCGCCCGGCGGCGCCGGACCATGGTGTGCAGGTGGTGACTGCGCGGGGCCCCGACCGGGGTCAGGTCTATCTCTGACCCCAGGCAGGACTCGTCGGCATAGATAATGAGCGCCCCGATGTCCCCGCCGATGTCGAGGACGAGGGCGTCGGGAGGGCCCGAGCGGGGCCCGGAGTCCTCGAAGGGTTGTTCCCTCCAGGCCCCGTGCCCCGAAGCCGGGGCCGTCGGTTGAGACAGCGTTGCCATGGGTTGGTTACTTGGAGCCCGGCGTCGCCGTCGGCGTGGTCGACGGGTTGTCGTAACCGTCGTGCGGGTCGGCTAGATAAGGGAAAGTCGACCGGTAGCAGCTGGGTTCCGACGGCGCACCGTCGCTCACGGCTGAGACCACCGCGTCCACCTTGTAGGTCTTGTCGACCAGGGGTATGGTCGCCCCCGCCAAGGCCTGGAGCTCGATGGTGACCACGTCGTCCTGGAGCCGGCGGCCGTTGGGGAAGCCGCCTATGTCGCCCCCGATGACACCAAGAGCGCTATAGCCCTTGCTACCTACGGTGGTGGGCGCCACGGCGACGTTGAGCCGGAGCATCTCGGCTATGGCCTTGCCACCGACGTTGGTGGGGGCACTGGGCAGGATGCTGGCCGGTATCCCGGTGGCGAAGATGGCCACGATGTCGGGACGGGTCTTCCCGGCGGCCTGGTAGGCGGCCAGGTTGGGGAAGGCCCCGGGATAGAGCACGGGGATCAACTTGGCCAGTTCCGGGTTCTCCACTGCCGCCGCGAACTGGGCGTCCTTGGCCGGGGGCTGGCTGTTGAAATAGTCCTTCAGGCTGACGGGGACGACAACCTCGTTGACGAGCGGCATCCCGAGGCGGGAAACCTGCACGTAGGGCCCGCTGTCGGTGGCCGTGCCCTTGCCGGCGTTGATCATCTTGACCGTCTGGCGGCTGGCCGTGGTCCACACCCCGATCACGGCGTCACTGGCCGTCGGGCCCGACGGCGTCCTGCCGCCCGAGGTCAGTTTGGTGATCGGGATCTGGATGGCGATCGAGTGGACGTTCTTCGAAGCCAGGCTGTTTATACCGGCTGCGTTCGCCAGCGGGATGAGGTGGTGGCTGTTGAGCGGGCGCAGGCCGCCCAGGTCGAAGATGGAGCCGAGGTCGACGAAGAAACCCTCGGCCCGCTGGCCGGCGAACACCGTCTCGCCATCGGGCAACTGGCGCACAGCGGCGGCCGAAAGCGCCGGGTAATTGGGGGTCGAGCGTGGGCCTATGTTGCACGGCGGGCACGGGAGGCCCGCCGCCAGGATCCTGTCCTTACCGTCGGCGTCGACCCTGCTGACGTAATAAGTCTGCGGCCGGTTGAAATTGGCGTACTTCGCGCTGCCGGGAGCCGGGGGGGTGATGGTGCTGGTGTTGTAAAGGAAGGTATCCGGGTCGACGGTCTCGGTCTTGAAGCGGAAATTGTAAGTGATCTCGGCGAGACCGTCGCCGTTGTTGTCGATGTGGATCCCGTACATAACGTCGTCCCCGAACTCGAAGAAGTTGGGGCCGGCGGCCGGGTCTTGCAAGGGGATGTAGTTGGCGATAATGGTCACCGTGCCTGGTTTGTCAGGACTGACAAAGGCATAAAGGTCGGTGCTGTCGATTACCGGGTCTTTTGACGTCCCGGGTGCTTCTCTGTGCGAAGACATTGCTCAGCTCTCCTCGGCTCGGTCCGGTAAGGGGCGGGAAATCGTAAGCGTGCTCACCGGGCAGTCCTCAGCAATGCCTCGGCCAGGGCGTGGTCCTGGAAGGTGACCTTCTTGGTCCCTGAGTACAGTGAGATCGTGCCGGACTTGTCGTCCACGACGTGGGCCATGACGTTGGTCCCGGTCGCCGCAGAGGCGGACAAGCGCTCGCTGTCGGTGGCGGTACCTCGGCTTAGCGGCGAAGCCGACGCGGTAGCGGCGCCGAGGGCCTGAGGGCCAACGACGGCGAGCGCGCCAACGGCGGCAGCACCTAAGGAGGCGTCGCGGAGAAAGCGACGGCGGGAAATACCAGGCATATGTTTTCTCCTTGTTATGACTTACGGATGAACGACCGTCGTTGGTATCCGCAACCGCTCGGGCGCGCGGATGGCACGCCAGGGGAGAAATTTCTGACGGCTGCGGCTTCGGGCGGGCCGGGGCCGGCGGCCCGGCTGCTGGCCGGCTCAGAACATCCGGTGGGCGCCGGCCGAGGCGGTGACGGGGAAGCAGTGCGGGGGGGCGAAGCCCCGGTCGTCGAACGCCGCCCGCACGGCTGACCCGATGGCCCCGAGACGGGCCTCGTCGGCCAGCACGATCGCTGAACCCCCGAAACCGGCCCCGGTCATCCGGGCACCGATGGCCCCCGCGGAGCAGGCCGCGTCTACGACGGCGTCGAGCTCGGCGCACGACACCTCGAAGTCGTCACGCAGCGAGGCGTGGCCGGCTAACAGGTCCGGCCCCATGGCGGCCGGGTCGCCGGACCGGAGCACCTCCACCACGTGGAGCACCCGGGCCTGTTCGGTGAACACATGCCGGGCACGCTTGAGCACTTCGCCGTCCCACACCCCGGCCAGAGCTCTCAATGAGCTCTCGACCTGGCCCGGGGCTACGTCACGTAGTGCCGGTACGCCCAGAGCGCGGGCCGCCAGCTGGCACGCCTCCCAACGCCGCGAGTACGCGGAGGCACCGAGCTCGTGCTTGACCCGGGTGTCGACGACCAGGAGCCCGAGGCCGGCCGCGGCGAGGTCGAATGGCACCTGCTCCACCTCGAGGCTGCGGGTGTCCAGCATTAGGGCATGAGCGTCCTGACAGCACATCGACGCCGCCTGGTCCATGATCCCGCACGGCACTCCAACGAAGTCGTTCTCGGCCCGCCTGGCGACAACGGCCAGGTCCATCGGAGGCACATCGACACCAGCCAGGGAGCACAGGGCGGCGGCGACGCTGCATTCGAGGGCGGCCGAGGAGGACAGCCCAGCCCCGACCGGGACGTCGCTGTCGATCAACAGCTCAGCCCCCGGGACGGGGTAACCGGTCGCTTCCAGCGCCAGGGCGACGGCCGCCGGGTACGCGGCCCAGCCTCCGGGGAGGGCGGAGCCCCCGAGCTGGACCGTAACCGGAGCGGAGCCTTCGCCATAGCCCTGATGGGTCGAGCGCACCACCAGCGCCCGGTCGGAGCGGGCAGCCACGAGAGCACGGGTTGAACTGGGGATGGCTATGGGGAGGACGAAGCTCTCGTTGAGGTCTGTGTACTCGCCTATGAGGTTGACCCTGCCGGGCGCGCTCCAGGCCATCTCCGGTAGCCGGCCGAAGGTCCTTTCGAACTCGGCCGCCAGCTCATTGGCCGCGGGCCGAGGCTCCTCGCTGGGCCGTCCATTGGTGTGTTCCACTCGTGCAGCTCCCGGGTCGCCTAGGCAGGCACCTGCAACTTACAGCGAGCGCGTCCCGCCTTCCCAGCCTGCCGCCGTCTCCCTTTGCACGAACCTTTTCTATGACTATGGTGGGTCCCCGGAACCGACGTCCGATCGCACCCGCAGCCCCATCCCAGGAGGGACCCCAGATGACCCTGAGACTTGGTGACACCGCTCCCGACTTCGAGGCGGAGACAACAGAAGGCAAGATCAAGTTCCACGAGTGGAAAGACGGGAGCTGGGCCGTGCTCTTCTCGCACCCGGCGGACTTCACCCCCGTCTGCACCACCGAGCTCGGTCGCGTCGCCGCTTTGAAGGACCAGTTCGCCCACCGAAACACCAAAGTTATCGGCTTGTCAGTCGACTCGATCGAACATCACAATGGCTGGAAGGGAGACATAGCCGACGTCACCGGCCACGCGCTCAACTTCCCCCTCATCGCCGACCCCGACCGGGCGGTGGCGACCCTCTACGACATGATCCACCCCAACGCCAGCGCTACGGCGACCGTGCGGTCGGTGTTCATAATCGACGCCAATAACAAGGTGCGGTTGACCCTGACCTATCCGGCCTCGACGGGCCGCAACTTCGACGAGCTGTTGAGGGTCATCGACTCCCTGCAACTGACGGACAAGCACAAGGTGGCCACGCCGGTCGACTGGAAGCACGGCGACGACGTCATAATCGTTCCCGCCGTGAGCGACGAAGACGCCCACAAGCTGTTCCCCAACGGCTTCGACGCCAAGAAGCCGTACCTGCGCCTCGTCCCCGATCCTTCGGCCTAAGCGGCGCCCTCGGGCCTCACCGGACCGGCACGGCTCCCTGGTGCCCCTGTTCAAGCGGGCCCGGTGCCAGGGAGCGGCAGTTGGGCCGGGCCCGGCGGACCATCAACGCTCGGCGCTCCAACAACCGGGGGAGGCTGGCGCAGGAGCCCGGCGGTCGCCGTCGGGCCGCGCCAGGAGCAGGCGTTACACTGCTAACCTCAGCCACACTGCGGGCGTAGCTCAATGGTAGAGCTCCAGCCTTCCAAGCTGGTCATGCGGGTCCGATTCCCGTCGCCCGCTCTCGGAAACGACCTGCTCAGAGGCGGTGAGCCGGGTAAACGGCAGGCCCTCGCTGAAGCAGCGGGCGACGCGAGGAGGTCGTGCTGGCCACCAAGTTCGGCAACGAGCGCAACCCCGACGGCAGCCGAGTGGGCGTCAACGGCCGTCCCGAGTACGTGCGCAAAGCTGCAGACGCGTCTCTTGAGCGATTGGGCGTGGACCATATCGACCTCTACTACCAGCACCGGGTCGACCCGGGCGTCCCCGTCGAGGAGACGTGAGCAGCCATGAGCGGGCTGGTTCAGGCGGGCAAGGTGCGCTACCTGGGTATCTCCGAGGCCGCCCCCGAGACGGTCCGTCGAGCGCACGCCACCCATCCCGTCGCCATGGCCAGCTAAGGCCACGGCACCTCGGCCAGATTGCTGGACTTATGCATCACTTGGACATGATGTTATGTACCGGTCGCTCTGCCGAACGCAGGAGAAACCGTCGGTCTGGCGCGCCCGCGGCCCCGTGGTATCACTGGCGGCGGCACGTCAGAACGGGTGTTACGGGGTGCGGCCAGCGGCAGACATCAGCTGTCCGGCGATGCCTCTGCGAGCTCGCGGCTCAGAGTTTCGACCGTCCACGTTGGGCAGCCACAACCCAGGAAATCGTTGTCGCCGGTAAGGATCCCCACGTTCAGGGCGAGCGCGAGAGCCACCGGTGCCCAGTCTTTGGGGTCACGGGGCACCCGCCGACGCGCGACCGCTTCCAGGTGCTCGTAGGAGGAACTGGGAATGACCTCGATCACCCCGGCGTCCAAGAGGTCGCGGACCGCTTGGTGCACCAGCCCGGCCTGTTCGGCCGTCAGGCGTCCCTGGCCAACGATGACAGAGACCCGCTTTTCCAGCTCGTGCTCGGCTTCCTCCCACTGCTCTTCGGCCACGACGCAGCGCAGGTCTGGGTGGGCGAACAAGTCCCGGCCCCGCTTGCGCAGCAACTCGGACACGAGCACGCTCGCGTCCACCACGACGATCATTCGCCGGGAACCTGGCGCAGGTCGAACAAGCCTGCCAGCTCCTCTTCGGACAAGCCAGCGTCGGCGAGGACCCTTTCGACGGTCTCTCCGAGCTGCGCCAGGGCTCGCTTAGCTTGTCGCTGGTCCCGTTCGACCGGGATGTAGAAGCCGATCACCTCACCGTGCTTGCTGATGGCGACGGGGTCTGAGCCTGACAGGTAGGTCGTCGCGTGGTCCCGGAACTCACGGACCCCCACACTCTTCAGATTTGCCATTGTGGTCACCTCGTGGTCACATGGTAGCACAGCCCCGCTGGACTCATCAGCAGAAGCTTGACGCGTATCCCGACCGCGCAGTCGGTTGGCCAGAGCCCCGCGCGTTCTGGCTCTTGGCGCTCAGGTTGCCGGGCGGCTCGTAGCCGTCTCGAAGTCTGAGCAGGCCTTTGTCGGGACCGACGACTACGCTCCGTAAGGGTTGTTATGCGCACGTCCGCGGGGCGTCGTGGCCACAGGAGGGCTGATTGACCGGCGGTCCGCTCAAAGAAGGCCACAAACCAAGCGGGTGGAACGCTCCCGGGGCGGCGAGGGTTGGTTGGTCATGGGCCCCAGCGCTGTCGGTCGCAAGCCGGCCAGGCTGAGCGCCGTTGCTGCTCTTGCCTGCTTGGTCTCCTCGGCCGGGGTGGCATCCGCCACCGGGGCGCTCCCGTCGCCAGCGAGGGTGCTGGCGCTGGCCGAACGTGGTCTCAGTGGGGACTTCGAGGCGACCTACAAAGTGTCAGGGCAACTTGCGATCTTCCCAGGCCCCGAATGGACGGTAGTCGTTGCCCACGAGGGCCAGGCCCCTGTATCAGATCCCTTCATTACCAAGGGCGCCGTCTGGTCGTTCTTCATGCACGCAGTGGATGGTTACCAGCTGCAGTGGATAGAAAATGGCCAGCACTTCGAGGACTGCTGGACCATGCCGACGCGCCCGGGTTGGCACTGTGGTCAGGGCACCTACCAAGCCTCCAACGGGTTCTCGATGGCCACTCTGCCCTACATCCCAGCGACGGTCTTCACGGGCCTGCAGCAGGTCGTGCCGGCCGAGCCACCGGCAAGCCAGCACCTGACAGTTTCCCAGCGGGACACCTCCGCCTTCGGGCGGCTCACTTGCCTGACGAGCGTGAGCGCTGCAGCAGCGGACTTGCCCGGGAGGACCACCACCAGGCACCCGTTCTCGACCACCTGCTTCACCGCCCGTGGCCTCGTCGCGAGCCAGCACCAGTGGGCTGAGGGAACTTGGGACAACCTGGTGCTGGTCCAGGCCCGGCCCCAGGCGCAGGCGTCCAACTTCCGGCCCGTGTCAGCCATCGGCCGCTCTTCCACGCTCCCTCCGCTGTGAATGTCCCCGGTGGCCGTCACGATCAGGAGACCTCTGGAACTACGGGGGCCTGCCCAAAGGTAGGGATTTTGTGCGGCTGAAAAGGGGGAGCGTGGCCATCGCGCTGCTGTGGGCCCAGTTGACGCCCTGCAGCGGTGCCACGGTTCCTCGTGCTGCGTCATTGAGCACCCGCTCGCCGACAACAGCCGCGACACGACTCCAACGGCAAGGCGTAGTGGCCCGAGGAGCGAACACAACAGGCGGCCCTGCCTCCGGTTCAGGCGACGTGCTCGCCCTCGGGGGAGGGACCGCCTGGGCCTACGACGGCACGGACATCCTGCGGAGCACCGACTCGGGCGCCAGCTGGCAGGTCGTCTTCCCCACCTGGCCGCAAAAGCCGACCGCCCTTCAGGTCACTGGCGCTTTCTTCCTGACTTCGAAAGACGCTTGGGCGCTGACCGACCACCAATGGCCAGCACCTCCCGGCGTGACCACCGTTTGGCAGACAACCGACGGCGGTGCGACTTGGCTCAAGGGCCTGTCCATGCCCGACGTGGAGAGGAGCGACTATGGGTCGCCACTCCAGCAGTTCATCTCTTCTCCACCTCGTTCCAGGCTGAGTCAAGGCGGTTGGTGCTGGATTGCGCCCGATGGAACGATATGCCTCCCGTCCCGGACTATGGCGGACGGTGACCTCTGGTTCCACGTTGGGGTCGGAGTTCACGCCGGAGGAGGGAGGCCCACGTTCTCCGAGTGGCGGCTCGCCGACTGGGGCGCAACAGGGGGGCAGTTCCCCGTAAAATGAGGCTGTGACCGGACTCGCCACGCTCAGGGTTTGCGGCGGACCTGCGCCTAGGTGTCTTTCGGCCGGTGGCGCGTTTGCGTTGACGGGGATGGCGATAGTCGGTTGGGGTATCGCTGTCTACTGGTTGGCGATAGACGCTTACATGGAACTTATGGGAGGGCTCTGGTGGCTTGTCCCAGTGGCCCTGGGTCTCATCGCTGGGTCAACCTATTACATGGTGCGTGAGGTTTACCGAGCTGTTCGAGGTATGCAACTGGGCTCCCGTCATCGATCCCTCTCTGGATATACGATGCTTTCGGTCGTTAGTGGCGTAGTGGCACTTTTCGGGGCGATCGTTCTGTTTGTTGTCACGATGATCTATGGAGCTGCTTAGGGAATTTGGCGACTTGGCGCGGGTGCGTTCCCGGTAACTGTCAGCACCGGCAAAGCGGGTACGCCAGGGATCGCCGTAGTGTGAGTTGGGTAGGACTCTGACGCGTTCGCCAGTGGCCTCGAAGCTGTCCAGTAACGCCGGCCACGCTGGATCGCTGACCTCGGCCAACTCTCCCGCCGATCGCACCTCTCCCACGGACGAAACGATACAGAACCCTCAACCCCTGGCGCGCCCGCGTGTCCTGCCCCACAAGAGCGCGTCCGGCATCGCTCGGCTCGGCCATGTGGAACGGAGCCCCACCGAGGCGACCAAACACAGAATATTCCCGTTCTGCCTCGGGAATCTGGCCGCGCATTATGGCGCGGGCACCCGACAGGCCACACGGGCGCCGACCCGTCTGATTGCTCGGATTCCTATTGTACGTCAACGGTTTCTCGCGAGTACATAACCGGGCGATCTGCACGACACAGCACGCTCGAGGCACGGCAAAGGCGACGTGAGCCCCAAAGTCGCATCAACTGCCGGGTCCCCTGAGCCGCCTGGTCAGGGAACTACAGTTCTGGGCATGGTTGCCGCTCTGTCGGGCTCTTCGACGACGCGCGTCTACAGGGTGGTTGTCCGGCCGCGCTTGACCAGCGACAGCATGACGTTCGCGACCGTGTCCGCTCAGTTATCCCCCGTCCCAGTCCATGTAGAACTAGGCCCGCCGAACGTCGGGTGGCCCGAGGCTGGGCCGGGCTTCGAGCCATGCAACCGCGTGCCAGTACCTCCATTGCCGCAGCTAGCTATCGTAACCCGGGAGGGGACCTGGCCAACAGCATGTCCGCACCGATGAGGCCACCACCTGCCGCCTTGGCTGAGAGTGAGCGGGCCCGCTAGAGAGATGAAGGGTTGTGTACTGTGGACGGGTCGCGATCCTTGCTCCACGTGGAGGCAATTTCTTGAACAGAACCCGAACCCGCCAGTTGGCCGCTGTGACGTCATTCCTATGCGCATCGCTACTAGGTGTTGGTGCCGCGGACGCTGCCGCATTGCAACACGTGCCCCACGGTGTCCCCATCCCAGGATATTCGAAGCTGCTTCACGTCACGAGCACAGACCACGAGGATGCTTACGTTGTTAGCGTACGCAACGAGAAGTCGGCATACGTGTTCTGGATGAGCGCCTTGCCGAAAGCGGGCTTCGTTGTCAATACGAAGGAGAGCTCTAGCGACCAGGGGCAGGGGCAGATTTGGTTCAGCGGCCACGGCTGTCGGGAGCCGGGCACCTTGATCAACATCTACAAGAACCGGGCCGTGATCAACTTGGAAGTTGACTAGAGCCTGACGCGCCCTGACGAACTTGGACATCGGCGTATGGGGCGGTTGCTTTGCCGGAACGGCCGCGCTGGGTTCGAAGATCACTTCTGGCGCCGTCCCGCTCTGGGCTAGCGGACCAGGTGACAGCAGTTCGGCGGGCGACAACAGCTCCTATTCCGGCCGAGCGCCGGGCCCTGGTGAAGACACGGTCAGGCGGGCAGCCACAACTCGACCCGGTTGCCCTCTGGGCCGGTAACCCAGCCGAACCGGCCGACACTCTCCATGTTGCGCTCATTTCGCACGAGCTAGCCCTCGTGAGCCCGTCCGGTCCCCCAAGATAGTCGTCTTATGCGTGAATGTCTTGTGCTTCCACAAGACTGGGCTCTTTGGACGAACATGCCATATTCGGCATCGATCACGGACATGCCGCCGGGATGCTCTGCTCCGGCGAAGCGAGTGCAGAACAACAAGCTGCTGTGGGCGAACATTATGCAGGTTCCTTGATCTGACCCCGGTGCCGCCGAGCCGTCGTTATATGGGTGGATTTACCTTGGAACATATGAGGTTCTCGGGCGACGCATAAAAAATAATCGGCGCCTGTCGACGAAATTGAGCGGAGGGCCCGCGACCTGTAGTGAGGGTCGACGTCAGTCCGGCCTTGTCCATCTGGACCCGTCCCTTCCTGAGAGAACGACTGTCGGGATACCCTCCGCGTGGCACAGGTCCAGGAGGTGGGGGTCCGATGTGGCCAGGGGCTCCCCTCTGGAACGGGCCGTTTGCGCTGCGATGCAATCGGCCATGCTCACGGCGCAGCGGGCCCGATGGTACCGGCGAGCACGGAGCCGGCCCGCCTCGGCGCCGATTGCCGAGTCAACGACAGTGCCGTCCAAGATCCCGAGCTGCGCCAGGTCCAATGTGGCCTCTTCCTCGTCGGCTCCGACAACTCGCACGAGGTGGTCAAGGACCTCAGCCACGCCGACGGAAGTCAACTGTGCGTCTGTCCCCAACAGTGCCCGCACCTCTCCTGCGGCTGGCTCGGCGCGCAGGAAGGCAATGACGGCGTAAGCGTCCAGGACGGTCACCGGGCTCCCGCCCGCCCGGCGTCCTCTCGGCGGGCTTGGCGCCTTGCTTGGTCGCTGCTCGGACCACGCGTGCGGTACTTGCCTTCCAGCTTCTCGACAGGTTCATCCGGTGCAGGGCGCATGACCACGCGGTCGCCGAGGTCGACCACGATCACCTGGCGGGTCTTCCACCGAGCCCGAGCTCCAGCCGGTATGGAGACCTGACCGTTGCCGGACACGGTCATCACGTGAGTAGTCACCTCACCATTGTATGTGCTGCCGGGATCGTTGTATGAGATTGTCCCAGGAGCGGCGCGGTCCTGCCGGTCTGGGCGACCGCTTGGCGTACGGAGCGCCCGCGAGACGTCGCTGCGACCTGCTGCGGGCGGAAATGGGCTTCGGCGTGGGGCCTCGCGAACCGCCCCCGGCCTAGCGCGCCAGTGAGGGGAGCCTCCTCGAGGATCTGGTCAGGCGATCACATTTGCGTGCCGGAGCTCTTCCACGACTTCGTCGGGCACGCCGAGAACGTCAAGGTGGACAATGCTCCGGCCACCAGGCCCGTCGACCTGGTCGACAACCCTCGCGATAAACGGCTCCGTTTCGTGGCCGGCGACGATGACTGCACCGGGCCGGACGCGCTCAGGCTCGTTGGCCGCGTCCAGGAAGGCCCATACGTAGCCCGTGTTGTCCACCTGGTTCGCATCGGCAGGCAGGGTGACTATGACCGCTGGCGTCTCGCTCATCGCTGGCGTCTTATGCAGTAGGGGTTGGCAAGCACGTCGCCCAATGCCTTCAGCAGGCGCTGGGCTTCGCCCTCAGTGTACGGCCCCATCACAATGCTGTAGTGAGGCGCGTCGAACGTTGGCAGAAGCTCGAAACCGCCGTCCAGGACCGAGCCGGCAAGGGCCATGGCATACGAGCGCCGCGTGCGCACCCGGCGCCCGGACAGGATCAGCTCCGCGTCCCAGCCAACATGGTCATCTCGACCGAGACGGCCCGGAACGGCTCTGCGCGGTACGAGTAACGGCTCGCGGTCGCTTCGGCGTTGGCGAGCAGCCCAACGGCTGTGAGCGGCCAGCCGCGGATGACGTACCGCCGGTCGACGTCGAGGACTTCTCCGGCTCGCACATGGTCCTCGATGGGCTCAAGCGCCGACGTCAATATGCCACCCGATCGGTGGCGGGACGCCGCATCCTCACCACCCGAGCCGCAGGGACGTCCTTGGCCGCATCGAGGATGGCGTCGATCCCGGCTGCGATCTGGTGGTCCCGCTCCTCAGTGGCGTGTTGGTAGATGAGCGCGGCGCGGGGAGTGGAGTGGCCCAGGCGCGCCATCACTTCTCTTGTCGAAGCCCCAGTTTCGGCCAGTGTCCCTGCGACGTGGCGGAGGTCGTGGAAGTGAAGGCCAGATGCCCCGGCGGCCGACGCAACCTTGGCGAAGCGATAAGCCCAGTTCGTCCTGACAATGGGCGCGCCCTTCTCGCCCGTGAAAACCAAGGCGTCGGGGCCCGGCCCGACGAAGGTCGCCAAGTGAGCGTCCAGCACGTCCGCGAGGGCCGACGGTACGGCGACGGTCCGCACGCCTGCCTTCGACTTGGGCGGCCCTAACACCCTGCCTCTGCCTGCGACTTGCTGCGCCTGGATTTCGACCGTGATAGTCCGGTGCACAAGGTCGACGTGGCGGCGGGTGAGCGCAGACAGCTCGCCCAGCCGCAGTCCCGCCAGCGCCGCCGTCAGGACCAGCGCTCGGTAACGGTCGCCCGCCTCGTCGGCGATGGCATAAACGGTCTCCACGGTCGGGATCCTTCGTTCAGCAGTCCGTTCGGTACCGGCGCCCTTTATCGTGCACGGGTTGGCGACGATCAGACCATCCGCGGCAGCCGTATTGAGGATCGTCCGCAGCAGCCGGTAGCTCTTGGCGGCCACGAGCGGGCGCTCCTTGGCCTGTCTGGCGTGCCACGACCTCACCACCACGGTGGTGATCTGGGCCAGCGGCACCTGGTCAAATCCGGGGCGGAGGCGCCGGTCCAGGATGCTCCGGTAGAGCTCGACGGTTCGCGGCCGGAGATCGTAGCGTTGGCCGAGCCAGGTGTCGGCGTACTCCCCGAAGGCCACTTTGCCGGCCCCGGGGTCGACCCACCGGCCCCGGACCCTCGAACTGGTATCCGGTTTGCTCGACAGGATCAGGCAGAGGCGTGCTTGCGCATGATCTCCGCGTACGAGATCCGGGCCACGCCGGTGGCACGGTCCGCCCGCACTTCGGCGAGCGCCCGGCCATCCGCCGCGCTGACCGGTTCATCATCGACGGGCGCGTCCCGAAACGCTGCGATCACCGGACCCAACCGGGGCCGGGGCCGGCTGTTCCAGCGTCGACACGGTCTAAGTGTAGGAGGCGAACGGTGACGAGGCACTTGCTTCGCCGACCGTTGGCCGGCTACTTGGCTGACGCTGGCCGGCCGTAGGTGACCGCGTCGACGACCTCTTTGGGCAGACTCTCGACAAGTTGCGGATCTGGCTGAGCTCCAAGGGCGTCGTTGATGGTGGAAAACGCCAAGCGTAGAGCCACGAATGCGGTGATAGCGAATATCTGTTCGCCGCTAAGCTCTGCGTCTCGCAATGCCTGCACATCGGCTGGAGTCGTCGCATTGGGATCCTTGACGATCTTGCGCGCCCACGCAGCCATAGCCTTCTCCTGCTCGCTCAGCTCGCCATCACGGCCTTTGAGCACGCCTGCCGCCAGGTCCGGTTCGGTCGCGCCGGCGAGCTTCCCGCCCCAAGCCATCGAGCAGTACGAGTCACCGAGAGCCGACGCCGCAGCGGTAACCAGGATCCCTCGCTGACGGAAAGCCAGTCCGCTGGGCTTGAACGCCTGCGACATCAAGTCGAACAGTCCCTGGAGAGTTTCAGGTTGGTACGCCCATAATCGAGAAACGTTCCACACATAGCCGCTTTCAGCTAAGTCTTCGTCATAGAGCGCTTGGACTTGCGGGTTAATGGGTGCCTGTTCGAGAAAGCTACCGGTCATTTCACTCCGTTCCTCCCGGCTTGCGGGCGATGTACCCCACGACATTGATCTCGGCTCGCAGAGGAACCCCGTCGAGAACCTGCTGGCGCGCCTGTTCTAGGGCTGCACTACGAAAAGCTTCCTCCCCGACGTTCTGGATGGCTTCGTACGCCGGGCCTGTGGAAGCCAAAGCCCGCGCGTAGATCTCCGGGTCCGGGAACTCCCAGGCAAAGGGAACATTGACGCGCTCGATGTCGATGAACCCGCACGACTCCAATAGGCGCTCTCCAACACCCGGTCGCCCTAGCGACACCATGGCCGCCTGGTTCTCGACCTTTTCGGCAGCCGCCAGCCGAAACGGTGACAGGGCCCACGCCCCAGGCGAAACTTTCAAGTGTCCCCAAACCGTTAGTCCAAGTCGGCCGCCGGGCCGCAAGGCTCGACCCATCTCGGCTACGGCATCTGGCGTCGTACCCCAAATTCCGCGGAAGCTCGTTGCGACGTCGAACGTCTCGTCATCCCAAGGGAGGTGGTACATATCCCCGACCCGGATATCACAGTCGGGGTTCCGGTAACGGGCTATAGCGACCAACCTCGCTGAGGCGTCGATGCCCGAGCAGCTAGCGCCGCGAAGTCGAGCCAGTTCGATGGCCAAGCCAGACCCGCACGCAACGTCGAGCAGGCGACTGCCGGCATCGACCCCAAGCTGGTGGTGGAGGGCGACATACTCCCTGCAATTGCTCGGCTCGCTCAGAGTCGAGAAGTCCACTGCCTTGCGACCCCAGCCCTCGTCAACGACCGTCCAACCGGGTAAGTCTGCGTTGGTTCCCGACACCCCGCCCCTTTCCGGTTGCAAATATACCTTCGGCACCCTCGCACGTCAGCGCCCCTGGCCATCCCTCCCAGCCTGGGCCCAGAAGGTCGGCCGCCTCGCGACGGAACGTGCCGCTCCCCTCGCGCACGGATCGCGCACGGCGCTGGCGAGATGGGTCTCGGCGCCGCTGTAGGAAAGCAACTTTCATGTCGGTTCCGGCAGCGTCGAAGGTCGGCTCCCTTTCGACGCATAGTCAAAGAAACGATGGGTTGTCCCGCCAGCAGTCCACTCGGACCGCAAGCGTGTCCGACGCTCGGCCTTCCTCAGGGCAGAGAGCAACGAGCGGTTCAGCTCTCGGGCGTCCTCGCCCGTAACGGTCGCCTCTATGTGGAAGCCGTCGGTGGTGGTGGAGATCTCGCCAACGATCAGCGCCTCCAGGACGGGCCCGACTGCCCCGGGGTCATCTGAACTGACGTCGGCTACAAGCCGGAAGCCGGGCTCTGTCATGGCGCGATCTTCGCGCTAAGGCGGCGCGCCCGACGGCGCCGAGCCAGAACGGGCCCCGTCGTCAGCCCGGGGGTTGGCCGCGCCGGGAGCGGAAGTCAGCGAGCCAGCTCTCGAAGTCCTTGGCCACGATGCGCTCCCCTGTGTGGTCGAACCGCCCTTGCTCATCAGCTAGCTTGCCGGGCTTGCAACGGGAGAGAACGGGACCTGTGGCCGGTGACGGTGAAGGCCGCGTTGGCGACCGCCGGTGCCACCGCGATCATCGGTGTCTCGCCTGCCCCGGCTGGAGGCAGGTCTGGCCGGTCGACCAACACGACATCGATAGTTGGGATGTCGGCAAAGCGCGGCACGCGATAGCCGGCGAGCGAAACCTCAGCGAGAAGGCCGTCCTGCCATGGCAGCTCCTCGAACAGTGCCCCACCGAGTGCCATTACCGTAGCCCCTTCGATTTGGTTCGCCACGGTGTCGCGGTTGACGATCGTCCCGCACTCGTAGGCGGTCACAATGCGGACCACCCGGATACTGCCGTCATCGGTGACGCTCACCTCGGCGCATGTAGCCACGCGGCCTTCTTTTTCCAGCCCGACGGCGACACCCCATCCCGTGCCAGGGCCTTGTTGGGCGCGCGACATCTGGCCCCAGCCGAAATGTCCCGCTGCGGTGCGCAGTACGTTGGCGAGCCTTTCGTCATTAAGGTGCTGCAACCTGAAGGTGACCGGGTCGGTCCCAGCTAGATGAGCGAGCTCGTCGATGTGGGACTCACGGGCGAAGTTGTTGGCGTTCGCGCCGAGGGCCCGGTAAGAACCTTGCGGGACAGGCGACACCGCCGGCTGGTAACGCAACCGGCGGTGCTCGACGGAGTAGGGAGCGGAGAGCGCTGCGGGGCCCGCATTGATGTCGCAGAAGTCCCACGCGCAGAGCTTGCCATCCGGGCCGAGGCCCGCCCGCACGTCGACCACCGCCATCGGGCGCCGTGAGCCCCAGGCGAACTCCTCCGCCCTGCTCCAGTGGACCATGACCGGGCGGTCAACAGCCCGGGCCAGGCGTGCTGCTTCGAGGGCCACGTCGCCGCCGTGCTTCCCACCGAACGCGCCCCCAGTTGGCGGGACAAGGACGCGCACGTCGGCCTCGTCCAGACCAAGGGCGCCTGCAAGGTGTGCGCGTACACCAAAGGGGACCTGGGTGCCCGTCCAAACGGTGAGCCGGCCCGCCTCCCACAAAGCCAGGGCCGCCCGGGTCTCAAGCGGCACGTGCGCGATGTACGGGGTCGTGTAAGTCGCATCGAGGCGCACCTCAGCCGTGGCCAGCGCATGCTCCACGTCCCCGACTTGCTCCTCCACGGCTCTGTCCCAGCCCACCCCGGCCGACGGGTGCGAACGCAAATAAGAGGCAAGGTCCCCCAGGACCGGGGCGGGGACCTGCCACTTGGCCTCCAGCAGAGCCAACGCCCGCCTGGCTGGTACTGGGCCCCCCTCGGCAAGCACGCCCACAAGATCGCCGTCGTGTACGAAGGTCACACCGGGCAGACGTTGGACGGCCGCGGGGTCGACGGCCTGCAGCTGGGCACCGAGGACGGGCGGGCGCAGGACGGCGCCGTACAGCATCGCCGGTAGCGCGAGGTCGGACACGAACCTGCGGCGACCGGTCACGGCATCGACGCGCTCGGGCGCATGGCCCGGCCGGCCCACAAAGCGGCGGGCGCCCATCGACTTAAGGGGCGGCTCCGCCCCGAGGACTTCTACCCGGCGCACGCCATGCAAGAGCCCCCAGTCGCTCGAGCCGTCTCCTGGCCCAGCTTCGGCCCCGCTACCCGCGCTGGGCGAGCGACCGGGCCGCTCCGCGCCCCGGGCAGCGAGGTCGGCCAACAGCTGGCGAGCCCCGGCGGCGGCCCGCCGAAGCGCTTCGCCCGAATCAGGCATCGAGCGGCTCCCGAAAGTTCCCATATCGTACGGGCACACATCAGTGTCCCCCGCCACGATGTGCACGTGGCCGACCGGTACGTCGAGCTCTTCGGCCACGAGTAAGCGGAAAGCCGTCCGATTGTCCTGGCCCACGTCGACCTTGCCACTGAAGGCCGTAACCAGACCGGAAGGGGCCAGGTGCAACCACGCACCGCCGCTCATGGCCCACCCACCCGCTGACGGCGGGGGCCACACCACGACGAGGCCGTCCCCCAGTGGCTCGAACCACTCCCTGTCGCCGGGCTCCGAGAGGTCCCAAGGCCGGCGGGGGCGAGCCAGTTCCGGCTGTGGTATGGCTGGCCCTGGTTCGTCACGGAGCCGGTCACCCCCCGCCATGAGCTCGACTGCCCGTATGGCTGCCCTGAGCACCCGGGCATAGCAACCGCAGCGGCAGAGCTGGGGAGCCAACGCCGCGGCAACGTCGTGGTCACCAAGGTCCCGCTCTCGGCTCAGGAACGCGGCCAGCCGTAGCGCGATCCCGGGTAGGCAGTAGCCGCATTGGGACGCCCTCTCTTCCACCAACGCCTGCTGCACGGGGTGGAGGAAGCCATCGCCGGCCAAGCCCTCGATAGTGGTGACCGAGTGGCCGGCAACTTCGTCGAGCTCCACCTGGCAAGAAAGAACCGGTTCGCCGTCGACCAGCACCGCGCAGGCGCCACACTCACCTTCGCCGCAGCCCGGCTTCGGGCCGGTAAGACCGAGGCGGTAACGAAGGAAACCGATGAGCTTCCCCCCGGTGCTACCGGTTTCGCAGGCTTTGCCATTTACCGTCACTGTGCCCATGGTGGTGCCTGCCTTTCGTCGGGGTGGTGCCCTGGGCGCACCCCCTCTTTCGAAACTACACGGCCCCACCGCGGGCGGCGGTCCCCCTAATGGCCGGCTCTCCACGATGAGCCCAGCTCTCGCCAGTTCGTCCAAACCATGGTGGGTCTTGGAAGTGCGGGCGTTGTTCCGGTCGGCCGCCTGGGCACGACGGAAGAAGTCGCCGATCTGGCATGGCGATGCTGGTGAACGGTTACCTGACCAGCAAAGTGTTCGCCTTGGACGGGGGCATCGCTCCCCGCTGACCTCCGGCTGGGCCGTTGGCGTAGCGAGGATCCTGGCTGACATGGACATCCACCGACAGAGGGTCAGACGTTGCGGTCACGTCCGTGACCAGCAGTGTGCAGGCACTGCTCGCCGGCGTTTCCGCAGACGCGGCGAGGCTCGGGAAGTGAGCTCTGCCGCTGTCTAGTGCCGCGGTTGTGCTTTGAGCCGCCACCGTGGTCGGGGCGCCGCCGGCGCTCGCAGAGGTGGGCGGCGCGGACACGTACACTGCGCCCTGCGAAGCGGTTGAGCCGAGCCGGCGATGGTACGCAGCACCGACGACGACGGTGCCACAAGACAGAGCGACGGCGGAGCCGAACTCGTCGGTTATGGCCTCGTTGGAGGCCACCAGTTCCAAGCTCTCCGTCTCGGGCCCGGACCAGCCCGCTACTGGCTCGCTGAAGAGATAGGCGTGGCTGAAATTCCCGGGGCCACCATTTTGCTCGCCTACGGCGATGGTGCTCCCCAACGCCGCCACCGTCGCCCAGAAGGAACCGCCCCGGGTGCCGTCGGAGGCGGTCAGCTCGGCGGCTGGGCTTAGCACCCCTGACCAGCCCGAGGCGGGCTCGTTGTACACGAACACGGCGCCCTGCTCGGTGTTCGAGCCCACTGTTTGAAGTGGTGCGCCCACGGCGACGGTGTTCCCCGATACCGCAACGGAGACGCCGAGCTCGCCATTTCCGGCTCCAGAGGGGGTCAGCTCGGCGTCCTGGGTCATGGGCCCGACCACCCCCCGGCCGGCTCTTCGAACACGTACACCGCGCCGGCGTTGGTCGAGCTAACGTGCTGGCCGCCGCCGGCAACGGCGATCGTGCTCCCCCAGATGGCGGCCGAGGGCCCGAGTTCGGCTCCCGCTAACTGTCCAGTAGGGGCTGCTAGGTCCGAGGCGGTCAACACGGCGTTCTGGTGAAGTACCCCTGACCAACCCCCGGCGGGCTGCTCGAACACGTAGGCGGCCCCCCGGTTCACGCAGAAGGTGTACTCCTTGGCCGTGCCCGGGTTGTGGCCCCATTTGTTGCACGTCGATGTAGAGGTGGCCACGATCGTGGCGCCGGACATGGCCAGCGACGAGCCGAGCGCCAGGGTTGGCGCGTTCAGCTGATGGGGATGAGGGCCACGAACGGCCGCCGGAAGCTGGTGTTCACCGCCGCCGGCGTCACCCGTCCCTCGCTCCCCTCGAAGGCGTAGTAATCGAGCTCGCTTATGCGCAGGCGCATGGGCGTGCCCGAGCCCAGGGCGGCCGGCAGGACCAGGCCAAGAGGTTGGGCCTCCAAGCTGCTCGACCGGCTCCAGACCACCTCGTTCTGGCCCTTGAAGCTGGGCGTGAGCATGACCGGGCCGAGGCCCGGTGCCGCCGTCCAGGCCAGGTCGCCCGACAGGCCGGTGCTCGTGTCTTGCACCTGGACCTCGACGATCATGGTGGAACTGGCCACTCCGCCCACAAAACCGGGGTCAGTGCTATAAGTATGCGCCGAGTAGGGGTTATCGGAGTCGACCTGGACGGCCGCCGTTTTCGGGTTGGGGGGCCGAAAACCGTAATACCCCGGCCCGCTCACGGTGACGAACACCGATCTCCCGCTCGAGTCGGACTTGTCCTGGGTGACGCTCACCGACCGGTTGGCTACCGGTTGGGCAAAAGTGGCCAGAGTTACGTGCGATATTTCGGCCCCCGCGATCGAATAGGGCTGAAAGCGGACCAGGGCCAGGCGCACGAAATAACCGGGCGGAGGCCCGCCAGCGTTGGCGCCCACGGTGATATTGACGTCGGCATACCAGTAATTGCTGACAGGGTCGAAGTTGACCTCGTAAGGCCAGATTTGCATGGTAGGGCCGAGGGGGTTCTCCAACAACGACAGTTCGGGCGGCGACGCGTAGGGCGTGCGATAGGGCACGGGGGGCACGCTCGCGGTGGCGCTGAACCGGCTGGGGACCACGGGGTAGGAGCGGTCCTGCGACGAGGCGCTTATGGGGTCGAGGCCCATCATGGTGACCAGTGAGGGGTCGAGGCCGGCGGGCAGGATGGTCCCGCCCCCGTCCAGCTGAGCCGCGGTTATTCCCACCACCCCCAGCACCTCGCCCGCCCCCGACGAGAACCAGGGCCGTTCCAGGTAGACCCGCACGTAGCCGCCCGTCCGGGAAAGGTTGAGCCCGCTCTCGGCCGTGCCAGTGGGCCCGTCGATCGACCAGGCGGGCGAGACCCGGGCCACCACAGGGGCCTTGGGCGGGGCGGTGGACAAGATCTCGATTGCGCGAGTTGGTCCCGTGAGGGTGTGGGGCGGCTCGGAGACCACCTGGACGGCCAGGGGCGTGCTCGGGTGGTAGTGCAGGCTGGAGCTGAGCAGGGCGATGGTGCCGGCGCTGGCGTCGACGACGTAGTCGTACTCGTGGTCGTTGGTGGTGCTCTGCGCCCCCGTGGGCGAGCGCACCAGCTCGGCGCCCAGGACAATCTGGCCCGCCACCACCGAGTACTTGTGGACCGTAACGGTGTTGGGGTCGACCCCGAGGCCCGGAGGCGCCGTGCCGGTGATGACGGCCGGGCCCGTCCCCACCAGGCTGACCTGGACGGTGACCTTGAAAAACTCGGCGTAGCGGCTGGTCGCCGTGCACGTGTACTCGACGACGTGGTGCAAGGTGTCGCCGATGTTGTGCACCACGGCCGAACCCACGATTGGCACCGGCTTGAGCGGGGCGATGACCTCCATGGGCCGAGCGAAGGCGCCTACAGGGCTGGGATCAGGGATGTGCGCCTGGAAAGCGTGGCCGTGACTGGTCACCGTGGCCGTGGCGGGGCCCTCATTGGTGGACGGGTCGTCCAGGGGGTCCGTCCACACCGCCTCGGCCGCAATGTCGGCCGTACTTTTGCCGTCGTAGCGGAAGTCCCGATCGAGGATGGACGCCTGGGTCGACCCCGGGCCCCGCCCGACCAGAGGGAAGACGAAGTGAGGGGCCACCAGGGGCAGGCGCACGGCGTTGACCAGGCGCAGTACCCGGAAAGGGGTGAGCATCCACAGCTCACCGGCCAAAGCCAGCACCGCCAAGTCGGCCCGCTGCGCCGCCGTGGTCGTCTCAGCCAGCATCCAGTGGTAGGCCCCGAGGGTCTCCGGGCTGGTCAGGTTGCTGGAGAGGCGCAGGTCGAGCACGTCGGCCGCCGGCAGCGAGACGGTGAGGGTGGCCGGCGCGGAGGCCGTCGCCGCCGTCCGGTGACGGGCCAGAGGGCCCGCCTTCAGGATGACCAGCACGGGGTCGGCGCTCGGCCACCGGCCCCCGGCCCATTCGAACAGCTCGGTCCCGACCACAAACCCGCTAATGGTCACGCCCCGGCCCAGGGGGTCGGGGAGCCAGGGGGTGCTCGGGTGGGCGGTGGCCGCCAAGTAAGGCGTGCCCGTGGTCGGGTCGGTCGCCACCTGGGCCACGTCTGTGACCACGGCGTCGGCCCGCCCCGGGGCCGCAGCCGTGCCTCCCAGCATTTGATAGGTGGCGGCATCGCCCGCCGGCCGCTTGTCGAGCTCGGGAGGCAGGCCGGCTCGGAAGCCGTCCAACATCCCGTGCTCCTCGGCCATCATCTCGGAGACCCTGGGCGGGAACAACCAGCGGCTGTTGGGCGTCACCGCCATCGCCGGTGCCGCCTGGTAGTCGCGCACGGCTAAGAGCAGGACGGCCTCGCCGGGCACCAGCGGGGCGGTCGGCACCACGACCGGCGAGGCGACGGGCTCGTAGCGGTAATGGGTCACCGGCGCGGTGGCGGTGGTGGCGTCGTTGACGTCCAGTGGCACCGAGTTGCCGGCTAAGTCGACCCCCCGGGCCCGGTAGCGGTAGCGCCATCCGAAACGCAGCTTGGGCAGTGTCCCCGGGGCCACCTGGAACGAGGCCGACAGCTGGGGCGTGACCTGGCCGGCGGCGTCCGGGGTGGTGACCGCCGGGTTGTTGCGGCTGGCGTGGACCGAGTCATTGGGGTCGATCTGGTTGCCCGGGCGGGGGGCGGCCAGGCTCCAGCCCGCCCAACGGGCAATAGATTCGTGCACCCAGAGCTCCGCGCTCGGCGCCGTCATGCCCGCTTGCGAGGTGGCGCCGGGGACGCTGGTGCCCTCGTCCAGCCCGGGCGTCGTCCCTTCGGGCAGGGCCACCGCCGCCTCAGTGCCAAATATGTAGGTCCCCAGCCGCTGGTGCAGCGAGCACCAGGACTGGTTGTGGTCGTTCAAAGGCCAGACGTCGAAGCGGTGGCCACGGATGACATCCACGGCGCCCAGCACGGGTAGGGCCGGGGCCGGTGGCCGCACCGCCGATTTGTGGTACTTGAGGTACCAGGTCACCCAGTTGGTAACGGCGGTGCTGATGTTGGTCTGCGCCGCCGCCAGCGCGTTGAGCCCCGCCCCCGGCGTGCCCCACCCGCTCCACACGATCGACGGCCCCGTAGAGCGCAGAGCCGGGGTCGTCATAGCCAGTGTGGCCCCGTCCGCTGACGCCGACGACTGCGGTGCCACCCAGTGGGTGATGTTGTTGAGGGCCTGCGACAGGTTCACCAGCTGCTCGGAGGCCCCGTCCACGTCCAGGTCGATGACCGAAAAGCGGGCCGGGTCGGCCAGGTCGAGCATCCCGTTGCGATAGTCGAGGCCGTCGGGCGCCGGGCGGAAGCTGTCCGGGGTCAGCGCGGACTGCGTCTCGAGCGAAACGTTTACCGTGTTGCGGTCGCCGGTCCCGTCGAAATGGGACTTGAGCCGGGGCACCACCCTCACGTTCACCACGAAGTCCGTCGTGGAGCTGACCAGGGCGGCCGGTAGGGGCACCTCCAGGTCGAACACGAGACCGAGCAGGCGCAGGACGGCCGGGTACGAGCCCAGGGAAGAGACAGCCTGGTGGAAATCGAGCGTGGGCACCGTGGCCACGTACGGGGCCGCCACCGGCGCCGAATTGAGCGTCACCGGTGGGCGGAGGTGGAAATCTCGGGCGGCCACGACGGCCTTCTTCAACGGGTACAGGTCGCTGTCGCGGGTCAGGTTGGCTACGCTGTCCACCAGGGAGCCGACCTCCCGGCCGCCTACGAACTGGCCCGTCGAAAAGGAAAGCACCGGCGGCAGGACGCCGGACGCCACCCCGATCTGGCCGTACAGCTTGCTGACGTTCTCCTGCACGGCCTGGGCATTGAAGCTGTTGATGGTGGTGCCGGCGTAGTCCTGGTAGCTGTAGCTCGTGACCCCGGTGGTGGCCGGGTCGAACAGGGCTTGCCAGCGCGTCGGCGACAGGCCGCTAAGGTCAGGCGCCACCACCACCGCCGGGTGGCCGGCGAAAGTCACCTCGAAGCGCAGCGCCGGCGTTGCCAAAGTCCGCGGCCACACCGTCCAGTCCGGGAAGAGCGATAACAATGGGTTGGCGCCCCCCTCGTCGGTCTGCAGCTGGGGCGAGACAAACACCGACAGCCTTACGCTGGACGCGCCGGTGCGACCATTAGGGAGAGCTGTCCAGACTATGGTTTCGGTGCGCATGGCTCCTCGGTGGGGCTGGGCCCCCGGCTCTCAGTTGGTGAACGCGTCGCAGTAGTCCTGCCAGTCGGCTGGGTCGGGAACGACGTCAAGGAACGTGACCTGGGTGACGTTGTTGCCGTCCAGTATGGTCCCCGTGTCGTCGGCCAGGATAACGATCTCGTCTGTCGCGCTGGCGCCGCCGCCCCCGCCGCCGGCGAAGCTCTTGGTGACCGTGATGGGGACGGTAATGCTAAAGAAGCAAATGCTGATCGAGACTTTTAGCGTCGCCGTGCCCTGCACGTACTCGCCGCTGGGGTTGGAGACGTAGCTCAGTGACAGGTCGAGCTCGGCAGAAATGGAGATTATGCCCAGCACTTCGACCTCGCCCGTGAGGCGGACAAACCCGGTGAGGGTGGTGCCCGGGTTGGGCGCCGACGGCGCCGCGTACCCGTAATAGACACCGGCCGCCAAGGTTATCGACCCACTGGCCACGCCCAGGTCGAGAGCCAGCTGGCCGGCGAACTCGAACGAGGCCTGGATGGTCTGCACGCCGGCAAAGCCCAGCCCGATGGAAAAGAACCCGCCCCCGCCGAAACACCAAATTGTAAGCAAGAACGGGTTGTCCTGGCTGGCAAAGTTGAAGGCCAAGATGGCGGGGTCGCCCAGGAACGGGATGGTGACGCTCGAACCAAAAGCTAACCCGGACAGGGTGAAAACGCCCACCCCGACCGGTGGCAGGGACAACGAGACACTGGCCACGAGTTGGGTGGGGGTGACCGAGATGGAGATCCCGCTCCCGCCCAGGTCCTGCAAGAAGTCTTCCAGGGCATTGACAAACGAGAAGGCGCCCTCGAACTGGACGCTGCCGATGCTGACGTCGACCTGGGTCTTGCTCCCCGACTGGGACGAGAACGAAAAGGCCTCGAAGGGGACTTGGATGAACTCGAGGTCCCCGTTGTTGACCAGGTAGACCGAGAACGGGGTGATCGAGCCGTTGACGTCGTAGGTGACGGCCCCGTTGGCCGAGATGGTCGCCGTGGCCGTGAGCAGGAACTGGCCCGTGCCGTCACCACCGTCGGGCACGAATATGGTGTTGGCCGACGGGGCGCTTTTGAGCGTCGCCATCAGGGTGTAAGTGATCACCTCGTCGCCGGCGGCGTTCTTGGCCGTCGTCACGTTGGGCAGGTTCCCGGGCAAGGCGTCGGAAAAGGCATCCAGGATGTCAGCCAGCTTCAGCGCCCCGAAAAGCTGGGGTAGCTCGCTGGCCACGGCACTGGGCAACGAGCTGAAGTACTGGGCCGGGCTCAGCGCGCCCGCGGCAATGCTGGCCAGGTCGCTGAGGTCACCCGCCACAGGACCGGTGACCGACGACAACCCGGACATGAGGGTGTTGGGCGTCCCCAGGCCGCCGACCAGGTTGCCCGGCAACTGCATGAGCGGGCCCGCCCCCAACCCGCCCGCCGATTTCGGCAGTGCGTCGGTCAATTGACCGTACATACCGTTGAGCGGCGTGGTGTCGCCGGCCAGGATGGCGGCCGACCGGGGCCAGGTATCTACATAGGGCCCGTAAAACTGGAAGCGCACCCCCGTGCCGCTCGAGTCCGTAAAGCCCTTCCCGCTGCCGGTCAGGGTGTCGGCCGCCTTCAGGTGGACCGACGACTCGGCCAGCACCGGGTAAAAGGCGGGCTGGGCGGCCGCTTCCAGGGCCGTCGTGCTCGGCGGGTTGGGCGGGGCCGAGGTGGTGGTGGGGTCCTTCGTCGGCGACGCCGCCCCCAGGCTGAGGCTGTACACGGGGTGGGTGGTGTTCCCCGGCTGGCCCGGGCTTTCGGGGGCGAACCGCATGACCTGGCCGTGGCCGTATGCGGTGCGGTTCGTCGAGGCGTTCAGCTTGTTGTAGGCCGCTATCCACGGGGCCACCGTGGACGCGTCGAACTCGTTGCCGGGGTCGGCACTGACCACAAAGCCGAGCGGCACCTGCAGGTGCAGCACGTTGCCGGCCAGGTCGGTGGCGATGAGCGACCACGGGATCTGGTCACCGCCCGAAGTGAGCTGCTGGACCTGGGCCGACGAGCCAATGTGAGGCCGGGCCGGGTCCAGCAGGGGGCTCGTCGTGGTGGTTATGGTGATTACCTGGAAGGGCCAGTCATTGGTCCCAAAAGGCTGCCCCAATGCCGGGTATTTCTTAGTCGGCTCGGTCACCCGTATGTAGGCTTTTTGGCCCAGGTAGGCGTCCCCGTAGTTCCGCGGCAGCTCCGGGTCCGACTCGACCGTGCGCTCCGAGATGATGGTCAGGGTCGCCGCGTGGCCGAGGGGGAACATCCATCCCCGCACCACGATCTTGACGTACACATCGCGCCCGGTCACCGCCTTGTGGTGCCAGCCCACCAAGTTTATCCCCGACCCTTCGGGCGGGCCCCACTGGCCGAGCAGGTCAGTGGTCGCCCCCAGGGCGGAAAGTTCTAGGACATTGGCTGTTATGTAGGCGGCGCCGGGGGTGTTGAAATTGCCCGCCAGCTCCACCAGTTCGGTCCTTATACGCTGGCCCGTCGGGCCGCCGTCTTCCTGCGTACTGAGCGAACTAAAATCGAAATTGGGCCCGTTCCCCGGGAAATCGGTCGTCATTTGGGCGGAGGGGGCAGGTAGAGGATATTGGTCTCCGGGGTGGCATTGGGGGGCGGGCCAACAAGCGGGCTAGAGGCGTAATCGTCGGCCCACACCGCCGACACGGCCGGTACGAAAGGGGCCTCCCCGGCCAACGACACCACCCGCCCCCCGACGAGGGAAGCCGACCAGAGGTCGACCACTCCAGCGGAGGAGACGAGCGGGGCCGCTCTAGTGGAAAAGCCGGTGGTAAAGCCGTCCAGGGCCAGCCCCGAGGCATACACGGTGGGGGCCAGGAACAACGCGTAGGGGAACTCGATCGCCGTCTCCAGCTCCGTCGGCTCGGTCGGGACCGGGGGGCCGCTCGTGGCCGCCGTGGCCCGGGCCTCCTCGCCCGCCGGGCTGATTATCACCCGGCCGGGACCGCTCACTTGAGCCACGGCCGGCACCAGCAGCTTCCACCCGCTCCAGTCGAGCAAGTCGGCCACGGTCATGGTGGGCAATGGGATGCTCTGGCCCAGCGGCAGCGAGAACACCAACCGGCTGGGGCCGGACAGGTCGGACAGGACCGGGGGCGGGTCGACCTCCAGGGCCACCGACGACGCCGACCAGGGGTAGGCACCCTCGGCGATGGCTTGGGGCGGGAACTGGACCACGATCGCGGCCCCGGCAGCGGTGGGCACAATGGCGGGCGCTGAGCCGACCTGGACTTCGCAGCTATAAAAAGCGAAATCGAGCAGCACCAGGTCGGTGCCACGCTCCACCGATATGGTTATGTCCGGCTCGTTGGGGTTGCGCGGCAGGGTGACCGGCGTGACCGGCGTCGTACCACGGCCGACGACAGCGTTGTCCAGCTCTTCGTCGGGGAACGCGGCCTTTAGCAAACGGTTGGGCCGGAAGTACATCCAGGCCGACGCCCCGGCTACTCCTCCGAGGAAGACACGCCGAGTGAGTTTTCGCTCTGTCAGGTCCTGGGGCCCCTGCCCTTCCGCCGCCCCGTCCTGGTGCCCTTCCGCCTTACCGACGCTGTCGTCGGCGTCCTGGTCCCCGATCATGCGCTCCTACCCCCGCGGCTTGAGTGACGGAACTCGACGACCCTGCGTAGTTAGCACCGCACTTGCAGCGTCGTAGCGGGGAAACCTAGCGCAGCGCCTTTAGGCGCGCAAGGATCCTGCGCCGTTTTCGGAAAAGACCTGCTCAACCACGCGCCCCGCCATGCCCGGCCCCCCCGGCCCCAGCCACGGCCATGGACCAGGAAGAGCACGGTAACGTGGCCAAATGGGTGAGTTCAGGCTCGGAACGCCACGACTTGCCCTCCGGGACTGGTATGAGGCGGACCGGGCTCCCTTTGCTGCGATGAACGCCGACCCCGTCGTCATGGAGTTCTTCCCCAAGGCGCTGTCGGCCACCGAGAGCGACGCCCTCATCGACGTGTTCCAGGCCGAGCTCGAACGCACAGGTCATTGCCCCTGGGCTGTCGAGGAACTTTCGACCGGGCTCTTCATCGGCTTCGTCGGGCTCCACGCCGTCCCTGCTCACCTACCGTTCGCTCCCGCCACCGAAGTGGGATGGAGACTGGCGCGTCCCTATTGGGGCCGGGGCTACGCGACCGAGGCGGCCACCGCGGCAGTCCAGTTCGCCTTTAGCTCACTGGAGCTGGACAGCATCGTCTCGTTCACCGCCGCGGTCAACCTGCGCTCACGTCGGGTCATGGAGCGACTGGGGATGTCGCACAACGAAGCCAATGACTTCGAGCACCCCATTGTCGCCAGGGGCCACCCGCTCTCCCACCACGTGCTCTATACCCTGTCCGGGGAAGAGTGGCCCCGGGGTTAGGCAGCGCCACAATTCGAGCCGGCATGACGCGCTCACGGGCCTGCACCTCGAGGTGCGAGCTCATACGGTCGTTCAGCTGACTGACACCAAAACTTGGGAGTGCGTACACCTCTTGTTCATGTTCTAGTCACCGGGACGACACCTCACGTTGAGAGTGTGGTGGATGCCATGACAACAGGGACCGGGGCCGTTCGGCATGCCGACGACTACTCCAGTTCGAGTGTTGCCACCGCCTTGGACGAAGCACCGCGAAGCCGGTACCACCTCCGGACCGTTGTGGTCTCAGGCGTCGGCTTCTTCACCGATGCTTACGATCTCTTCGTCATCAGCACGGTCGCCACCTTGGTCACAGCTCAGTGGCATTTGACGACGTTCCAGAAGAGCTGGGTCATAGGTGCCGCCATCCTGGGCGCCTTCATCGGCGCCATGGTCTTCGGCCGCATAGCCGACAGGCTCGGGCGCAAGAGCGTGTACGTCACCGTGGCAGTGGTGATGATCGTGGGCGCCCTTCTGTCTTGTTTCTCGCCTGGCTTCGCCTGGCTTGTGGTCGCCCGTTTCATCCTCGGGCTTGGGATCGGTGGGGACTACCCCGTGTCGGCCGTGTTGATGAGCGAGTACTCCAACCGGAGCGATCGCGGCCGGCTGGTGGGGCTGGTGTTCTCGATGCAGGCCCTGGGCCTCATCATCGGCCCGCTGGTAGCGCTGTCACTTATTTCCTCGGGCGTCAGTCACGGCACCACCTGGCGCCTGCTGCTGGGGTTCGGGGCCCTGCCTGCCGCCGGCGTCCTGTGGCTGCGGACGCTGATGCCGGAGTCGCCCCGCTTCGTCGCCGAGGTCCGTGGTGACGCGACCAAGGCAGCCGCCGACTTGCTGGCCTTCTCCGACGGCATTGCTTCGGCTCCCGGCGCGAAAACGAGGACGAGCGCTCTGCTGTCCGGTCCGCGGGGGGCGGTGAAAGGCTCTTCCGGCTCCTCGCTTTGGGAGCTCCTGCGACAGCCCAGGATGCTCCGGCTACTGCTCGGCACCGCAGGCGGCTGGCTCCTGTTCGACTACGCCTACTACGGCAACACCCTTTCGCTGCCGGCCATCCTGAAGGAGGTCTCGCCCCATGCGTCGGTCAGCATGCAGCTTGTCCAGAGCCTGGTCCTGTTCCTTATCTTTGCATTGCCTGGTTACGTCCTCGCCTTCTCGTTCATGGACCGAATAGGGCACCGTCAGCTGCAACTGATCGGCTTCGCTGTCATGACAGCCGCCTTCCTGGTCCTGGGCTTGGTCCACTCGCTCACTGCCCACGTGGCGCCCTTCCTGGGCATCTTCGGCCTGAGTTACCTCTTCATAGAGTTCGGGCCCAACAGCACGACTTTCGTCCTGCCGTCCGAGCTGTTCCCCGTGCGGGCCAGGACGACCGGCCACGGTATCTCCGCGGGGCTCGGCAAACTGGGCGCTTTCGTGGGCGTGTTCTTGGTGCCGTCCTTGCAGGCGCACATAGGCCTACGCGGCATGCTCATCGTTGCCGCCCTTGCCTCGCTCGGAGGCATGGCCCTGACACTTCTCCTGCCGGAGCCGGCCGGAAGGTCCCTCGACGAGGTTGCCGCGGGCAACATAGTCCAGCTCCGGGGCACTCACGTCGGTCCCACCGCGGAGGCGGTCGCGCTGGACAACCAGGAGGTCCTGGCCGGGGGACGCTGATCCCTAAGCCGGCGGGGGCACGGCTCCCCTACCGCTGGCTTTCAGTCCTGGGAAGTGGCTATTCGCCGGCTTAGGTTGACGGCGTGATCGCCGATGCGCTCATAGAAGCGGGCGAGCAACGCGACCTGCGCGACTACCGGCGCTCTCATGACGCCAGTGGCGACCTCGGCCGTAAGCCGGTCGTGGAGGATGTCGAGCTCCACGTCGGCTTCGTGGAGCTCAAGGTCATCGAGGGCTAGTGCGGCGTACGCTTCGGTGACCGATCGCCACATCTCGATCGCCACCTCCGACATGCGCTGCACAATGCCCCGGCTCACCGGCGTCATGTCGGCCCCAACGTTGACAAGGGCGCGCTGGGCGATGTGCTCGGCCAAGTCGGCACTGCGCTCTAGTTCGGGGAGGACCAACAAGATGGAGACCAGGTACCGCAGCTCAGGCCCTGTAGGCCGTTCAGAGTCGATCTTGTCCCAGACCAGGCGTTTGACCGCTTCGATCTGCTCGTCGATCTCCGGGTCGGCGTCTATGACCGCCTGGCCGACCAGCACGTCTGCTTCCAACAGGGCCGCGGTGGCCCGCGCCAAGACCTCGGTAACGGCACCGAAGAGCCCCAGGACGAGCTCTTCGACGCTTTGCATGACCATGACCATAGCCAGTCGACGACCACCTGTCGTTCACCAGCCGTTCAACTTCGCGCCGGCAGCCACAACCACGACGCTCGCCCCTTCGACGACTTCGTGAGGCAACCGCCCTGCCCGTGCGGACCGAACTAGAGCCCCGCGAGGCGCCGGTAACGACGAAGTGCGATCCCGGACCAGACGAACTCCACAACGCCAAACGGCCAGGCCCCCGACAAAAAGCCGTAAGCGCTGGAGAGAAGGCAGCCCAGGACGAAGGCGAGGACGAAGCGCCGGCCTCGATGTTCGAGGGCGTACATCGCCATCATGAACGAGACGGCGCACACGCCGTAGACGGTCACCGCCGTCATGCCATTACCCCATGGCGGAAAATAAGGGCGAACTCGGTGATCATTGGTGCACGTCCTCTTCGTGGCCGACATGATGCGCGGGCTCTAGCTGGAAGGTGGCGTGCGTAAGGCCGAAATGCTCGGCGAGACAGGCCTGCAGAGCGTCGAGGATCTGCGGTGCGTGGCCGGTTTCGAAGCAATGGTCCTCCACGACGACATGAGCGGCCAACGTGGGAGAGCCGGACGTAACTGTCCAGGCGTGAAGGTCGTGGACATCAAGCACGTGCGGCACGTCAACGAGATGGGCGCGTACCTCGCTGAGCTCGAGGTCATCGGGAGCCGCCTGCAGGAGTATCTTCCCTGCGTCGCGGAGCAGGCCCCACGCCGTCCGTCCCATCAGGGCGACCACGAGGAGCGATGCCACGGGGTCTGCTCGGTCCCAACCGGTCAAGACGATCACGAGCCCAGCTACCGCCGTCCCTATGAACGCGTAAAGGTCGGTCAGGATGTGCTCGTACGCCCCGCGGACGTTGAGGCTCCTACGGTCGGCCTTCGCCAGGGCCCAAGCCGCGAAGACGTTGACCACCGCGCCCAATAGGGCAACCCCGAGGACGAGCCCGCCGAGGACGTGCTTCGGCGCGATCAGTCTCTGAATGGCCTCGAGGGCGATCAGGACCGAGATCGCGACGAGGGTTACGCCGTTGACCGCGGCCGAGAGGATCTCGGCCCGTTTCAGACCGTAGGTCCACCTCCCCTGAGCGGGCCTGGCGGCTAGACGGACCGCCCAAACGCTTATGGCGAGAGTGGCGACATCGGTCAACATGTGCCCGGCGTCCGCGAAGAGCGCCAACGAGCTGCCCAGAACTGCGGCGACGACCTCACCGACCATGAAGGTACCGATCAGTACCAAGGCGACGACCAGGTAGCGAAGATCGGGACCAAGCGTCAGGGTATGGGAGTGGCCGTGCTCCCCTCGAGCGCTTGGTTCCGGGTGATCAGGCACGGGACCAGTGTTCCAGAGCGGCGCCGCGTCGAGCGCCCTCAGGTCAACGACATGCCGTTAGCGTGCGACGCTCTCATCCAAAAAAAGGAGGCCCCGGCGGGACCTGAGCCACGCCGGGACCGCCCTCAGCAGAAGAGGGTTCCACCTGGCCCGGGCGCACCGAGGTACGGTCGAGCCACGTCCTTTATACGCCTCTGAGCCAGAGGTATTCAAGGCGCTTGACCCTAAACAGCCATCTCTTAAGGCACTTCTCAGGAACTCCGCGGATCTCGAGGCTCTAGGGCCCGACGCCGTCCACTACGTACATGCGTGCAGTGGCCGCGCCCTTACGGAGCTCGCGGGCTTCGGTATAAGCCCCTCCCCGGTACCACTCGAGAGCAGTGGCCCGGTCGGGGAACTCGACCACCACGGTCCTGCCTGCCGGCGGTTCCCCCTCCAGCACGTCGACGTCTCCCCCGCGCACGATGTACCTGCCCCCGGCTTGCCGGATGCTCTCGGCGGCCAGCGGCTTGTACTTCTCGTAGCGCTCGCCGTCGAGCACTTCTGCCTGGTACATCACATATGCCGCCATGGTTGCCTCCCGGGCCCGGCTAGTCGGTCTGTGGCCGTTCATAATGTCGGCCCAAGAAGGCGCCGTCAACCGCCTGGCCTTAAAGGGGCTGGTAGTCCGTCTCCTGGAACGCCTCTACCTCCGGCACCCACCGCGTGGCGACAAATGCCGTATGGACCGGGTGCTCGTTGTAGACGGCGTATGCCTCGCGGTCGGCGAACTCCATCGAAAAACCGAAGGCATACTCGTTCTTGTCACTAACCTGCCTGAGCCGCTCGAAGTTCCGTACGCCGGGGATATCTCTTAGGACCAAGGCCTCAGACAGAAAAGCCGCTTCCTCCGACGACCCCGAGGGGTGCCGGAGACGGAACGCAACCGTGTGCCGGATCATGCGCGCGACCTTAATGCAATGTCCGCGGCACACGAGGCGGCCTTGGACCGCCAAGAGTGCAGAAAAACGCGCCGAGAGTAGTGAGACGGAACGAAGAAGTGATAGATATAGAGGTGCAGGGCCGGAAGTACGTCACCCAGGGAAGGGGACAACATGGCACGGCCAAGATGGTTATCGGTTGACCGCATCGCAGCAGCAGTGGCGGCTACCCAGTCCCCGCAACGGGTGAGCCTGTACAGCTCGCCTACTGTCGAAGTGCTGGCGGGTCATCTCGACGGCAGCAGAGCTCCCCGGCACCGGCGGCCACGGGGCTCAGAAGTCGAAAAGAGGCGGCAAGACCAGGAGCTCGGCGACGAGCAGCCATCTCTGGAAGTCGACGCGGCACCGGTCTGAGACGGGCCTCAGCCCTCCGGGCCGATGGGGGTCAGCACCGTCGTACCGGCGGGGAACTGCTCACGCCCGTCCCGGGTGAGCCTCCAGGCCGACTGGCGGCCCTGCACCGTCCACTCGGTGGGCCCGCCCACCAGCGCCGTGTCCTCGTCGACCCCGATCACGGTCACAGCGGGGCCATCGGGCACCAAGAAGCGCGCCACGAGATCAGGGATGCGGGCGGCGAAAGTGTCGAAGTGGGGGATGACCCGGAGGTGGGGTAGTAGGCCAAGCCCGGGGGTAGGGCCTATTTGGCGCTGGAACAGCGACGGCACCCACGACGTCAACGCCATCGCCCCAGCGCTGCACCCGGCGAGGGCGGCGCCCTCACGCCAGGCGGCCACGATGGCCGCCCACACCGCCGTGCCGCTCAGCGTGCCGGCCAGATAGGCGGGGTGCCCGCCCGACAGGTAGATGAGGCCCGCACCGGCTACCTGGGCGGCCAAGACCGGGTCGTCTGCGTCAGAGCGGTCGTTGACGGGAAGGACGACGGGCTCGACTCCCAGGCGCGCCGCCTGGGCGGCGCCCAGGCTGTGCCAGCGCTCGACGACCGACGGCCCGTCGGGGACCGCGGCAGTGGCGAGCTGGACGTAGC
This sequence comes from Acidimicrobiaceae bacterium, assembly GCA_003166025.1. Taxonomy (GTDB): domain Bacteria; phylum Actinomycetota; class Acidimicrobiia; order Acidimicrobiales; family Palsa-688; genus Fen-671. The sequence goes on along the minus strand of PMWT01000220.1, from coordinate 15,031 downwards.
GGGGTGGGCGCCCGGCGAGCAGCCCGGCCTCGATCACGGACATCTGCGGCAGGTATTCTCCCGAACCCACCAGCGCCAGCGGGCCGGCGCCGGTAACCAGGTCCATCGGGGGAATGCTATAGGTCTGCCGGCGGTGCCTAGCGGCGCACGGTGCTCATGTCGGCGTAGCGGTCCCCGGCGGTGGACCCCCTCGGGGCGGCCTCGTCCAGTGCTCGCAGTTCGTCATTGGAGAGCTTCAGGTGCACGGCGTCGAGGTTTTCCATCAGGTAGGTGCGCCGCTTGGTCCCCGGGATCGGCACCACGTCGTGGCCTTGGGCGAGCACCCAGGCCAGCGCCACCTGCGCCGGTGTGACGCCTCGCTGATGTGCCAGTGCCGTCACCTTGTCCACGAGCTCGAGGTTCTTGACGAGGTTGTCGCCCTGAAAGCGAGGGTTATGCCGGCGGAAATCGTCTGGCGCCAGGTCCTCGGGCCGGCGGACCGTACCCGAGAGGAAGCCGCGGCCGATGGGCGAGTAGGCCACGAAGCCCACTCCCAGCCGCCGCACCGTGGCCAGCACGCCGTCATCCTCCACTTCTCGGGTCCACAGCGACCACTCCGTCTGCAACGCCGTGACCGGGTGGGTGGCGTGCGCCCGGCGCAAGGTCTCGGGGGCGGCCTCGGAGATCCCGAGGTAGCGGACCTTGCCCGCCTGGACCAGGTCGGCCATCGCCGCCCAGGTGTCCTCGATGGGCACGGTGGGGTCGACCCGGTGCTGGTAGTAGAGGTCGATATGGTCGACGCCCAGGCGGGCCAACGAGGCGTCGGCCGCTTTGCGCACGTACTCGGGACGGCCGTTTATCCCGACCCGGCTGCCATCGGGGTTGCGCTCGTTACCGAACTTGGTGGCGAGGACGACCTCCTGGCGCCGCCCGGCGATGGCCCGGCCCACTAGTCCCTCGTTGGTGAACGGCCCGTACATGTCGGCCGTGTCCAGGAAGCCGGCACCGGCGTCGATGGCGGCACGGATGGTAGCGATCGATTCGTCCTCGTCGCCCGTCCCATAGAACTCGGACATCCCCATGCACCCGAGGCCCATGGCGGGCACGGTCAAAGCAGAACTGCCAGTCCCAAGCGTGCGGCGGGGGTAAGCCACTGGGGTCACCTTTCTTCGCGAGTGCGGCCATCATGCCCTGAAGGAGCGCTCAACCGGCACACCTAACGCCTTCCCCGCCCGCCGGGCCTGCCACCCAGGCCACTCGTTGTGAGGGTAACCTACATTTTAATATTAGGCTTCCCTTACAAGCCAGGACGACCTGTCCCACCCGGGGCGGAGAGGACGACAAACGTGCCGGCACGACACCCTGAAGCCAAAGGTGTCAGGCGCCCGTCGTCGGCCGGCCGGTGGGCCTACCCGCTCGCCGCGCTGGTCCTGGCCGGCACCCTGACGGCCTGCGGCGGGACGTCGCCGGCCTCGACGGGCAAGGCCTCGACGGGCAAGGTCTCGATCACTCTCTACAACGGCCAGCACGTGGAGACGACCGGTACGTTGGTCGCCGGGTTCGAGAAGGCCACGGGGATAACCGTGAACGTTCGCAGCGACGATGAGGACGTCCTGGCCGACGAGATCGTCACCGAAGGGGCCCGCTCCCCGGCCGACGTCATTTATACCGAGAACTCCCCCGCCCTCGAGTACCTCCAGGACAAGGGGCTCCTGGCCAAGACCGACCCGTCCACCTTGGAGCGGGTCGCCGGGAAGTACGACTCTCCCGACGGGGACTGGGTAGGGGTCTCGGCCCGGGTGAGCGTGCTCATCTACAACCCGAAGCTGATCGGCAGGGCCCAGTTGCCGACTTCGGTCCTCCAGCTGGCCGACCCGCGCTTTAGAGCCAAGTTGGCTTTTGCCGCCGGAGAGACCGACTTCCAGCCCATCGTCACCTCGGTGGCCAAGGCCTATGGCACCAAAGCCGCGCTCCAATGGTTGGAGGGCATCAAAGCCAATGCCGGGGCCCATGTCTACGCCGATAATGAGACGATCGCCGACGAAGTCAACCGCGGTGCCGCCGCGTTCGGGCTCGTAAACCAGTACTACTGGTACCGTATGCGGGCCGAGATCGGCGTCAGCAATATGCACTCGGAGATCGCCTACTTCGCCCCGCACGACCCGGGTTATGTCGTCGACGTCTCCGGCGCCGCCGTCCTCAAGTCCTCCAGGCACCAAGCTGACGCACAGCGCTTCCTCGCCTACCTCGTGAGCAGGCGAGGACAGACCGTCATCGCCGACCCGGCCAAGTCGATCAGCTTCGAGTACCCGCTGGTGGCGGGGGTGACTACGTTGGCGCCGGAAACTCCCTTCACCGACCTGGCGCCCTATACCATCACGGTCGGCCAGCTCGGGGACGGGTCCAGCGCCATAAGCCTTTTGCAACAAGCCGGTCTGCTTTGACCCTTCACCGTGCTCAAGAGACTTCAGGCACGGTGATGACCAGTGAAACCAGGCCGGACGGCGCCGGCGGGGCGGCGGACGAGGTCGTCACCACCTCCAGGAGCGCCCGTCCCTGGTCCCTGCTCGTTATGAGCGCAGCGGTGGCTGCAGTGTTGTTGGCACCGCTCGCCTTCCTGGTCCTCGAAGCCCACGGCGCCGGGGCGGCCACCATCGGCCGGTTGATCTGGCGACCACTGACCGCCACTTTGCTCTGGAACACCGTCCGCCTGACAGTGGTCGTAACGGTCCTGTGCGTCGTCATCGGCACTCTGGCCGCGTGGTGCGTCGAGCGGACGGACCTTCCGGGCCGGCATGTCTGGGCCGTCCTCGTCGTGGTCCCCTTCGCCATACCCGACTTCGTGGTCAGCTTCGGTTGGGCGTCGCTCAGCACCTGGGTCGAAGGTTTCCGGGGGGCCGTGCTGGTCATGACCCTCGCCGTTTACCCACTCGTGTACCTTCCGGTGGCGGCCAGCCTCCGCAGCGCCGACCCGGCCCTCGAGGAGATCGCCCGTAGCCTCGGCGTGAGCCGGGCGCGGACGTTCGTCCGCGTCACCCTCGGCCAAGCCCGGGGCGCCATTCTCGGAGGTTGCGTCCTCGTCGCCTTGGTGATCCTGGCCGAGTACGGTGCGTTCGAGATCCTCGGCTACCAGACCTTCACGACCGAGATCTTCACCGAGTACGGGGTATCTTTCGACGTGCCCGCGGCGTGCTCGCTATCGCTGGTCCTGGTGGTCCTGGGCATCGTCGTGCTCGGCGGCGAAGGGTTCGCCCGCGGCAAGGGACGCCCTGTCCGCACCGGCCCGCTCGCCCAGCGGGCCCTGGCCCGTCACCACCTCGGGCGGGCCAAACTGCCGGTCCTGGCCGGTTTCGTCGCCCTGGTCGGCCTGGCCCTGGGCGTCCCTGTCGGGGCCAGCGTCTACTGGGTCCTCGAGGGTGGGGCCCACGTCGTGGCCGGCGTCCCCATGGTCAGTGCGGGCTGGCACACGGCGCTGTACAGCGGTTGCGCCGCCGCCCTGGCCACCCTTATGGCGCTCCCGGTGGCCCTGCTCGCCGTGCGCCACAAGGGCCGCGCCGGCCACCTCCTCGAGCGCAGCAGCTACCTTGTGCTGGCCATGCCGGGCGTCGTGATCGCCCTCGCTCTCAGCTACTTCGCCGAGCACTACCTGGACGGCTTCGGTTACCAGAGCGCCCCCCTCCTGGTCGTCGCCTACAGCATCCTGTTCTTCCCCCTCGCCCTGGTTGGCGTGCGGGCATCAGTGGCCTACGCGCCGGTAGCCCTGGAGGAGATGGCGCGCTCGCTCGGTCAGCGCCCCTGGGCCGTCCTGGCCCGGGTGACGCTCCCCCTCGTCGGACCGGGGCTCGCCGCCTCGTTCTGCCTGGTCTTCCTGGCCGCGGTCACCGAGCTCACGGCCACCCTGGTCCTGGTGCCCACCGGCGTCCAGACCCTCGCCACCCAGTTTTGGGCGTACCAGCAAAACCTCTCCTACGGCCAGGCGGCACCCTTCGCCTTGGTGATCATCGCCATTGCCGCCGCGCCGAGTTACGTGCTCGGCCGGTACTTCGACCGGCTGCCGGGCCGCGCCACCAGGCCGGTATGACGGCTGCACCTGAAGGCCCCGACAACAGCCCGTGGCCCGAAGTCGTCGTCGCCGACCTCTACAAGGGCTTCGGGCGCCATCGCGTCCTGACGGGGGTCCACCTGGAGGTGCCGGCGGGCTCCTTCATATCCGTGCTCGGCCCCTCGGGCAGCGGCAAGACGACCCTGCTGCGAGTGCTGGCCGGTTTCGAGCGTCCCGACCGGGGGACCGTGGCCATTGGCGGGAGGACCGTCGACGACGGCCGCAACCACGTACCGGCCGAACAGCGCCGGATCGGCTACGTGTCCCAGGAGGGGAGCCTCTTCCCGCACCTGACCGTGGGCGCGAACGTCGCCTTCGGCCTCCCCCGGCGCCAGCGTCAGCGCCAGGTGGGCGACCTGCTCGACGCCGTGGGCTTGAGCGGCTTGGCCGGCCGTTACCCCCACCAGCTATCGGGCGGCCAGCAGCAGCGGGTAGCCCTGGCCCGTGCCCTCGCCGTAAAGCCCCGGGTCGTCCTGCTCGACGAGCCGTTCGCCTCCCTCGACGCTCACCTCCGGGCCACCGTGCGGGCCGATGTGCACTCAGTCCTGCGTGCCGCCGGGACGACCACGGTCCTGGTCACCCACGACCAGGACGAGGCCCTTTCGCTTTCCGACCAGGTGGCCGTCATCCGCAATGGCACCATCGCCCAGCTCGGGCCGCCTCAGGACATATACGCCGATCCCGTCGACAGCGAGCTGGCCTGCTTTGTCGGCGACGCCAACCTGGTCGAAGGCGTCTTCGACGGCACGTTCGTCGCCACTGCCCTCGGCCGGTTCCAGGTCAGTGCCAACCTTGGCGAAGCCACACCGGGCCCCGTCACCGTGCTGGTCCGACCCGAGCAGGTGCAGGTGCAGGCCGAGGCCCGCTCAGGTGGGGACGGGACCGGCGTGGCGGCGCAGGTTATAAGCACGGCCTTTTATGGCCACGACTCGATTGTCCGGCTCGCCCCTGTTGCGGGGGCACAGGCGCCGATCGTGGCCCGGTTGCTCGGCCAAGTTCGGCTCGTGGCCGGCTCGGAGGTGCGGCTCACAGCCCGCGGCCCAGTGAAGATCTGGCCGGTAAGGATCTGGCCCGTCACGGCGTCGGCGGGAAAAGACCGGCCGGCNNGCCGGTCCCGGCGGACCGGGGGGACGGCGCCGTGCTCCCCCGCTGACTGCTGGGCAGCGCAAGGGCTCCCTCAGCCCAGGCCGAGGAGGACCTCCTCCCGCAGGAAGCGCAGGAACGCCATGTCGAAGGGGTAGCCGAGGGCGAACACGAAGTGGTTTATGCCGAGGTCTACGTACTGGCGCAGCGTCGCCGTGACATCGGCCGGGGCCCCGATCACCCAGCTGGCCCGGTTGGCCTCCAGGTCGACCGTGTTGGCGGCGGCGACCCGGGTGGCCAGGGCTTCGGCTTCATGGCGGGAGGCGGCCACAGCCACGTTGGGATGTAGGGAAAACTCGATCCCGGCCGGGTCGCGGCCGATCTCGGCGCAGTACCGCTCGAGTTTTTGGATGCGGTCGGCGCATTTCTCAGGAGAGCCGATCATGTTGAAGCGCGTCGCGTGTTTGGCCGCCAGGCGGACCGTGGCCAGGCCCATGCCGCCGACGGTTATGGGCGGGTGCGGCGACTGGACGGGCTTGGGCTCGCACGGAGCGTCCTCGATGCGGTAGTAGCGGCCGTGGAAGGTCGTCCGGGGCTGGCTCCAGAGCAGCTTCACGATCTGGAGCGCCTCGTCCAAGCGGGCGTGGCGCTCCTCCAGGGGTGGGAAATCGATCCCGTAGGCCTTGAACTCCCTCTCCGCCCAGGCTGCTCCGAGGGAGAAGTCGAGCCTGCCCCCGCTCATCTCGTCGACTTGGGCCACGGCCTTGGCCAGAGTGGCCGGGTCCCGGTAAAGGACGCCGTTGACAAGCGAGCCGATGCGTACGCGTTCGGTCAGCAAGGCCATCGCCGACAATGTCGTCAGCGTCTCGAAGCACGCGCCGTCGTCGGGCCCGGAGAAGGGCAGCAGGTGGTCAAAGTTCCACACCGACCCATAACCAAGTTGCTCGACAGCCCTCACAGCCGCGGCGTAGTCGGCCCAGCTGGTTCGTTGCGCTTGCAGTTGCACCCCAAAATGCAGCGGACGTCCGCGCACTTCCATCGGTCCCAGCTCCTTGCTCGCGAAGTACCGAGGAACCTCCTCGAGCGTCACCTTAGCTACCAAGTCAAAACAACTGCCCGTTCAGCTCGGCCAGGCCGGGTCTTCGGCGCCCGCTTCGCGGAACCCCTTTTGGCGCAGAAGGCAGGAGTCGCACGTGCGGCACGGCCGGCCGTCGGGACCGGGGTCGTAACAGCTATGCGTCAGCCCGTAGTCGACCCCCAGCCCGAGACCGAGCCTGATTATCTCCGCCTTGGTCAACTGGGACAGCGGGGCGTGGGCCCGGACCCGTTGGCGTCCCTCTACGGCCGCCTTCGTGGCCAGGTTGGCCATGGCTTGGAAAGCCTCGATGAACTCGGGCCGGCAGTCCGGGTAGCCGCTGTAGTCAAGGGCGTTGACACCGATGAAGATGTCGCCGGCCCCAAGGGTCTCGGCCCAGGCCAGGGCGAAGGACAGGAATATCGTGTTGCGCGCCGGCACATATGTGACCGGTATGCCAGGACCGATCTCGTCGGCCCGTTCGTGGTGGGGAACGGCCAGGTCGCTGGTGAGGGCGGAGCCCCCGAACTGGCGCAGGTCGATCTTCATCACCACGTGGCGATCGACCTGGAGAGCACGGGCCACGCGGCGAGCGGCGTCCAGCTCGACCTGGTGGCGCTGGCCGTAATCGAAGCTCAATGCGTGCGCCCGGAAACCTTCAGAAATACAGACTGCCAATGCGGTGGCCGAATCGAGGCCCCCGCTCAAGAGCACGACGGCGGGAGGCCGCCCGTCTGCCTGGTCCATCGAACCTCTCGATCGTCCTGTGAGCGCGACCCGCTGAACGGCCGCTTCAGTCCTTGACTTCTATCAGTTTCGCCGCGTCGGGCAAACCGGAGGGGCTCATGACGCCGTTCGGGCAGTCACTGGTGATGGTCCCGTTGACGCTGAAATCGGCCCGGTTGTCGCGGGGAAGGTAAGCGCGATCTTGCACCTGCTCGGCGTACCAGTAGAAAGGTGGCTGTAAATCGGCAAAGCCGGCCGGGAAAAATGTCTGGATGACGTTGCCCGCCTTGTTCGTACGGACGTTGCCCTCCACCTGGTTGTTGGTGGTGCCGAGCGTGGCGAGGAGCGTCCAGCCGCTTGGCTCCCATCCCGCGCCGCGGTCTTCGATCTGCAGCTGGACGGCTGCGGCCGGGTCGCCGACATCGCTGCGGTGCTGGAAAACGTAGATCGTCCAGGAGTCGTACACCCCCGAGGGGGCCGGCGCAAAGGGCTTCGCGAACTTATAGTCCACCAGCAAGCCCCCATAGCTCGGCGTAATGGTCACCGCCTCTATGGCGGGGACGGGGCTGATGTGGGGAGTGCCGTACACGCTCGACGCCCAGCGGGAGCTGGCACATGAGGACGCACCGCTGGCGGGAACCGGCGCCTTGGCAACCGGCGCCTTGGCAACCGGCGCCTTGGCAACCGGCGACTTGGCGACCGGCGCCTTGGTGGCACCGCACGCAGCCGTACCGAGGACGACGACCGGCACCAGCGGCACCCAGCGCCACTTCCAACTGCTCAAACTTCGCCGGCGGGCTCCGGTGCGCGGCACGGGCGGGATTTTACAAAGTGCACTATCGCCAGAGATGGTCGGTGTGGGGCGAGAGGTCCCGGAAATCCGTCCCGGGGTCGTCGAGACGGTCATAGCAGGACTCGATCCCCACCCTCCCGGGCCCGAACACTCTCAACCAGAGGTAACGGTTGCCCCATGTCCGCCACAGTTTTGCGCCCGCAGCAGGGTACTCGACATGTAACTGCATTCCCACGGTCGGGTCCTTGAACAAAAGTGCGGGCGGCTTGACGAGGATCGACTCCCCGGCCGCCAGGTCCCGCACATAGGCATTTCCGCTGACCTGTACGAGGACCAAGCCGGGCTTGTCACCGGCGTGGAAGCGGTCGATGTACTGGCCTACCGGGTAGTGCCATGTCGGTTGGTCGTTGCGGTTGCGGTCGCGGTCGTTGCCGGAGGTGGCCCCCGCCAGCTCGAGGCCCATCTTGAGCAGCTTCACGCCGCCCGCCTGGTCCTCTTTCTGCTCCTGGGTGGCCACGAACCACACACCCGTCTCAGCCCAGTCGTAGGTGACGCCCAGAGTGGCGGCGAGCAAGACGTTTTCGCGCACGTCCACCGCCGCGCCCCTTTGCAGCGGGAGGGCGATGAGCTCGCCCGCGGCATCGTGCGAGAAGGCGAGGCGCCCCGGGCCCGAGGCCTGGAGCATTACAAGGGGCATCCCCGAACGGTGCCTAGTCCACGGTTTGGTCATGGCCATGGCGTCCACGTGGACGCCGGGCTCCTGCCACAACAGGACGTCATGGGTGAAGTAGACGCCCTCCTCCGCCGCCAGCTTCATCTCCGCCACCGGCACCAGGCGGCCCTCGACCTGGCAGGTCGACTGGCCGAACTGGATCCGGGCCATATCGGCGATCGAGGGCAGCTCCGTCCATCCCGAGGCCGTGGTCCGCAACTTGATGTCGACCGGTGCGCCGCAAGTCGGGCAGCTGGTGCTCGCTCCCGTGGACGTCTGCTTGCAATAGGGACAGGTGTAAGTGCTCTCGGGCGCGGCGATGTCGGTCACGGTCGGCCCCTCATTCGCTCTTGTGCTCCATGAACATCGACTGGATGCCCAACCTGCCCGGCCCCGTCAGTCGCATAACGGTCGAGCCACCGCCGCCGGCCAGGCTGGCCGCCACCCCCTGGAGGCCACCACCAGAGCGCAAGCTGCCGGCCGCCGAGGCCAGCGCCCCGACGTTCAGGACCGACTTCGCCCCCATAAGTCCCTTGAGGCCGCGTCCGAAGCGCCCCTGGGGTGCGGCAGGCTCAGCCGCCGCCGCGCCCGCGGCGGCGGCTGAGCCGGGCGCATCTGCCGGTGGCGAGGTCATGGCGCCCTTGAAGTTGACCTGGGCCAGTTCCATTGTCACGCTGGAGTCCTTGTAAAGGAACCCTCCGGGCTCGACGAGGATGGTCTCGCCTTCGCCGAGCGTCCGCTCGAAAACGTTCCCGTAGCCGTGCAGCACGAGCAGGCCCGGGGCCGATTGGGCCACATAGCGGTCCAGGTACATCCCGGTGCCACCCACGAGCATGGCCCGCAAGCCCGGCAATTTCTCGAACGAATAGGTGAGCGTGCCGCTGGCGAGCAAAAGTGCGTGCTCACGTACGTCCACCTCGCGCGGGGCCTCGATGGGGATGACGATTATCTCGCCGGGGGCGTCGCGCGAAAACGCTACCCGTCCGGGGCCGCGGGCCACGCTGAGGACGAACGGCATCCCGGACAGGAGCCGCTTAGCCCCGCCAGGCATGCTCATAACCGCCATGGGGACCGTCTCGTCCTTCCACAGCATCGTGTGGTGCTCGAAGAAGACCGAGTCGGCCGGGTCGAGAGTGATCTCGACTACAGGGACAACGCCGGCGTCCAATTGACAGGTGCTCGCCGCCCAGTGGAACTCGGTCAGGTCCCGCAGCCGGGGCGCCTGGCGCCACCCCGAGTCGGTTACAGCATCACGGACGTCGAGCGGGGCGCCGCAATGATCGCACGTACGCGCCGGACTGGGGCTCTGGGCGTGGCACCACCGGCACTGGATGCGCTGCTCGACGTCTGTCATAGCGGCCACCCTCATGGTCGGGGACGGAACGTCGTGGACGCTACCACAGGGCCCTTGCGTATTGTAAAGAACTTGCCTTGCCGCGACATCGCTTCAACCCTGGTCCCCGTTCCAGCTGGTCCGGACGGGCCATACCCGAGCGATGGACGCCGAGGACGACGCCGTGGGACGTTCAGCCGGCTTGTCACCCTGGTCGCGCTGACGGCGGACCTGGTCGTGATGATGGGGACGGCCGGCACCGGGATGACCGGCGCCGGGACGGCCTACGCCGCGCCCGGCGGGGGCGGGCTCGTCGAAGCCAGCCTGGTCGAGGCGGGCCCCCGCCGTCCCATCGCTTCCAGCACAGGCCAAGGCCTGTGGCTCGTGACCCGGGCCGGACGGGTGTTCGCCTTCGGCGATGCCCACGGGTACGGCGGTGCCCATGCCTCGACGCCCGTGGTGGGCGCTGTCGCCACCCCCAGCGGGCGCGGGTACTGGCTGGTAACCAAGGGTGGCGGGGTGTACAGCTTCGGGGACGCGGGCCGCTTCGGGTCCCTGGGCGGGCGCCCCCTCACCAGCCCGGTAGTGGGCATGGCCGCCACCGGCGATGGGAAGGGCTACTGGCTGGCGACGGCGGCCGGGGCGGTCTACGCCTTCGGCGACGCCGTAGGCCACGGCGTCGACGCCGGTACCACCCTGGTCGCCCCGGCCAAAGGCGGGGTGACAGGGCCCGTGGTGGGGATCGTCGCCGACCCGGGGACGGGGGGCTTCTGGCTGGCCACCTCCGGAGGGGCGGTGCTGGGCTACGGAGGCGCCCCGACGTACGGCCAGGCCGACCTGCCGTCGGCGGTGGTGGGCGTGGCCGCCACTCCCGACGGCCGGGGGTACTGGCTCGTGGCCAGGGACGGCCGGACCGCCTCTAGGGGCGACGCCGGCAAGCACGGCGCCCTGAACGGCGCCTACTCGTGGCCGGTAGTCGGGATGGCTGCGGCCCCCGCCGGCGGCGGCTACTGGCTGGCGACGTCCAACGGCCGGGTTTTCGCCTACGGCGCCGCCGGGAACGTGGTCCCTCCGGCCGGCTCGCCGAGTGTGGTCGCCATCGTGGGCGCGCCCCCCGCGGCCACGTCGGGGGGCCCCAGCGCCGGCGCTCCGGGTGGACGGGCGAGCGCCACAGCGCTGGCCGTGGCGACCGATGCCTTGCCCCCGGCTTCGGTCTCGGTGGCCTACACGGCCCATCTCACCGCCGAGGGGGGATCGCCGCCTTACACCTGGGCGCTCATCGACGGCGCTCTTCCCCCCGGGCTGAGCCTGAGCGCGCAGGGCCTGATCAGCGGGCCCCCGGCCGCCACCGGCAACTACAGCTTCACGGCGGAGGTCACCGACGCCGGCGCCACCCCGGCGCACGCCACCGCCCAGTTCAATATGGCGGTGGTAGCGGCCCCCGTACTGAGCCAGCTCCCGGTGTCCCAGGAGCCGAGCACAAACTGGTCGGGCTACGTGGCCGGCTCGGGGCCTTACACCGCCGCTTCAGGCACCTTCACCGTGCCCGCTTTGGCCCCCGGGGCGCCCGCTCAGAGCCTGGTATCAGAATGGGTGGGGATCGATGGGGCGGGCTCCGGCCTAGGGTCGCTGGTCCAGGCCGGAGTCACAGAGCTCCCCGACCCGACGACCTCGATCGGCTTCGACGTGTTCGCGTGGTGGGAGGTCCTGCCGGCTAACAGCCAGCCCATCATGACCATGACGGTCAACCCCGGGGACGAGGTCAGCGTGACCATCTCACAGCTGAGCGGTACCAGCTGGGAGATCAGCCTGAGCGACGGCACCGACGGCCAGGGCTACACCCAAGATGTGACTTACAACGGCCCCGGTGCGTCGGCCGAATGGATCGTGGAAGCCCCGACGGACGGTCAGAGCAACCAGCAGCTGCCACTAGCCCCCTACAGCCCGGCGGTCGGCTTCACCGACCTATCGGCATCCGGGAGCTCGACCGCAATGTCCGAGGTCGTCATGACCCAAGGCGGCCAACAGGTCTCCACCCCTTCGGCGCTCACCCCCGCCGGGTTCGCCGTCGGCTACGGGGCCACCGCCCCGCCCCCGCCCTGACCCCGCCCCGCGCCCGACCGGCCGCAGGAAAGGGCACCCCCGGGCCCGGGCCGCCCGATCGGCCACAATGTAGCGCGACAGAAAGGGGAGGCGATGAGCCACGACAGCGTGAAACTGGATACTTTGCTGCAGGGCTACCGGCTGGACACAGACCAGGGGGCCGTGGCGTTCTGCGCCGTCAACATGCTCGAGGCCGTCGATGCCTCCGGCACCTTGCGCCGCATCATCGTCGACACCGGGCATACCGGTCGACGGGGCGCGCTCAAGTCCGAACTGGCCAAGCGGGGCCTGGGCTGCTCCGACATCGACATGCTGGTCTGCACCCACGCCCACTGGGACCACATCGAAAACCTCGACCTGTTCGACAGGGCCGAGATACTCATCCACCGCAATGAACGGCGTTACATCACCAAACCCCACCGCAACGACACCGGCTGCCCCGATTGGGTCGACGCCGTGTTCAACCGCTACGGCGACCGGATCCGCGAGGTGGAAGAAGGCGTCGTGCTGGTGCCCGGCGTTGAGGTGGTCGATGCTCCCGGGCATTCCGCCGGGACCATCGCCGTAACCGCCCGGACGGACGCCGGGACCGCGGTCATCGCCGGTGACTCGGTACAGAACAGCACGGTCGCCGTAGAGCGCCAAAACGCTCTGGTCTTCTGGGACAACGCCATGGCCAGCCGTACCATCGACAAGCTCGTCGCCATCGCCGATGTCATCTACCCCGGCCACGACCAGGCGTTCAGGATCGGCCCTGACAACAAGGTCGAATACGTGCAGAAGTTCGACCTGACGCTGGTAAACGCCAGGGCCGACGACCCTGGCCTGCATTTTGACCCGGGCACCGATTTCCGGCCGGTCATCATGGCCGGGATCGAGGAACAGCGGCTGGCCCCCTGAGCGTCTTGTCGTAAAACCGCTAGCCAAGTGGGCCGTCGTGCGGCAGGCTGACGGGGTGATCGAAGATTTCGAGCGGTGCTACAGGGCGGTGCAGTCAAAGGACCCTCGCTTTGACGGCTGGTTCTTCACGGCGGTGACGAGCACGGGCATCTACTGCCGCCCTAGCTGCCCGGCCATGGCCCCCAAGCGCGCCAACGTGAGGTTTTACTCCATGGCGGCCACGGCCCAGCTGGCCGGTTTCCGGGCCTGTAAGCGCTGCCGGCCCGACGCCACCCCCGGGTCGCCGGAGTGGGACACGCGAGCCGACGTGGTAGGCCGGGCCATGCGGCTCATCGCTGACGGCGTGGTCGACAGAGAGGGCGTCCCGGGCCTGGCTGGCCGGCTCGGGTACAGTACGCGCCAAATCGAGCGCCTGCTGGTGGCCGGCGTGGGTGCGGGGCCGTTGTCGTTGGCCCGGGCCCAGCGCGCCCAGGCCGCCCGGGTACTGATCGAGACGACCGAGCTGCCCATGACCGACTTGGCCTTCGCCGCTGGCTTCGCCAGCGTCCGCCAGTTCAACGACTCGGTGCGCGCCATCTTCGCCCAGAGCCCGAGCGATCTCCGGCTGCGGGCACGCGGCCGGGAGGAGAGCACGGCGGTGCTGGCCCCCGTCCCGCCGTCTCAGACGGTGGTACTGCGCCTGCCCTTCCGGGCCCCGCTGTGCCCCGACAACCTTTTCGGGCACCTGGCCGCCACCGCCGTGCCCGGCGTAGAGGAAATCCGCGACGGTTGCTACCGGCGCACGCTCCGGCTGCCTCACGGCCCGGGGATCGTCGCGCTCGTGCCTGCCGAGGACCACATACGCGCGGCAGTGACCTTGGCGGACCTGCGGGACCTCGGGACGGCCATAACCCGGTGCCGGCGGCTCCTCGACCTGGACGCCGATCCCCAGGCCGTCGGTGAGGTGCTCAGCGCCGAGCCCGCACTGGCCCACCTGATCGAAGCCGCGCCCGGTCGGCGCGTCCCCCGGAGCGTGGACGAGGTGGAGATGGCGGTGCGCGCCGTGTTAGGCCAGCAAGTCTCGACCCAGGCCGCCCGTACCCACGCCGGCCGCCTGGCCGCCGCCTACGGCGCCCCGGTCGAGGACCCGGGGGGCGGCCTCTCGCGTACCTTCCCCGACGCCGCCGCCCTGGCTGAAGCGATCTCCAGCACCGGCGCCATCTCCGGCACCGGCGCCATCGCGACCTCCGGCGCCGGCGGGCCTGTCCCGGCTCTGGCCGGGCCGCGGTCCCGCCTGGTGGCCCTCAACGGACTGGTCAACGCCGTGGCCGAGGGCCAGCTCGAGCTGGGCCCTGGCAGCGACTGGCAGAAAGCCCGGGCTCAGCTAGCCCGGCTGCCCGGTATAGGGCCGTGGACGGTCGAGATCACGGCCATGCGGGCGCTCGGGGACCCTGACGCCTTCCCCGTCGGTGACCTCGGGCTGCGACGGGGCGCCGCCCTGGCCCAGCTCCCGGCGGGCCCGGCTCAGCTTAAGGCCCGAGCCGAAGCCTGGAGGCCATGGCGGGCCTACGCCACCCAGTACCTCTGGGCTGCACTCGACCACCCGATCAACCGCTTCCCGCTCACCAGCGGGGGACCGACCAGAAGGGGGGCGGCATGACCGTCACCATTGCTCGGGCTCTGACCACCACTATCGACAGCCCGATCGGGCCTCTGACACTTACCGCCGTCGACGGCGAGCTCACGGGGCTCCATATGGCCAACGCCGCTCACCCGCCCAAGGGCACGGGCTCGTGGTCCCCTGACCCGGCCGCCTTCAAGGACGTGGTCGACCAGCTGGCGGCCTACTTCGCCGGAGAGCTGAGGGACTTCGACGTGCCCCTGCGGGCGGAGGGCACCGACTTCCAGCGCCGCGTCTGGGATGGCCTGCGCCAGATCCCTTACGGGGAGACCTGGAGCTATGCCCGGCTGGCGGGGCAGGTCGGCAACGTCAAAGCCTGCCGGGCGGTAGGCCTGGCCAACGGCCGCAACCCCATCGCCGTCATTGTGCCCTGCCACCGTGTCATAGGCGCCAACGGCACCCTGACCGGTTATGGCGGAGGGCTCGAGCGCAAAGCCTGGCTGCTCGACCACGAGCGCCGAGTACGGGCCGCGACCGCCTAACGTTCATGGCCCCGGCTGTTCCCCCGGCGACGGTACGAAAGCCGCCGGGGTGCCAGACGTGGGCGTGGGTGGCGGCGCGGGCG
>PMWT01000004.1 GCA_003166025.1 Acidimicrobiaceae bacterium | reverse complement strand
GACTACGTCATGCACGGGCGCTACAGTACGCACAGAATCGTTTCAGTAGAGAGAAGCGTGCCTAAGAGTTCCAGTACGGACTGCCTACCAGATGACTCTGACTCATCTGCCTACGGTGGACAGGCCTGGGGGTTAAAGGGGGGTTGCTATGGGAGGACCCAGAGGCAAAGCGGCACTGGCACGGGCCGGTGTTTTCCCGACGATGGTCGGGGGCGCGAGCTCTCGTTCCGGTTTGCAGCGGCCGTCAAGGCTCCTCGGGTGGTGCCGTAAACGGTTGAACCGGAGCCGCGTGTAACCCATTACATTCGCGAGCGGTGGCGCCGGTGTCCTGCCAAGAGGGGCAAAACTCTCGGCGCCCAAGCGTTTTGTGCAAAAACAGTTGAGTGGTGACGGCGTAGTTCGGCGTGCTGACGCGTCGGCTGCCCGTTTCAGTACCGAAACACCAAAGACCTACGTCCAAGGTAAGCATTCATGTTTACCGTCCAAGTAGGGCTGAGAAGGTGCTTGTAGGCGTGAGCGAGAGGTCCGCGCCATCGTCGAGATGGGGCAGGCTTTTAGGTTGGCGCGGTCCTGTTCGCAAACTGGCCCTGTCATGTCCCTCATCAGCTGAATAAAACAAAGGGTCCGAGCAAGAAAAGACGCCAACAAAAGGGGAAGAAACGATGACACCTCAGAAGAACGCAACACCCGGGGAAGGCAATATGCCCTCGTCGGGCCCTATTGATGGAGCGCGCCCAGGGACAAGCCGACGTGACTTCTTGAAGATCGCTGGAGGGGTAGGGCTGGCTGCCGGGGTCGTTGCCGTAGCTCCGACCACCGCCTGGGCGTCGAAGGGGTTCCAGGTAAGACGGCCGTCGGCGACCCAGGTGCAGCTGAGAATGGCAATCAATGCCGGGTCGCCCAATGCGGGCCAGAAGGCGCTCGCCGCCTCGTTCGAGGCAGAGACAGGGGCGAAGGTAGTTTACGAAGCGTACGAGGCTGTGGACTGGAACGGCTTTTTTGCCAAGGTCCTGACCCAACTGGCCGCGGGCGTCCCGCTCGATTGCGCTTACGTCGCGACCGAAGGGATGCAGCTGTTCTCCCACAGCGGCTTGTCCATGCCTCTTGACTCTTTTGTGATGCGGGACAAGGCCGAGCTGAAGCCTTACTTCGCGGACATCCACCCCCTTCTGACTGAGTGCGAGATGTACCAGGGTAGCCTGATGATGTTGCCGACCGAGTTCAACGCGGGGGACCTCTACTATGACACGACGCTGTTCGAAAAGGCCGGGATCCCCCGGCCGCCGGACGACTGGACCGAGGCAGATTTCATCAATATCGTGAAGCACTGGGCCAACGTGCAGGACGTTGGCTGGGACTGGGTCGTCCGCCTCTGGGGTAGCTGGTCATCGTGGATGTACGCCAACGGCTCCAACCTTCTTACCGAAGGTAAGTACGGCGGTGGCGACTGGTTGTGGAGCACCTTCTATCCGGGGCAGCCGGCCCGAAGCGGTGGTTGGCATTGGGGCGAGCCCACGGCCAACGCTCCCGGGACTGTCGAAGCGCTGCAGCTGATGATCGACCTGAAACAGCAGGGGATCTCTCCGTCGCCTGACGCCGGCGGCGGTGGCACCTTGCAAGGGTTGTTCGCCTCTAACCATATTGCCACCACCATCGGGGGAGGGTTCTGGGCCGGAGGCCTTTACGAGGCCGGCATGAAACCCAATGCCTATGATGTCATGTACTTCCCGAAGTGGAAGGTGCAAAAGCACCTGATCGGTGTGGGAGGTTTCACCGTCCTGGAAAAGTCGAAGAACCATGACTTGGCGTGGGAATGGATAAAGCACTCCACTACGGCAGACGCGATTAGCACAGTGTACGGCCCGCGGGCGCCGGACAAGGGCAACACGAGTACCCCGGCGCGGCGCTCCGTCCTGAGCGCGGCCGGCTACGCCCCCACGGGGCCCAAGCATTGGGACGTTTTCTACGGGACTCTCGACAACTACCCGAACACCACTCCCATCCCCGCGCCTTTCTACTACGAGGCACTGGCGACGGCGTTCTTGGCTCGGACCACCCAAGGGTTCTCGTCGGGTAATGCCCAGTCGGCACTCAACGGGTTGCAGGCGGACTTGGAAAAACTTTACAAAGCCTGAACCCGTTAGGAGCCCGGGGCGTGCCCGAGGGGCGCGCCCCGGGCTCCGGGCCCTGGGATATCGGCTTTGGAGAGGAAGCGAGGGCGATGGTGGAAATGGCAACGGTTAGCAGGCCAGTCTCACCCAATGGGGAGCACAGGCCGCGTACGGCAGGCACACGGACGGCGCAGCGGCGCTCGAGCTTGCACGCCGGCGAGAGCAAGATGGGGGTCCTCATGGTGATCCCCACTGTGGCCGGGATAGTTGTGTTCACCGCTGGGCCCATCGTGGCCTCCTTCGCCCTCTCCCTCTTCCGCTGGAACGTGATCAACAACCCGAAGTTCATCGGGCTGTCCAACTACCGGTCTCTGGTCCATGACTCCGTCGTACTAAAGGCGTTCTTCACCACGGCGATCATGGCCGTGTCAATCGTGGGGCTCCAGCTCACCTTGGGCCTGGTCCTCGCTATCGCCGTGGAGCGGAGGAGGGGCGCCCAACTAAGGAAGCTCTACCGGGCCGCCTTTTTCTTCCCGTTGATGACATCGGCCGCGTCCATCTCCATCGTGATGGGGTACATTTTCGACGACCACTTTGGCGTAGTCAATTACTACCTCACGTTGCTTCATCTCCCCGCCGTGCCCTGGCTGGGGTCGACCGCGGGCTCGGTGGTAACCGTAGTATTGGTTGTGGTTTGGC
This sequence comes from Acidimicrobiaceae bacterium, assembly GCA_003166025.1. Taxonomy (GTDB): domain Bacteria; phylum Actinomycetota; class Acidimicrobiia; order Acidimicrobiales; family Palsa-688; genus Fen-671. The sequence goes on along the minus strand of PMWT01000004.1, from coordinate 6,722 downwards.
AGCAGCTTGGGTTCACGTTTATCCTGTTCGTAGCGGCGCTGGGGAACGTTCCCCAAGAGCTGATAGAAGCCTCCGCGGTAGATGGGGCAAGCAGCCGGCAGCGGTTCCGCAAGATCACCTTGCCCATGATAAGCCCGACGGTGCTCTTCGCCGCCATCGTAGGGTTGATAAATTCGCTGCAGATCTTCGACCAGCCCTACATCATGACCCAGGGCGGTCCCGGGAATGCCACCAATACGGTGGTCATGACCCTTTATGAGGCCGGTTTCGAGGATCTCAAGTTCGGCTACGCATCGGCCATATCTGTCTTTTTGTTCGTGGCCGTCCTGATCCTCACGGCGGCACAGTTCCGGATAAGTCGGCGTTGGGTTTACTACTCGAGCGCGGAAGGGGCGTAGCGATGGCGGGTCGCGGTCTGGTGGCGGTGGCACGGTCGAGGGGCACGGTGAGCACCTTGAGCGGGGGCCCCTCGTCGTCGGGAGAGGCAAGGTGGAAGATCCTGGGCCGGCGTGGTGGCAGAGGCATCGAGGTGGTCCTCCTGACCGCCGCCGCCCTCATAGTCATCTCCCCTGTCCTTTGGATGATCTCGACGTCGCTGAGGACGCCGGCAGAGTCTTTTAACGAGCCCCCTCAGTGGATACCGCTCCACCCCATTTTCGGCAACTACAGTGCTGTCTTCAATAATGTGCCGTTCGGTGATTTCATCATCAACAGCACAATTGTAACTGGCCTCATCGTTATCGGACAACTGGTCACGTCGTCCCTGGCCGGTTATGCCTTTGCTAGGTTGCGCTTCAGGGGCAACAACATCATCTTCTGGATAATTTTGGCGACAATGATGGTACCGATCCAGGCGACCATCATCCCAGTGTTCATCCTTATAAAGTACATGCACCTCGTAGACAGCCTGACGGCGCTGATACTGCCAGCTGTCGTCTCCGCCTTCGGGACCTTCTTGATGCGCCAGGCGTTCATGCAGATGCCCCGGGACTACGGGGAGGCCGCGATCGTTGACGGGGCGTCGCAGTGGAAAGTTTTCACCCGCGTCTATCTGCAAATGGCGTGGCCCGCGCTCGCCACCCTGGCGGTCCTGGGCTTCGCCGGGTATTGGAACGAGTTTTTCAGGCCTCTCATTTTCTTGAACAGCCAGAGCAACTACACGATCCCGTTGGGGCTGGTAAACCTGGAAGGGTTTATGGGGACGGGAAGTGTTTCGGTCGTGCTGGCGGCGGTAACTATGGCTTTGGTCCCCAACTTGATCGTTTTCGCTTTCGCCCAGAAGTACTTCGTCCGTGGCATCAGCTTCGGGGGGATCAAAGGGTGACTGACTGACGGGCCGCCGAGCTCGCTCAGCATGAGGGCAATTAATTGTTCGCTGGACAGGACCGACGTTCTCGCGCCGAGCCGGTCGTGTCGCGCGGCATTCCCAGCGTGACCGTGGACCAATAGGAGTGATCGTGACGCATGCAGGTGAGGGGCCCGACCACCATTTCCCCATCGCGCATATCAGGCCGCCTGGAGGGTGGGTCAATGACCCGAACGGCCCGATCTGGCACCGCGAGCGCTACCACCTCTTCTTCCAGTACACCCGCGTGGTGCCGCCGAAGATGACCGAGGTGGTGTGGGCGCACAGCTCTAGCCCCGACCTCGCCTCCTGGGAGATCCATGGCGTTGCCCTGGCTCCCTCTAGCAAGCACCCTGGAGTTGAAGGCTTCTGGTCGGGGAACACGGTGGAACGTGAGGACCGGCTCTTCGCCTTCTACGCCGATTACCGAAGCTCTGAGCGCTACCAGCCGCCGCGGATGGCCGTTTCAGACGACGCCGGGATGTCCTTCGGGGAGGATATGCCGGTGGTGCCACCGCCCGAGGAGTGGGAAGGCGCAGAGATTTTCCGAGACCCGTTCGTTTGGTACGAGGACGGTCGTTGGCGCATGCTCATGGGTTCCGGGCTGGCCGATGGGACGGCAGCCCAGGTGCGCCTTTACGAGTCCGACGACCTCCTGTCCTGGAGAAACCTTGGTGTTTTCGCTTCGCTGAAGGGCAATAAGGGAGCGGCCAACGATCCCGGCATGGCCTGGGAATGCCCCCAGTACGCCTGGGGCTTGGGAGTGCTGTTCGTAGGCGTGTGGCGCCCGGACGTCGGGACCATGAACGTCCTGGCCATCAAGGGCACCGAACAAGACGGGCGGCTCGTCATTCACGGAGTCGAGCCTGCCGACCACGGGCCCGACTTCTATGCCCCTTCCATCATGCGGACGCCCGACGGCCGGTACCTGCTGTGGGGCGTCGTAAAGGAGGGAAGGGACCAGACATGGCGCGATGAGGCCGGTTGGGCGGGGATGCTTTCGTTGCCTCGGGAGGTCTCCCTGGAGGCCGGCCGGTTGGTGAGCAGGCCGGCCCGGGAGCTGGAGGCTTTACGGGGTGAGCTGTGCTGCGAGTACCAGGGCAGCTCGGCCGAGGTGGGCTTTGGCGAGGTACCGAGAGCCTTTGAGCTGCGCCTTCGCCTTGCGCCGTGCCGAGCGTCGGCGACCCTCGTGCTGGACCTAGGAGGCGGTGAGGTCCATTCGGTCCGTGTTGACGGCACGGCTGGGAAGATCATCATTGACCGCGCCAGAGCCAGCCAGGACCCACGCGCCCACGGCGGGAGCATCACCGTTGGGCCCGTTGACGGCCTTTTCGCCTCGGGCAGCGTCGAACTGGCCTGGTTCGTCGACCATTCGATTTCCGAGCTTTTCGTGGGTGGCGCCGTGGTGGCCACGACGAGGTTCTTCCCGACCTCCGCCGGGCCCTGGCAGCTACGGCTGACAACGTCCGACGTGTGCGGGGTGGAGGCACGGTTGTGGGCTTTGCGACCAAGCGTACGTGTGGCCGGCCAGTTGGAAATGACAGAATAAGCGACGGCCGAGAGCGCCGAGGGGCCCGCCAGGAGCCACCCCAATCGCCGGCTGGCCACTAGAGGTAAGGAGGCACTCGTTGGAAAAGCCAAGCCGACCACGGCCGCAGACGCACTTTGCGCCCCGGGCCAATTGGATGAACGACCCCAACGGGCTCATCTTCTGGAAGGGCCGGTACCACATGTTCTACCAGTGCAACCCGGCCAGCACGGAGCACACCAACGTTTGCTGGGGCCATGCGGCCAGCGAGGACCTCGTCCACTGGGAAGACCTGCCCCTGGCCCTGACCCCGACACTGGGCTCGCCGGACGAAGACGGTTGCTGGTCGGGGTGTGCCGTCGTCCACGATGGCTCGGTCTACCTCCTCTACACCGGGGTCCGGGGGAAGCGTCCTAATCATCGCCAACGACCCTGTCTGGCCAGAGCACTTGACGACGACCTGGTCTCGTTTGAGAAGTTCGCCGATAACCCGGTGATCTCCGAGGAACCCGTGCTGGGCCTGGTCGGTTTCCGAGACCACACCGTACGGCGCGTCGACGGTGGGTTCCATCAGCTAATCGGTTCCGGGTCAGAGGCGCTGGGCGGCTGTACCTTCGAGTACCGCTCGACAGATCTTGTTTCTTGGGAGTACCTCGGTGTGTTCCTGGACGCAAAATCGTCCGACCTCCCCGGGGCTATGTGGGAGTGCCCGGACCTGTTCCGGCTAGGGGACCGATGGTTCCTGGTCACCTCGCTGTTTGACGGTGCGCCGGGCCGTGTCATGGCGGTGGAGGGGCATTTCGAACGGGAGCGGTTCGTCCCAACGGCAAGCGGGCGCCTCGACCTGGGGCGGCGCTGGTATGCGCCCCAGTCCTTTGATGCCCCCGACGGCCGGCGGGTCTCCTTCGGCTGGCTGCGCGAACGGGAGGATGAGCTGCCATTGGAGGCACGGGGGCGAGTCGGGGTGATGTCACTGCCGCGCCAGCTGCTCGTCGGCGAGGACGGTTCGCTGGGGATGGCCCCCGTGACGGAGCTCCAGGGCCTGCGCAGGGCGCCGCTCGCACCTGTACCCCAAATGGGCCCGAAGGGTGTTTTCGTCCTCGAGGCTGGCCGCGCACTCTTGGCGTGCGAGGTCGAGGTAACGGGTAGCGGCGCCGGCCCGGTCGTGGTCGACTTCCTCGATGACGACGACCAACCCGTGCTCCAGGTCTGTGCCCACGGGGAGGAAATCGACATCAGCGCGCTGATGGCCCCGTCGCGGACAATCGACGAGCCGGGCCCGGGCCAGGTGCGCATCTTCTACGACGACGGCATCTGCGAGGTCTTCACTAGTGTCGGGCTGGTGAGGACGGAGATTTTCTATGACCTCTGCCCGGTACGCAGGGTTGCCGTCCGGGAGATCCGAGCGGAGGGCGTGACGGGTGACGCCAGCCCGCTGGTCACCAGGGCGTGGGAGCTTGCCAACATCTGGGAGGATGGTGAGCCTGATGACTGATGGCCGTGAGCGCGCGACCGTGGCGCAGGGCCGCCAGGCTGACCCACCTGTCCCGAGGCCCGGTCGGACGTGAAAGCCAGCCGGCGGGACCCGGCGCACGACCCCCAAAGCCGCCGGCCCGTCCGGATGGGGGACGTGGCCCAGGAAGCCGGGTTGTCTTTGACCACCGTCTCGGTGGCCCTCAGTGGCGCGCCGAACTCCGGTATCCCCGCCAGCACCCGGGAGCGCGTACGCCAGGCTGCCGACCGGCTCGGGTACGTGCCCAACTTCACAGCGCAGTCCCTGCGCACTAAGAGGTCACATACGCTTGGCTTTATCACCGACCGCATCGCTACCAGCCCGTTCGCGGGTGAGATGATCGCAGGGGCGCAGGCGGCGGCCTGGAGGAGTGGCTACGTCCTGTTGATAGTTGACACCGGTGAGCTGGACGCGCTGGCCAATTCGGCGGCACGGGTATTGCTCGCCCGGCGCGTCGAAGGTGTGATCGTGGCTTCTTGGTACCACCGTGCCGTCGACGTCCCTGCCGCATTGCGGGCCCACGGGCCGGTCCTGGCCAACTGTTTCCCGAAGGTCGGCGACTACGCTGCAATCGTCCCTGACGAGGAGGGCGGTGGGTACGCGGCCACCCGCCGCCTACTGGAACGCCATCGGGGGCCGGTGGGTCTTATCAGTCTCGACCCGGCTGCGCCAGCCGGACCGAAGCGGCTCGATGGTTACAAGCGGGCGTTGCAGGAAGCCGGCGTCCCCTACGACGCGTCCATTGTCATGGCCAACCCTTTCCAGCGCCATCTTCTGCGCGAGGCCTACGAGCTCACCAACCGGCTGCTTGACCGCAGGCCCGACGTGAAGCTGCTCTTTTGTTATAACGACCGGGCGGCGATGGGGACCTATGACGCGGTCAAGGCCAGGGGCTTACGGGTGCCGGAGGACGTAGCCGTCGTCGGTTTCGACAATCAGACCATAATTGCCGACGAACTGATCCCCGGCCTGACGACCGTGCAATTGCCTCACTACGAAATGGGGGAGCGAGCGGTCGAGCTTGCCCTCAAGGCGGCTGAGGGCCCGGGGGCCGCTCCTCTGGCAAATGTCGAGCTGGCGCCGTGCACGCTTGTCGAGCGACAGTCGGCCTGACCGATCGGCCCGCGGGAACGGAAGCAGGAGTTCCCGATCGCTCACTCTTTGTTTGAGCCCGAGGACCTTGGGCACTGGGTCACAGTGCGCACTGGCCAAATCTTGAGCGGCCGTTGCAAGCTTCCTTGGCTGTCTCGGCCCACTGCGGGCAGCGCTTCGCGGATACAGCCCGGAGTGTTCGGGACGACGGCCAAGGTCCTGGCCCGGATGGCCGATCTGCTTGCATCCGGGTGGCAGTGAAGGTGTAAGCCGGTGACTCCTTCGATGCGAAGGTAGATCGGGCGTGTGCTTCAAGCTGCGCTTCTGGTCAAGAGCGCCGTCTCCTAGCACCTTTGGATGCCACCAGGTGCCAGTCGGAGCCGGCCCTTGCCGTGTGCCTCGCGCACGGATCGCGCACGCCAGCGGGTGGATGGCGGACCGGCCTCCGTGCACGGCGGCGACTTTGATATCGGCTCCGGCAAAGAAGCTTGCCAGGTCCCTTGTTGCAGGGTTCTCGGCGGGTGCCTCGGGGACAGCGGTCAGAGCCTTTCGTTCGTGGGACGGGCCCCGCCCTCGGCTTTGCCTGCAGTTCGCCCGCATGGCGCGAACAGGCCACCCTCGAGCGGCGCCCCCACGTACGCACCTGCGCTGGCCCCTGCGAGGACCGAGCCGGACGCAGCCTGCGCCCGCCCCAGGCTCCTCAAACGGACCGGCCCAGCCATTGTTGCCGCCAACGTTGTCATGTTCGGGCACCACCGAGCGGGGACTGCAAATGGTACATAACGATTATGCGTCAAATGTACCTCCTAGCTTCAACACTGGCGTATTCCTCCCCGCCGGTTTCACCCGGCAGGCTCGTTGATTGGTGTCCCAGCTCGCTCGTGCCGACGGTCCCGTGTAACTTGGAGGGTAACGTCACGGCTTTGAGAGGGTCGAGCATTCACAACTTCTGGTTATAAGCACACTCTACGAGCCGATGTTCTTTGAAGTCGCATGCCAAAACCACATCCGGTTTATCCAAGCGTCATCACCAAGGAAGTACCGCCCGGCTTCTTTGTTGCCGTTGAGTGTGTAATCAAGCCAGTGCACGGCGAGGGTCGAGGCTTGTACCTCGACTTCCTGGCCGATGACGGTCGCTCCGGCCAAAGCCGCCTGCGGGTCGTTGGTCCCATGAAAAAGCCCGATGTGCCCGGCACCGAGGTGCTCGACGAAGACGGCTGGGACATTGCTGGGCAGTGCGTCGT
>PMWT01000074.1 GCA_003166025.1 Acidimicrobiaceae bacterium | reverse complement strand
AGCAGTTCGGGGGAAAGTGGGCTTGTCTTCATGGCTTCAGCCTCCAGTCCTGTGACAGCGCGAAATTGCCAAGTGCCTCGGTGAGTGGCGTCCATGGCTGAGCCAGCGGGCCCTTTCTGGCCCCGGGGCCAGGACCACCGGCCAGGGCTCGGGGGGACCGGCGCTCACCAACAGGAGCGCCTCGGCCCGGACGTGAGCCAGCTCCCCAGTTCCCGACAAGAGAGGGGCAAGGACTGGCGTCAGCCCTCGGCGGTACGGCGGGTTTGCAGTAACGGGCCTGGAGTTCAGCTGTGGCCGAACCGAGCCTGGGCCAAGCAACGGGACCCGCGCCTGCTGGCATCATCGTCGCTCGTTCCTCCTGGGCCTGTCCCGAACACAAGACTCAGTGTTCGCGTCGCCAGGGTCTGGAGCAACGACATCGTGACCAGGGCCTCCTGGCCACAATCACAGCTGCTAGACGTCATCCTACCGCCAATGGCACTTCACCACCGCACGTGCGGACCGAGCTGCCCCGGTTTGGTCGGGGCTGCTCCTCGCTTGGCCGAAGGGCCCGACCCGCCCGGAGCGTCATCGACCTGAGCGAGCTCGGGTTCATGGGCGCGTCGACGGTCGGGACTATCGTCCGGGCCCGAGAGCTGCTCCGGCGCCGGTCAGGGTCGTTGACGGTGCGGTCCACCCCGCCCTTTGTGCGGCGCAGCCTTGACATTTGCGGGTTGAACGAGCTCCTCGGCCCCAGCGTCGAGGAAGCGGGCAACCCGAGCGGGGTGCGCTTGGCTCCTGGCTGCCTGTGCCCGCGGTCAAACTGCCCCTTGGACAGCCCGGCCCGTCGGGAACGGCACCTAGAGCCCTCCCTGCACCCGTCCACCACGTCGGCGCCCTAAGAGCCCAGGCTGTTGGCGCCGAGCGCATGACCAGGGCGACCGTCGATAGGAAGGCGTGAGTGGAAGTGGGCGGCGAACAGCGGGCACGGAGGCGGCGCGTCCCTCCCCAACGGGGCCCTCGCTGTCGAAGGTAATTCGACCATACCCTCGACGCGAAATGGGCAAACAGTGCCACCGATCGCTCGGCCCGGTACCCAAGAGCGGCTCCGGTGGCAGCCCGTTGGGGGTGGTCTTTTGTCCTGATGTCCCTGGTGGCCAAGTTGCCAGTAGGTGGCGGTAAGGTGCTCCGCAGGTAGGGTTGGGACCTAGACGGTACCGACCGCGACATCGTTACTCCGGGCCCTGGGTGACGCCAACTCGAAGTTTTGTTCGGGAGACGCTTAGGAGAAAGGAGCGACGAAGATGCCGGGAGCTGGTCCCCGCACCGCGTCGAGCCTGGGCCTGCCTGAGCAGGTGCGGGCCTGCTTGTTCGACCTCGACGGCGTGCTGACCGAAACGGCCAAGGTCCATGCCGCGGCGTGGAAGGAGATGTTCGACGCTTTCTTGAAGGCCCGGGCCGACAAGGGCGGCGAGCCGTTCGTCGCCTTCGACGAGGCCGACTATGACTCCTACGTCGACGGCAAGACCAGGGCCGACGGGACGCGCTCGTTCCTCGGGTCCCGTCATATCGAACTTCCCGACGGTGACGCCGGCGACCTCGCAGGCGCACCAACCGTGAGCGGGCTCGGCCAGGCCAAGAACGACATCGTCCTGCGGATGGTCCGGGACGACGGCGTCGACGCCTACCCGGGCTCGGTGCGCTACCTCCGAGCTGTGGTTAGCGCTGGCCTGCGCCGGGCGGTGGTGTCCTCCAGCGCCAATTGCGCCGCCGTGCTCGAGGCCGCCGGCATCGCCGAGCTGTTCGACGTGCGCATCGACGGTGTCAGCGTCGAGGAGGACCATCTGGCGGGCAAGCCGGCGCCCGACACCTTCCTCGCCGCGGCCCGGGCGCTGGGTACAGCCCCTGGCGAGGCGGCGGTGTTCGAGGACGCTCTGTCCGGCGTGCAAGCCGGCCGGGCGGGAGGGTTTGGCTTCGTGGTCGGCGTCGACCGGGCCGGCCAAGCCGAGGCTCTTCGCGCCCATGGTGCCGACATCGTGGTGAACGACCTCGTCGAGCTGCTGGAGCGCCCGTGATCCAGCACCCGGCCTACCCGGTCGAACCCTGGTCCCTGACAGAGACCGAGCTCCGCCTTGACGTCTTGGCCCAGAGCGAGTCGCTGTTCGCTCTGGCCAATGGCCACATCGGCTGGCGGGGCAACCTCGACGAGGGTGAGCCCTACGGCTTGCCCGGCTCGTACCTGAACGGCGTCTACGAGTCCCGTCCGCTGCCCTACGCCGAAGCCGGCTACGGCTACCCCGAGGCCGGCCAGACGGTGGTCAACGTCACCAACGCCAAGTTGGTCCGCCTCCTCGTCGACGACCAGCCCTTCGACGTCCGCTACGGCGAACTGCGCGCCCACGAACGGACGTTGGACTTCCGCACCGGCCTGTTGCGGCGCCGCGTCGAATGGGTCTCCAGGGGCGACCGAGGCGTCGGGGTGTGCTCCGCACGCCTCGTCTCGCTTGTCCAGCGCTCGGTGGCCGCCATCTCCTACGAGGTGCGGCCGCTCGACGCCGCCGTGCGGGTGGTGGTCCAGTCCGAGCTGGTCGCCAATGAGGCCATCCCACGGAGCACGGGCGATCCCCGGGTGTCCGCCGTGCTCGAGGCCCCATTGCGCCCGGAGTCTCACGCCTGTGGTGGAGCCGCGGCGACGCTGTCGCACTCCACGAGAACGAGTGGCCTGCGCCTCACCTCGGCCATGGACCATCTAGTCGAGGGCCCGTCGTCGCTGCAGGTGAGCGCGGAGAGCTTCCCCGACCTCGCCCGGGTGACCGTAACGGCGGCCCTGGCGCCCGGAGAACGGCTGCACCTCGTGAAGTTCGTCGCCTACGGCTGGTCCGCGGAGCGTTCGGGGCCGGCGGTGCGAGACCAGGTGGCGGCTGCGCTTGCGGCCGCCACCGAGATGGGCTGGGACGGCCTGGTCGCCGAGCAACGTGCCTACCTGGACAATTTCTGGGCAGGCGCCGACGTCGAGGTCGACGGCGACCCTGAGATCCAACAGGCGGTCCGCTTCGCCCTGTTCCATGTCCTCCAGGCCGGGGCCCGGGCCGAGGGACGGGCCATCCCAGCCAAGGGCCTGACCGGGCCCGGCTACGACGGCCACACGTTCTGGGACAGCGAGACCTTCGTCCTGCCCGTGCTCACCTATACCGCTCCCGAGGCCGTCGCCTATGCGCTGCGGTGGCGGCACAGCACCCTGCCCATGGCCACCGAACGCGCCCGCCAGCTCGGGCTCGGGGGTGCCGCCTTCCCCTGGCGCACTATCACGGGCGCCGAGTGCTCGGGCTACTGGCCGGCCGGGACTGCCGCCTTCCACATCGGGGCGGACATCGCCGCCGCCGTGGTCCGCTATGTAGAGGCCACCGGTGATGAGCCGTTCGAGCGGAAAGTGGGGCTCGAGCTATTGACCGAGACGGCCCGACTGTGGCGTTCGCTCGGCCACCACGACGCCCACGGCCAGTTCCGCATCGACGGGGTAACGGGCCCCGACGAGTACTCCGCCGTGGCCGACAACAACGTCTACACCAACCTCATGGCCCAGCACAATCTCTACGCCGCGGCAGACGCCGCCGAGCGCCATGGGGACCGGGCCCGCCAGCTCGGCGTCGACGAGGAGGAGATGGCCGCATGGCGTGACGCGGCCAAGGCGATGTTCGTCCCTTACGACGGCTCGCTCGGCGTCCATCCCCAAGCCGAGGGCTTCACCAGCCATGAGGTCTGGGACTTCGCCGGCACCTCGCCTGAGCAGTACCCGCTGCTGTTGCACTTCGCCTACTTCGACCTCTACCGAAAACAGGTGGTAAAGCAAGCCGACCTGGTGCTTGCCATGCACCTGCGTGGTGACGCCTTCACCGACGAGGAAAAGGCGCGCAACTTCGCCTACTACGAGGGCCTCACCGTGCGGGACTCGTCGCTGTCGGCCTGCACCCAGGCGGTGATGGCCGCCGAGGTCGGGCACCTGGGGCTGGCCTACGACTACCTGGCCGAGGCCGCCCTCATGGACCTCGACGACCTCGAGCAAAACACACACGACGGCCTGCACATCGCATCCTTGGCGGGGACCTGGACGGCGATCGTGGCGGGGCTGGTCGGCATGCGCGAGCGGCAGGGCACGCTCGCCTTCGCGCCCCGGCTGCCCCCGGGCATCGACCGGCTGGCGATAGGGCTCTTGGTGCAACACCGGCGCCTGCGCGTGGAGGTCACCCCCGAAACAACGACCTATCGGCTCGTCGCCGGCGACCCTCTCCAGATATTCCACGACGGAGAGCCAGCCAGCGTCCCCAAGGACAGCCCCCTTATCCGGCCGACCCGAAAGGTGCCGGTCTCGGGCCCGCCGGCCCAGCCGCGCGGGCGCGAACCGCGCCGGCGACAGGCAGGCGAGCGACGGGCCTCCGAGATCGACCACGCCGAGAAGGGGCCATTACGGCCCCTTTTACCCGGCGCACTTGCCAATTCGACGTTGTCACGACAAATCGGAGACGAAGCCGACTGACCCCTTACCTGCCTTAGAAATCCACGCGCCTCATAACGATGGCACGATGAGCCAGAACGAGACGGTTGGTCACCCGACGAACCGACGGGCACGGAAGTACTCGAGCAGGGTGACAAAGCCTGGACGAAGAACCGCGGACGGGCCCCAAGGCCTTGTCAGTGGCAACTGGACTGACGAGGCCTACGAGGCGAGGAATGTGACGGGCCCTTACTTAGACCGACATACAAGTCCGTTGGAAGAAAGTGACAGGAATTATTCATGACCGGTACCACAGAGTTCATCATCGGGACCGAAGTGTCCTGCACCGACGGAGTCTGCGGAGAGCTGCGGCGCGTGGTCGTTGACCCCGTCGCCCGGGCCCTTACCCATCTCGTCGTCGAGCCGAAACATGGGGTAGGCAGAGGCCACCTCGTACCCATCGACCTCGTGGCCTCGACGGCCCAAGAGGTCAGGCTGACCTGTTCCACCTCTCAGTTCGAAGCTCTCGAAGAGGCAGAAGAGACCCAGTTCCTGCCCGGAGGAGATGGGCAGTGGGGCTACGGGAAAGACCAGATGCTGACGTGGCCTTACTACGGGCTCGGCGTGGGGCCGTACGGCATGGGCGGCATGGGCGTAAGCGCGGGCATGGGCATGGGGATGGCCGGTCCCCAAGCCATTACCAACGACCGTGTGCCGATGGGGGAGGTGGAGGTCCGCCGGGGAGAGCACGTTTTCGCCACCGACGGTGCCATCGGGCGGGTGCAAGGGCTGGTGATCGACCCTAGCGATCATTGCGTCACCCACGTCCTTCTCGACGAAGGGCACCTCTGGGGCCAAAAGAGAGTCGCCATACCAATAGGTGCCGTGAGGGATGTCGAAGATGGCGTCCGGCTCAACTTGTCCAAGGATGAGGTACGCGACCTTCCCGAGGTGGGGCTGCTCGACTCGACCCCGGGCGCTGATCAGAAATGACTTTTGCACGCCATGTGGCGCCTTTGACTCCTCGCAGGCATGCTCCTCATGACGGTCCTCCACACGCATAACAACCATTTCCGAGCGTTGTTGAGCGCGTCCTGGAAGGACCAAGCCGAGTACAGATCGACGGGTCGGCGTGCGCCAGGTAGACAGTGTCCGACGCACATAGCCCACCTCCAGAGACCGCAGCCAGCGCCTACAGCGGGACCTGCCCCGCGAGCGACTTCGCTCTGCTCACTCGCTGTAGTGATAGCGCGCCTTGAGGATCTTCACTTCCTTGTCGTCAGCCCGGTAAACGAGCCGATGCTCGTCATCAATGCGGCGGGACCAGTAGCCAGACAGGTCGCCCTTGAGGGGCTCCGGCTTGCCTATCCCGGTGAACGGGTCGCGCTGGATGTCGCCGATCAGGCGTGTGACCCTCGTCGCCATCTTCCGGTCAGCGCCGAGCCAGTACAAGAAGTCGTCCCAGGCATCGGGGTCGAAGTGGATGCTCCTCACTACTCGCCGGCCAAAGCCTGCAGTTCCTTCATTGTCTTCACGACCGTGGCCCCGCCAGACTTGTCCCGGGCAACGGCCTCCATGAGCCGTCGGGCATTGGCCGGAGACCGCAGCAAGTAGATCGTCTCTTGCCAGGAATCGAAGTCGTCAGCGGACATGAGCACTGCGTCCCCGCCCTTGGAGTTGATCCTCACCGGGAGATGGTCGTCGTTCACCTGCTGGATGAGCGGGAACAGGCGCGAACGCGCCTCGCTAGCACTTATCGCCACTGTGACGTGCTCCTTTATCCGGTACAAGTTAACGGTACCAGACCCGAGCAGTGTTCTGGTACCATACCAGCGGGTGGGCCGCATGCAGGGCAAGTGCCAGTGTGCGGAGAACGCCGCCACTCTCCAATCCGACAGAGACGTCCCTTGGTGCGCTGCGGCATCATTATGCCCATGACCTGTGATCTTCAACACCCCGCCACGCGCGTGGCGGTCCGGACGTTGGCTACCGGCGATCACGAGTGGGTGGTCGAGACCCTGACGAAGAGTTGGGGCTCCACATCGGTGGTCTCTCGGGGCAAGGTGCACGAGGCTCACCATCTCCCTGGCCTCGTCGCAGAAACGGCTGGCATCAGGGCGGGTCTGGCTACCTACTCGGCCGAAGACGCCCAGATGGAGGTGGTGACGCTCAAAGCGGTTCCGGCTCGCATGGGCGCGGGGACTGCCCTGTTGGCAAGGTTGGCCGAGGTGGGTATCGACACAATGACCGCGCACGGCTTTGGCTGGTGACGACGAACGACAACCTGGACGCCCTGCGCTTCTACCAGCGCAGGGGGCTCCGACTCGTAGCGGTGCACCGTGACGCCGTTCGCGTAGCGCGTGCGCTGAAGCCGCTGATCCCCCGAGTGGGCAACTACGGCATCCCGGTCCTGGACGAGCTCGAGCTCCCTCTTTAGCGGTCGCTGCCGTCGGGGTCGGCTTTCCAAAGCAGTGGAACACCGGCCACGCATAATGTCCAGATCTCGCGCTGACAGTCCCCGCCCTCCTGACTAGGCCCTTCGCGACAGAGCGACGGGTCGGCGCGCTTCCGTCCCCACGGGGCCTCGAGTCATAAAGAGCCCGGGCCCGCCGTCGTCCAGCTCGGCACCGGGGCGAGCGCGGATGGCCCTGGCGCTCTCCAGAAGACATGCGCAATCCCCAGTAGCGTCCCTCTGCAGTGGGGGTCACGCGCTGAGCTGGGTGACCGACCCATCCGAGCCGTTGGCCACGAACAGCTCACCGCCAGCCACCGTCAGGGCGTCGGGTGTGGCGAAGCCGTAGCCGGGGCCACTGAGCACCCGGACGAGCGCGCCGGTGGCGATGTCGAGCTCGGTCACCGAACCGCCGTCGCTGTTCGCGACGTAGAGGCTGGGACCAAATGAGGCCATGGCGCCTCCGTCACCCAGGTGGTAACGGGAGCCGGAGACGACCCTTACTGTTGCGCCCGAGGTTACGTCGACCTCGGTCAGCGAACCTCCGGCGGCCGAGCCAAAACCGCCGCCAAAGCCGTGGCTCACGCCCCGGTAGGAAACGAACAGGTCCGGCCCCGAGGTGGTCATGGCCTCGGGCGGGCCAGCGGACAGGGGCGAGCTGAGCAGTGTACGAGCTGGCTTCCCGCTGGCAAGGTCGACCTCGCTGACCCAGCTCCCGGTGCTGGCCGAGCCGAGCTTGGCGACGAACAGGTCGGTCCCCGAGACGGCCATGGCCAAAATGTCGCCAAAGCCGTAGGGGCCACCAGCCAAGGTCCGCAGCACCTGTCCGGTAGCGGGGTCCAGCTCGGTGACCGACCCGGGGCTCTGGGAGGTGTTGGCGACAAAGACGTCGCCACCCGAGCTCACCAGGTCCCCGGGCCCCTTGAGGTAAGGGCTGGCGAGGGCCCGCACCAACACGCCGGTGGCAGCGTCGATGACGGTGAGCGAGCCCTCCGGTTTGGCCAACGACCCTTTGTTGGCCACCACCAGGTCGGGCCCGGCCACGGCCAGCGAGTCAGGGTAACCAAAGCCGAACCGGGGCCCGGAGATGACCCGGACGAGCGCTCACGTAGCGGTGTTGAGCTCGGTTACGCAGTTCCCGGCCTCGTTGGCCACGAACAGGTCGTCCCCCGATACGGCCATGGCCGCCGGCTGGTCGAAGCGGTACGCAGAGCCCCAGAGCGACTGCACCAGGGCGCCGGTCGCGGCCCGCACCGCTACTAGGTGATTGGTGAACGGGTCGGCCATCCACACCTCTTGGTCAACCAAGGCCATGCCGGTTGGCATAGACAGTCCGTAAGGCCCGGCGGGGAACGCCTTTATCAACGAACCTGTCGTGGTGCTGAGCTCGCTGACGGGCGCCGACATGCTCAGGCCGGCTACGAACAGCCGGTTGCCGTCGACGAGGAGGTCGACCGGGGAACCGTTGGCCCCCGTTATGGACCGCACCACCGCCTCCGAGGAAACGCTGAGCTCGGTGACCGAGCCGGAGCCGAAGCCGGCGTTGGCCACGAAAAGGTCGCCCCCCGATACGGCCATGGCCCTCGGGTTAGAGAACCTGTAGGCGGCCCCGGACAGCTGGCGCCTCATTGCGCCCGTGGCGGCGTCGACTTCGGTGAGCGAACCGCCGTCGGCCGTCCCGTTGCTGGCCACGAACAGGTACGGGCCAGCCAGTACCAAGGAGTCGGGGTGGTCGAAGCCGTAGCTCGGCCCGGACAGCTCCCTAAGCACGCTATGGGTGGCGACGTCCAGCTCGGTCACCGAGTTAGAGGCGGCGTTGGCCACGAACACGTCCGCTCCGTCGGCCACCAGGGCGTCGGGCTGGTCGAAGCCGGCGCCGGAAAAGACCTTCACCAGTGACCCGGTGGCGATATCGAGCTCGTCCACCGACCCGACCGGCCCCGGGCCGGCACCGCCAGGGAAGAAGCTGGACGGATTGCCCTCGTTGGCCACGAAGAGGTCAGGGCCCACCACGGCCAGAGCGACCGGACCGTCGAAGTGCGCAGCAAGCACCCTGACCAGCGCACCGCTCCTGGTCCCAGCCGAGCAACGTGGTCGCTCTTTGCTCGGTTTCCCGAGAGCACTACTTCTCAACGGTGGTCGCTCTGGTACCGAAAAGCGCCTGCTCGATCCGTTCCGCGCAGGTCGAGCTTGTTTTCGAGCATCATCGTCGCCGCCGAGTGGCCCTGGTCGTGCAGCCTTCGCGCCGGGACNNGCTGCTCGCAGCCGTGGCGCCAGGCTGAGGCGCTGGAGTTGCCGGGCCACTCGCATCGTTCAGCCGAGTTGCGCCGACCCAGCGTACGAGGCGGGTGTCTGGGGCGTCATTTACAATCGCCCGATGGGCCCCGACCTAGAGGTCCCAACGGGCCGTGGCGGTGAGTGCAGCGCCGTCGCTGCGGCGCTGGACGCGGGGGCGCCGGGCGCGGTCTGGTTGACCGGTGAGGCGGGGATCGGCAAGACCACGGTTTGGGAATGGGCTGTGCGCCGGGCTCAGGCCCAGGGCCGCCACGTGCTGGTTTCTCGAGCCACCCCGGCCGAAGCCCGGTTGCCGTGGGTCGGCCTGGCGGACCTTATGCGCCCTGTAAACGAGGGGGTTATTGCCGCCCTGCCCTCGCCGCTGGCCCGGGCCCTTCGCTTGGTCGCTCTGCAGGCTGACGGGGACGACGAGGTGCTCCACGAACGGGCAGTGGGCACGGCTTTTCTCGGGGTGCTCGAGGCCCTGGCGGCCACCGCGCCGGTGCTTATAGCCCTGGACGACGTGCAGCACCTCGACCCAGACAGCTTGGCCGCCGTGGCCTTCGCTACGCGTCGCCTGGGCCCGGTCCCGGTGGCGACGCTGGCGGCTTGGCGCGCGGGCGACGGCGAGGCCCCAGAGGCCGTCCCGGGCCCCGAGCCCGTGAGCAAGGTGGAGCTCGGGCCACTTAGCGTGGCGGCCTTGTTCGAGCTCTTGCGAGACCGCTTGGGCACGGCGATGCCCCGGCCCTTATTGCTCCGCGTGCACGAGGCATCCGCGGGCAACCCCATGTACGCCCTCGAGCTGGGGTGGGCCCTGCAGGGCCGACGGGTGGCGCCGGCTCCGGGGGCGCCGCTCCCGGTCCCGGCGACCCTGACGGGCTTGATCGGGGTGCGGGTGGCGGCGCAGCCCGCCCGGGTGGCGTTCCTCCTCGCCCAGACTGTGGCCACGTGGCGGCTGGCCGTCACCGACGTCGAGGCGCCAGCCCTGGACGACGCCGTGCGGGCCGAGCTGGTAGTAGTGGACGTAGGCGACGGTCCGGCGACCGTGCGGGCCGCCCATCCGCTGCTGGGTGCCGTCGCTTACGACCAACTGGGACCAACGGGCAAGAGGGTGGTGCACGCCCGGCTGGCCGTTATTGCTCGGGACCCCGCCGAGCGCGCTCGCCACCTGGCCCTGGCCGCCACCGAACCTTCGGAGGATATCGCCCGGGCGCTCGACGAGGGCGCGGCCGCCGCGGTCGCCGCGGGCGTGCCGGCCATGGCCGTAGAGCTGGTCCGTCTCGGCCTAGAGCACACCAGCAGCACGCCGGCGCGCCTGGAGCGATTGGACCGTCTGGCCGACGCCCAGCTCCGGGCAGGGGACAGTGCGGGGGCCATGGCCACTCAAGAGACGGCCGTGGCCGCCACGCCAAAGCTGGTAGACCGCGCCCGACGCCGGGTCCGCCTGGCCGAGATCGCCACGGAGGTAACGGGCCGCCAGGGGGCTATGGCCCAGGCGCGGACAGCGGCCGAAGAGGCGGGCGAGGGCGGGAGCCTCACGGTAGTGGCTGAAGCATTGCTCACCTGGGCTGCAATCGACGATGACATAAGCCAGGCGGCGGCCCATTCGGCCCAGGCGCTCGAGATCATGGAGAGCCTGTCCCGACCGGACCCCCGGGTCCTGGCGGGGGCGCTCAACCAGGCGGCGGCGGTGAAGTTCCGGGCCGGCCACGGCCTGGACCACAAGATGTTCAAAAGGGCTATCGAGATCGAGCGCGCTCACCCCTACCGTCGTCTTTCGGACCGAGCCGACGCCGCCTACGCCGCCCTGCTCAAGTACGCCGACGAGCTGGAGCCGGCCAAGGCGATGCTCGAGGAGCTCCTGAGCGAGGCCCGGGCGGACGCCGACTTGAGCTCGATGGCCTACTCCATCGATCACCTGGTCCACGTTGCCTTGTGGCAGGGCCAGACCGAACTGGGGCGGGCTTATGCCGACGAGCACATGGAGACCGCCGCTCACGGTGGCCTCGCCTTCCAGCGGGCGCAAGCCCGCTACAACCTCGGCTTGGCCCTGGCTTACCAGGGTGAGCTCGAGCGAGCACAGGAGGTGCTCATCGGGTTGAGGGACGACCCGACCTCGTTGCTATGGCACCGTCACCGTGCCGAGGGCGGCCTCGGCTTTGTGGCCTTGTCGGGTGGTGACGCGGTGGTGGCGGTGGGGCACCTTGACAACTGGTGGGCGATGTTGGGGGCCATGCACTTTGGCGAACCCGGCTACAGCCGCTCCCACCTCGACTACCTGTGCGCCCTGGTGGGCACCGGGCGGAGCGACGACGCTCTGAGCGTAGTGGAGACCCTCTCCGCTCAGGCGCAGCGCTCAGGCCGGGGTTCGGCGGCGGCCACCGCTGACATTGGCCGCGCCCTCGTAGCGGCCGACCGGGGGCGGCTGGCCGAGGCGGCGACCGGCATCGAGCGCGCTGTGCGTTGGTACGCGTCGTCCTCGTTGTCCTTCGACCACGCCCGTGCCCTGCTGCTGGCCGGCCAGGTCCATCGCCGGGCCAAGGCCAAGGCGGCGGCCCACGCCTTCATCCAGCAGGCGGCGGACGCCTTTTCGTCCTTCCCCGCTCCGGCGTGGCAGGTCCGGGCGACCGCCGAGCTGGCTCGGGTCAACGTCCGCCCCAGTGCCCCCCAAGAGCTGACCGAGACTGAGCACAGGGTGGCGCTGCTGGCTGCCAGCGGGCTGCGCAACCGCGACGTGGCCGCCCAAGCGTTCATGTCCGTAAAGACGGTGGAGGCCAACCTCGGACGGGTCTACCGCAAGCTAGGTGTCCGCAGCCGGGCCCAGCTCGCCGTCCTCATGGCCGAGCGGGACTGAGGGCCCCCAATAGTCGGCTGCCACCAGGCGGTCGCAACGCACCCCGGCGCAGGCGCAGGCCGCAATGACTTCAGCTCCCGAGACGGCGGCGAACTGGAAGAACACGATCTCGTCACCAGGGACGACGACGACGCCCAGGAACGTCGTGGTCGGGCCGTCGGTGGCGGTAACCCTCTGGCAGGCTTCCCGTACGTCGTCGTCGGAAACGTCGGGCCAGTAGCGCTCCACCAGGTACCCGTGCATGGCCCCGACGGTACGGGCGAGCGGGCGCCGGCGCCAGGGCTCGGCCCTGATCGAGGGTTTCCTCTGATTCGGGCCGAAGGGCCGGCCCATATCGTCAGCGTCCAGCCACTTCGCTCAGCCCGAAAGGTTCAGCCCATGTCCTCAGTCCTACGCAGCGCAATCTCCGCCACGGCGCTGTCGGTGTCAGCGGCGCTCCTCGCCGTGCCCGGCGTACCGGCCTCGGCCGCCTCGGCCATGAGCCAAGGCCCCAACATCGCCAGCCCCGTTCCCGGCCCCCAGTGGCCCGAGCTCGTCCTCGTACCGTTCGCCCAACACGCCAGGTTCGCCCCTGGTGGGTTCGCGACCGTCTCCGACGGCCAGGGCGACACCTTTGTGAGCTGGACCAACTTTGGGAAAAAAGGCGGCATTTTCCTGTGCACCCTACGGACCGGCTCGTCCGGCTGCCTGAACGGCGCCCAGGCTGCAACTTCGACTGAAGTGGACCCGGCCCCGGGGACGGACATTTACTTGCTGGCCGGGCACCGCACGGTCCGGGTGCTCTGGTTCGATGACAGCGATCGAGGCGCCACCGTGCAGGAGGCCACGGCCACGGCCGGAGGCGTGCCGTCCGCTGGCCACACCTTGGAGCCAGGGTCATCGGCCGGCGCCCTCATGGACGCCAGCGTGGGCCCAGGCGGTCACCTGTGGACGCTGACCGACAATGGCGACGGGGCCCAAGTGCGCCTGGCCAAGGACGGGGCCCTTGTGGCCGGCCCGGCGGTCCCCTTTGCTCTCGGCTATGCCCAATTGGCCTTCGCCGGTGGTGCGGCCGTGATCGCCGTACAAAAAGCGGGCAGCCTGAGCTCCCCGGTCGCCTATGCCTCGCAAACCGGGGGGGCCTGGACGGCCTTACGCCCCCTGTCGGGCACGTGGAGCGTCGGCTACGCCCCAGGGCTGACGCAGACGGCGGCCGGCTTGCGCTTGGTCACGGCCACCGCCAACGCGTCCTACCAGCCGGTGGTTTCCGCCTGGACGGGCCACGGTTTTGCCGAGGCCTCGCCCATCGGTGACACCAGCAACTGCGCTCCCAACAGCGCTCACACCGGCAGCGACCCGAGCGGGCGCCTCACTGACGTGACCAACGAGTGCGGGATGATCACCGTCGACAACATGCCCACCTCCTCTCGCGCCGCAATCTTCCGTTTCCCGGCTAAGGGCACCGTTGCTGGTAGTGGCCCCGAGCTAGCGACCCTGCCCAGCGGGCGGGGCTGGGTGGTCTACGCCCTGCAGGACGAGACCGATTACGACCAGTTGGTGGCCGTCCCGGTCCTGCTGCCGGCGCTAACGAGCACCACGGCCACCAGCACGGTGGCGGGCTCGGTCCGTGTTAGCGGGCCTGTCTCGTGCTTGCCGGTGGTGAGCACGCCCGTGGCCGTGGCCGCCGCCGCCGCCGCTCATTGGCAGGTGCTGAGCAAGGCGCTCACCCTGTCGGGCAAGAGCCAGGGCAGTGTCCTCAACGGTGCCCGCCTGCGGCCGGGTGCCTCCTACAAGCTCGTCGGGCGCGTCGTGTTCGGTGACGGCCAGCGACGGCTCACGGTCAAGGCGATGCTCGCCTTCAAGGCCTGCCCCGCGCCCTGAGCTGCAGACGTTCCCGCACCCCCGTGGCGTTCATGGGTTGAACGACGGACTGCTCGTCCACTGGATGCTGTTTATGGCCGGGTCCAACCCCAGCGTGGCTACGTCCATGTCGATGAAACTGGGGTGGTCGAGCAGGGGTAACGAGGGGAAGGACGGGTCGTCTGGGCCTTCCGCCCATACGACGACAGCTACGCCGTCCTTGATGGCAGCCATGACCAGTATGCGATAGGTCACCTGCTGACCACCGGAACTATTGAGGTTGGCGTTAAAGACGGCGCCATAGCCGGGGGTGAGGCCAACCAGGGGGTCGGGCACGGGGTAGGCCAGTGATGCCGAGGCCACGTTCTTGGAGACGAGGACGTCCACCACCTGCTGAGCGGTAGCCCCTCCCAACCCGGAATAGTCCGCCACTTGAATTATGCCCCCAGACAGCTGTGTCGACCCTATTGAGACATTGGGGAAGTCGAGCGAGATCAACGACGACGTCTTCCCCCCCAGTGAGATTTGGGTTGGCCAACGGAGCAGCCCCAAGGCCACGCTGAAATGGCCGTCGGGACTGTTGTATACGCCCGGCGCCGGGTCCGCGCTACCTCCGACAGATATGTTCAACGCGGAGGTCAGCCCCGCGGCGGCCCGGGGCGTGCGGATTGGGGGGTTGGAGCAGATGTTGTCGGTGCACTTGTGCGCTGGCGTGGTATTCGGTTCGTTGGCAACGGCGGTAAGCACGACGGCCACGGCGATGGCGGCGAGGCCAGCTCCGAACATGGCGAGGACGAGGGCGTGGTGGGCGCGGTGAGTGCGCGCCGCCGGTGCCGGTGCCATGGGGAAGGCGGCCGCTGCTGGACTGGAGGTGGCCGCGGGCGCCAGGGTGGGCCACCCCGGAACGGCGACGCCGCCCTCCAAGGCGTCGAAGGGCTCGTTGTCGGCGGTCACGGCGCCCGCATCAAGGCTGCCCAGCCCGGTGCGACGGTCGCGCTTGCTGGTGGCCACCTGGGCCACGCCACAAGATGGGCAGAAGGGCATATGGGGCACGACGTGTTCGCAGTTCCCACAGGTCGCCGCCGGGCCTATGGCTACATCACGTTGCTCGTGCAGCAATATGTAGTGCAGGCCGACCCGCAGGGCGATGATGACCACGGCGGTGGCGCTCAGATGGATTACCAAAAGCGGGATGTCGGCTAATTGGGCCTGGTCAGCAAAGCCCAGCCCGACCTCGACGGCCAAGAGGGCCAGGATCAGGAGCAGTGGGTGGGTCAGCCAGCGGCCCCGTGACTGGGCCGCCTCCGAGCGGCGGACCCAGATAGAAGCGCCAACTACCCCCGTGGCCGCCGCGAACATGACGGGGGTGGCGATACCCCGGATGAGTGCCTCGGTCAAGGTGTTGGTGAAGGGCTCGTGGGTGACAAGGCCGGCCGACAGCTGCGAGGTCATGTCCGTGATCACTGCGGCGAAACTGAAACCGAGGGCGGACGCAGCGCCCAGGGTGAACCCGTCGAGCGACTCACGCCGGCTCCCGAACCCAGGTACGAGGGCCAACACGACCAACAAAGGGACGAGCATCAGGGCTTGTCCGACAATGGGCACGAACACAGCCGCATTGACCACGTCCCAACCGCCGAGGCTCTTGCCCAGTGTTGGCGCCAAGGCTTCGGAGACTATATGGCCGCCGATCAGCGCCCACCCCACGCCCAAGCCGGCACCGACCAGGAGGGTCTCGGCCGTTAGGAGCAGGTGATCGTCCTCATAGACGTCCACCTCCCATACATAGAGCTGGAACAGCAGAGGCACGCCGATGGCGGCTAGGGCGATGACGGGCGCCTGCAGGCCAGTGGCCGAGAAGATAGCCAGGAGGCCAACCAGGGCGGCGAACCCCAACCGGAACGGCGTGCTGGCCCGGTGGGAGAGGTGGGGGAACAGCGAGCTGATGACCGAAAGGCGCAGTACGGGCTCTCCGGGGTTGGCCGAGAACGAGTGTGGGCGCCGGGCCGCCAGCGGGCCACCGGCGTGGGCGAGATGGGCACCGCACACGCCGCAGTAGTGACCACTAGGGGTGACGTTGTTGCAGTGAGGGCATAGCTGGGTCGGCAAGGGCGCGAGCCCACCGGATGTCGGAGGCGTTGTCGTCGGCTGGTCAGTCATGCTCAGCGGCTGCTTTCTTGCGCCAGGAGGTCCCTGGCCAGGTTGTAGACGTCGGGCGTCCCTAACCCGGTGGACTGGTTGTAACCGTTGGTGTTGCGCCAGATGTTGTTCCCACCCGCAGTTACCAAATGTAGCGGCGCGTATATCTGCGGGTGGTCGGCGAAGTCGTAGAGGTAAGGGTTGAGGTAGCCCACAGGCGGTTTACCGTTGTGCTTGAGGTACTGGTCAATAAGGGCGGTAAACCCGGCCCAGATGGGCGTTGCAAGAGACGTGCCCCCGCCCTGTTCCCACTGGCCCTCGTAAATAGCCGTGCCCGTGATGGGGTCGCCGACGGCGGACACGTCAGGGACTTGGCGGGGCTCCTTGCTGCTCGGCTTGGGCAGGCCCTGGCCCACCTGCCAGGCGGGCTGGGCAAATATCGTCGAGGTCCCGCCGGTAGTGCCCTGGCCCAAGGCCGAGTAAAACCAAGCCGACTCGCCCAGGTAAGCCCCCGTGGAGCTGACCGAAAGGGCGGTGGCGCCAACCCCGGTCACTGCCGGCAGCACGGCGGGGGTCCACACGCCAACGTCGTTTTGCGAGGGCGCCGAGCCCCATTTGCTCGGGACGCACTCGAGGCCGCCCGTATCACCCGACGCGGCGAAAATAGTGGTGCCTTTGGCTACCGCTGCAAAAGCCGCTTCATCTTGAGCGCTGAGGTCGGCGAAGGTGAAGAGCTTTTCGCACGAGCCGATACTGAGCGTCCAAATGGCGCCCGGGTAGAGCTTGTTGGCGTTATTGAAGGCGTTTAGGATTAAGTCAGAAGAGCTCTGGCCGGCAGTCTTCTGGAAGATATTGTAGTAAACGATCTTGGCGCTCGGCGCTATCTCCCTGACTGTCTCCAGGTCCATGTCCGTCTCTCCCCCCACCTTGCCCGCCTCGCCCCCGTTCACCGAGAAATTAGAGCTACCGAAAGCAGGCAAACCGTACTTTTGGGAGAACGTATTGAGGTCGGAGGTGACGTAATTGTCGATCTCGAACGCCACCACCGTCTCGCCCGCCCCGTTGTAGCCCAGTGCCCGCAAAGGGTCGGCATCGTAGGCCTGGAGAAGGCCCGACGGGTTCAGGCCACCAGAGCCGACATAGGCACTGGAGATCCCCTGATAGTCGCTCACCCGCCCCACCGCGCTCACCACGCGGGAGAGGGCGGCCGGCACCCCGGGCTGGGTCGTGGCAGCATAAAACCTTTGCCCGTCTGGGGCGCGGAAGTCATCAATGTGGGCCCCCAATACCGCGCCCAACCGGGCCGGCGTGGCTGAGAGCTCAGCCACGGAACGCCCCACGAACCACCGGACGCGCAGCCCGTGCGCGGTGGCCCACGCCTGGAGCACCCTGCTGGCACGCCCGTCCAGGTCCACTATCACGCTGGCCGAGGGGGCACGGGACCGTCCCAGATCCTTAGAAGCAGCCAAGAACTGTTGCCACCACGTCGACGCCTTTGACTTTGTCAACTGGCCGGGGGCACTCAGAACAGGCTGGCCACTGGAGGCGGTTTTCAAGGGCGCCGCTGCCGTCGTACCGCCGGCGGCAATTAGAGCGCCGGCGAATATCACGGCCGCCCCTGACGCTCGCGGGTTCCTTGACCAGCGTAGGCGCTGGCCGGTTCGCCGAGTGGAGGCCGGACACGGAGTGTAGCGCTGGCCATGCGCTCTTTGCAGAGCTATCTTTTCCTGGGCATGCACGGCGCGGAGCTTAGCGCCTATGAGTGCGTGTGTCGCGAAAGCATTTTGCCGGCCGGACCGGAGCCGCCAGCGAGGGACCAGACGGGGTCGGGCGCTGGAATTTCTCCTCCGCGTGGAGGCTGGTGGTTTGGTCACCGATGTTGGCACACCGACCAGGAGATTCTCCCGACGCATCAGGCTGGTTGGCCAGCAGAGCCTCGTACACGACTGGCGAGACCACGGCGCCGGTACTGTGCCGCCTTGGGATGGGCGAAGACCTGGCCGACGCGTGGACCAGGTGCCCTCGGAGGTGCCCAACCTGGAGGTCCATGCTCGGCCCCCAACGAGGACGGTAGGCCACCGACGTGAAGCCCTTGGACTGGCCACCTAAGGCGGCCCAGAACTGTGACGCCGGCGCGGACGGATCCCTGCGAGCAATGGGGCCACGACCCCACTGGTCGAGGAAAGCGAGCACGCGATGTCCCCCACTGACAGGTCCGCGGCGTTGTTGGCTCTCAGGGTGGCCGCAATCAGGGTACTGCGCCCAGCCCCAAAGGGCGCTCCTTTGGGCGGGTCATCGGCACCGGGTTTGCCGCGCTGTCGTTGGCGGCGACAGCCATTGTGTCCGTGACCGCCCCTACGACGGCAAGCGCGCCGGCACGGCACCGGGTGCTGTTCCGCACCGAAAGGAAAGGACCTACGTGATCAGCGCCAGCGTGCGCATTGCCGCACCCCCCGAGGTGGTGTTCGCCTACTTCACCGGCCCCCAGCTGTTCGTCACCTGGACCGGCCAGCGCGCCGACCTTGACGCCCGGCCCGGTGGGACCTTCGCTTTCGACTTCGAGGGTACCGCCGCCCCGGGGCAGCTACGTGAACCTCACTCACCGTGACCTCCCACCCGACCGCGAGCCTTCCCACCGGGAGGGGTGGGAGGGCTGCCTGGCCGCGCTCGCCGCCGCCGTTCGCCAATAACGGTCACCGAGGCGTGACTTCAAAGCTAGGGCAGAATTACCGAAGTTAACCAAGCAGTTGGAGCAGTGCCCACGCCGAGGGGACCTACGACGGGCTGCTCGCAATGCCACGCCCGGCACGCCGTCGCGTGGCGTGCCGGGCTGGGACCTGTTTAGGCTGGCCTTCCTGCTCGGCTCGCGGACACGGGTGAGTCACGCGCGAGCCTTATCACAGGCCGGCAATTGCTCAAGCGGGCTCCACCATCGTCAAGTCGTTGGCCAGCTGTCGAGCCTCTCCTGACGTCGCCACGCCTGGCCCGGTGAGCTCGGTGAGGTCGATCGCAGGACCGCCGGCCCCGGCCGGGCCCAGTTCGGCAGCAGGGCCCGAGAGCAAAGTGGTCGGGTCCTTGGCGAGGTCGAGGGCGATGTCACCCAAGACGCCGGACCGGCGTCTGTTGGCGACGTACAACCAAGTTCCGCCGAGGAGCATGTAACCGAGGAAGATGTACGGGTAAGTGTCCACCGGCCAGGCCGGTACCGGGTAGAAGGTCCCTACGGTCGGCACGAGCAGGCACAGGAAGGCGGCGACGGCAACGGCGATGTGCCGGGCCCGAAGTTCTCCACGCTTCCAGAGGAACACGGGGGCGGCGAGGGATATGAGGAAGTAAGCCGTGAGGAACCCGAACGCGGCCAGAGACCCTGCGTCGTCGAAGAGCGTGAGGGGATTAGTGAAGATCTCGAGCAGGAGCGGCACTGTCACGATCATCGCGATGTAGACGGTGATGGAGATGTGAGGCGTACGGTTGTGAGGGTGCGCCCGACTGAGAGGTTTGGGGAGCACGTCGTGGCCCGCCATCCGGTAGATGATGCGAGCCCCCGCGTTCAGGCAAGTGAGTGTCAGCCCGAAGAAGCTCACCATGGCCCCGAGCGAGATCGGGGCCCGGAAGGCGCTCACCCCGTAGATCTTCGCCAAGGCGATCAGAGGCCCGTTCTGCCAGGACGTCCCGTAATTGTGGGTGCCAGCCACTTCGACGTAGCTCATGAAGACGAACCAACACCCGGCGAACACCAAGCTCCAGATGACGGCCTTGGGCACGTTGCGGAGCGGGTTCTGGGCCTCGCCACCCAACGCTGTCGCGCTCTCGAAACCGACCAGGCTGAAAACTGAGGCTACTATGCCGTAGCTAAGGCCATGAAAGTCCAGGCCCTTCAGTTTCAACTGAGTGGTGTCCACGGCAAAGCCGTGCTTGAACAGCACCATAAACGCAAGGACGGCGATACAGGCAACCGACACGGCTTCGAGCAAAAGCGTGAGGGCCGACGAGACATGGATGTCCCGGTAGGCTACGAACCAGCACACGGCACCACTGATGAGGAACAGCAGCACCGGGGGAACGTGAAAACCGGCGCCGATAGCGCTCAGGAACTGCTGGGAAAATATGGAAAAGCCCGTCAGCCCGGCAATACCGATGAAGAGGTAACACCAGATGAGGGTCCAGCCCGAGAGAACTCCGGTAGTTGGCCCCAGCCCCCGCGCCGTATACGCGTACATGGAGCCCGCCCCGGTGCTGCGACGAGCGAACTGGTTGAGGTTGAGCACCACGAACATCAGCATTACGGTGCCGAAGGCATAAACGAACCATGTCCCTTGGCCGGCGAACGAGAACGCGAAGGGTATGATAAGCACGGCCGTCATGGTCGGCGATATCACCCCGATGGACTCGGCCAGCACAGTCGGAAAACCCAGTGCGTTGGCGCGTAGGTTCTGGTTTGGGCGGGTGGTTGTGCCGGTTACCGCTCTGGGCGAGCGTGTTCGTGTGAGTGCCATCGCAATTAGCCTCCTTTATGAGAGGCGGGCACCGCCGCCATTTCGGTGACGTGACTGCCCGTCTTGGTTCTCCGGTCACCTGGTGGGTGGCCGGGTATGCCGAGGCCGCGACTACCTCAAAAACTCCCAACTCAGGAAAATGTAGGCCGGCACTAATGCTGGGCCATTACGCCCCTGTTGCGTTCGCGTGAACGTGCACTGGGACCTCAATCACATGCGACGCTGTCGGCGGAAAGCGCCCAGTCCGGGAACGACTGGTCTGTCAGCAGAAGGTCTGCCTTCCATCTGCGCGGCGGTCATTGTCATTTGCCGAGGATCTTCCTTTCTGTCGGTTCTGGCCAGCCTGTCACCGGTGGGCGCTCCAGAGGCCCTTGGGCCTATGTGCGGCCACTACCAGGACCTCGGTGGCCAAGCGTTCGGCGCACAGTTGATGGGGGCGCTCAGCATCGAAATGCGCACAGCTGCCTTTGGTGAGCCAGTAGGCGCCCGTCGTAGTCGAGCAACAAGGTTCCGGGGACCACGTACAGCCACTCCTCACTGTGGTGGCGCGCCGGCGAGGTGGGCGTGCGGTCGGCCGAGATGGTCACCCGCAAGGCTTCCAGAGCACTCGAGCCGGGGTAGCCGCTGCACGGCACGACGTTCAGAGCGGTCGCTGACGAGCTGCGCTGGAGCCATTGCCGCGACACTATGGGGAGGCTGCCTGAGAGACAACATCTTGTTGCCACACTTAACAGACCGTTAACCAGTCGGAGTTGAAGACGTAAATGTTGCGTCCGGCCCGCGAGCCGCGACGGGTGTGCTTTGGAGAGCCCGGTACGCCCAGCCAGCTGTCCCGAGGTGTAGCCGGTTTGTCCGCGCGCCGACCTGAGCCGCTCGGCGATCAGGGACAGGGCAGTATCGGCGAGAAAGGGCCCAGGCGCCATTTAGCCACAGTGTAAGACTGTGTTGCCCATCAGACAATATAGTGTGGCCAGACTCAACAGGCCGCTAGCCGGCTCGAAACACCTTTTGCATCAGGCTCGGGTCGTCGGGACCCAGTTGGTATGGGCGGTATAGGTGACCTCGAGTTCGCAGCCGCGCTCAATTTTGAGAGGGGCATTGTCGGTCATATCGCTTCGTAGCCGCATGATGAAGTTCTGGGTCAAGAAGATCTCGGTCTCACTGCCGTACCGGACCGTGTCAAGGTGCGTGCCCGTTCGGCCGAGCTTGCCCAGCGCCGAGCGTACGTGCGTCTTGCGTTCACCCGTCAGCTGGTCGGTGTCGGGGATGGGGCAGCGCCCGCAGGCTTTGCGCCTCTCCAGGACCAAAGGCCCTGCTTCAGTGGTGATCGTTATGGCCCCGACGTAGTCCTCGGGAAAGAAGTGGTCGTCACCGACGTCGAGGCCATCGAGGATGATCGTTGTCCGCGTCCTGTCGGTGGCTACGGCGGGGCGACCTATTGACACCAGGTAACTGTTGATCCTCTCGAAGGCAGCTGTACTGCCCACGGTTACCGGGTAACCGTCGGAGAACCCGACGCGGCCTAACGCTGGGTCGTCTTCGACGTACTTCGGCACTTCGTCACTTATAGCCACCAGCCGGACCGGCCGGCGCAGCACGGCCTCTCCCCACCGGGCCGCTTCGTCTCCCTGGTCGACCCCTTCGCCCTGCCAGCCCCACAGGCTCACCGGGAGCCGGTTGGCGGAGGTGTCAGCGGCTCGGGGGACAAAGAGACGCTCCCCGTCCCGCCATGACAGGGCTAACCCGCCCGCCTCGAGGTTGGCCGTGACACCCGTTAGCACCGGGTCCTCTCGCTGGGATATGAACCGCCCCGGGCCCGCTTTCGTCCCTGGCTTGTGATTAACGTTGAGGTGGGCCGCCCCCTCGACCCACATGTACTCACGGTCACCGAACAAACCTCGTTTGTCGATGTACAGAGCCGGCACGTCTCCCTGGGCTCTCATTGACTTGCCGGGAGCGTGCCGAAGCTCAGCAATGGTCACCATGTGTCGTTCATCATGGCACGATGGAGGACACAACTAGACCGACCGCAACGCCGGGCCAGCCGACGCTCTTCCTGCCGCGCTGGTCCCGGGTGCTCTTCGGGGCTGAACGACCTGGGATTGCGGTGACCGTCCAGCGATAAGCACTCAGCGGTGGCACTGTTGCCAATGGTCGAGGAGTTCGTCCGTGGTCAACTGAGCCAGAGCACGGCCGAGGTGCGCTTCGAGTGGGGGCCCACCGGTGCGGCGACGCTGGGGGCTGAGAAGCGGTGCCTAGTTGTCATCGACGTCCTCTCTTTTACTACCGCCGTGACGGTGGCGACCGGGCGAGGCACGACGGTCCTGCCCTGCCGGCCGTCCGACCCCGGCGCTTAGGCCCTGGCCGTAGCCAATGGGGCGAAGATGGCGGCTCGCCGTCGGGACATGTCCCCGGAGCGACCGTGGTCGTTATCGCCGTCCGCGTTGGCCGGCGTGCCGTTCACACCCGTCTAGTCCTCCCCTCGCCTCAACGATGGTCGCTCTGGTACCGAAAAGCGCCTGCTCGATCCGTTCCGCGCAGGTCGAGCTTGTTTTCGAGCATCATCGTCGCCGCCGAGTGGCCCTGATCGTGCAGCCTTCGCGCCGGGACNNGCTGCTCGCAGCCGTGGCGCCAGCTGAGGCGCTGGAGTTGCCGGGCCACTCGCATCATGCCGCTCTCGAGGTCGAGGTCGTCTCAACACAGGCCGAGGAGCTCGTCTTGGCGCATCCCAAGTGCCAGGGCCATTGTCCAGCGCGTGCCGTTCCGCTGTCCTGCGCTCGCCTGCAACAGGGTGCACATCTCTTGAACCGTGTACGGCTCTATCTAGGCCGGCCGTGACCGAGGCATGTCCGCCAGCTTCACGGGGTTCCTGACGAGCAGGCCGCGTGCGACCGCGTCATTGAGGCAAGCCATCAACGTCCTCCGGCAGTGCGCCACCGAGAGGCCCTTTGCAAACCATCACGGCCAATCTGGCCAGGACGTGGCAGCCACGGGACCGCCGATC
This sequence comes from Acidimicrobiaceae bacterium, assembly GCA_003166025.1. Lineage (GTDB taxonomy): Bacteria > Actinomycetota > Acidimicrobiia > Acidimicrobiales > Palsa-688 > Fen-671. The sequence continues at coordinate 52,007 of PMWT01000074.1, read as the reverse complement.
GTTTGCACAACGATGCCGCTTATGTGGGGCAGCGCTCGGCTTCTGGAGCCCGTCCAGAGCGTCATTATAGGCGGTCACTCGCGGACGGAAGTTGGCGCACATTATGTGTACGGGATCTGTATGGTCTTCCTGGGGCATGCGGCGCTCGCTGCGGCTACCATCTGGTCGAGAACCGCGGCCCTCGTAACTGACGCGGCGTCCCGGCACAGAGGAGAACCTTTAGTTTACGGGGCCGGCAACGTCCCTGAGGCACATTGACCCGGTGATCACCGGGTCCTGTATGGCACCGTGTCAGGGGTGCGTCTGCAGGGGTGCGAAGTAGCGACGGCGCTCGGCTGGGACAAACATGGGGTGGGCGCGCAGCCACTGGTACTTGAGCTCCAGGTACGGGACGTACTTGGTGTGAGCGTCCCAATAGGCGTACTTGAGGGCGGCTGAGTCGCCCTCAAGTACGCCTAACTTGGCTAGCTCGGTCCGGTTACCCCCCAGCTCGGACCAGCCAATGCGTTGGGCGCTGGCGTGGATCTGGGACAGGTCCCGGCGCATCAGCACCACAAAGACCCCGGGTGGGGGATCGTCGACCAGGTCTTTCAACATGTGGGGGGCTTGCACGACGACGCCGTCGCGTGCAAGGGCCTGCCGGAACCGGGTCGTATCGGTGATGAGGAAGTCAACCTCGTCAACGAACTCATGACCGGTGTCCGAGGCGATCATTTGGCTGGCGATCCGCGTGCCCGAGCGCTGCGGGCCGGTGACGACGATCTTCGAGTGGACCGCCAGGTGCTCGAACATGATGGCTTCCTTTGTGTGCCTTGGCCCTGCTCGGGGCCTGGGCCCGGAGAGGAGGTCGGGACCAGGCTGGGTGCCTTAGCCTGAACCTGAAGAAAGAACTGGGGCCGCAGTCCACATGAGAACCCGGCTGTTGTCGTAGAACCGACCACGAGGTCGGCGCTCAAAGGTAACTCTTTCGCTCTCGTTGTGGCCGATGATGGCTCGTTTCGTTAGTGTAAGTTGGTCGACTATTACGTACTATCGGTGGCAGAGCTGAAACAAACCTTAACCATTAGTAAGACTTCCAGCAAAAGCTGCTAAGAGATGTGGCCGACCATCGCCGGTGCATGGTTACCCGAAGCTGTTGCTGTGCCTACGTGGTGGTTGTTGCTGACATGGCCCACATTTAGGGCGGCGGGACGTCGGTGCCGCTGTTCAACGACCCAGGTTTGGTGACTAGGTGGGACGTTATGTCGAGCCGGAAAAGGTGCCGACATGGTCCGAAGCGATGTCGACGGCGGGAGGCAGGTGCTTCCACACGTAGCTGATGTAGGGGTCCGTGCTCTGGAGCGGGGCCTGGCCGACCAGCCAGCCGACCCAAGCCACCAGTTGGGCTTGGTCTTGCGGGGTCCCCGGCGGGGACGCAGGGTTTTCGGGGTCGACGATTATCTCTTGGATGTCCAGCGATTTGATCTCTTGTGCCGCCTCGGCCCTCACCGCCGCCGTCATGGCCGGCAATGGCAGCGCCGGGTTGCCCACCGTGAACAGCACTCCCTGGCCGGTTACGTCCCCGCTGTTGGTGCCGGTCATGCCCGTGTCGCTCGGCATTGCAAAACAGAAGCTCGACTCGGCTTGCCAGCGCAGGTCGAGCTCGTTCACGATAGGGAGGACCAGGGCCACCGGAGGGTGCGAACTTCCCGGGGCCCTCAGGGGGCAGGAGAAACCGGTGTAGAACGCCTTGTAGAGGGCGCTGTCCGAGTTCGGGTAATGGACGGTGGGGACGATGGCCACCAGGCCCACCCCGGCTAAGGCCCAGCCCCCGACTATGGCCGATGGCCGTAGGCGCTTGAGCTCGTCCAGGCCCAAGGCGACGAGCAAGCCCAGGCCGAGGGTCATCGTCGAGGCGAAGCGGTCGGGCAGGAGGTTGTGGAAGAAAGGCAGCTTTTGGAGCACGTAGTCGGGTAGGTAAAGATGGCTCACGCGGCCCAGGACGTGCACCGTCGGGCCCATGGACAGCAGACCGGCGCCAGCGGCTACCGCCAGTGCCACCCAGGTGACCCTGCGCCGACGGGCCAGGACCAGGGCCAGGATGATGAACAAGGCGAGCGGGATGCCTATGTACGCACCCTGCTCGGAGGCGTTCCCGGTGAAATGGGCGCTGACACGCAGCGCCGACGCCGGAGCGAGCTGGGTCAGGTGCGTGGGGACAAAGAAGTTCAAGAAGTCGCTCACGTAGGCATTGCGGGGGTGCACGTCTTGGACCCGGTACGGCCCTAGGAACTGCACGGCCAGGAACGGGGCCGAGAGTACGGCGAACAGTGCCGCGGCGAAGACTGAGCCCCGCAGGGTGTAGGCAAGGTGCCGTCCAACCTCTCGGCGGGTAACGGCGTAAAGCACGGCCACGGCGATGGCGCCCGTCACCGCCTCGATGGCCAGTACCTCCTCTCCGGTGACGAGCTGCGCCCACGCCAATAGGCCCAGGAGCAGGCCGTCCAGCCACGCTCTACCCGACTGCACGACCAAGAGGCGGTCCAGGACTATGAGCATCAGGGGCACGCTCATGATGAGGACCTGAGCTAGGTGGCCAACGGATTGGGAGACCATGTAGGGCGAGAACCCGAACACGAGGGAGCCCCCGAGCGCCGGTAGCGAGCCCGTCCAACGCCGGAAGGCAACGAAGGCGAAGGTGGTGCACAGCACCGGCGCCATGGTGGCGAGCACGTTATAGGAGAACGCCGCACCCAATAACAGCGTCACTGGCGACACCAAGAAAGACGGCAAGAGCACCGACGTGTTCCACATAAGGTTGACGCCACTAGGGAAGTTGACGTAGTGGGTGATGAGCGGGTTATGCCCGTGGCCAATAGAGAACGGCGCCCAGGACAAAAACCAGGAGTACTCGTCTGCGTCTCCCGGTCCGCCGATCTGGGTATGCAACGGTTGCGCCCAGGCCCGGTGGAACAGCGCTATGGCCAGGCCGACGGACAAGACGAAGACGGCCAACACCTCCCACCACGCAGCGCGACCTCTCATCTGGGACGAGCCTGCGCTGGCGGGGGCCTCTGTGGGTACGTCGCTGGGCAACACGCGGGCCCATCTTGTCAGTCAGTGGCAGCACCCTTCAAGCATTCGCCCGGCCGGGGGGCCTGTGGCAAAAGGCCCCAGAGCGTGGGCCCTGCCGCCGTCCCCACGCTCAGGCCTTAGCGAGCGGTCCCGATGGCATTGACGTAGGTGACCTCGGCGTCGCTTGAGGTCACCGCCCCCACCCGGAGGGCGAGCGCACTCGTCCCGGACGGCAACTTGGCTAGGAGGTAAGGCACAACTCCCCCATCCCCCACGGCACCGCGGGCGCCAGCCACGACGTGCCAGAGGTGGGCTGGCGTTTCTATCGAGACAGTCACCTCCGAGACCGGTGTCGCGCTTGTGACCGACCCCACACTTATCTGCCTAAGCGGCACCGACGTGGGCCAGTACCAGGTGAGCTCAGCCCGCCCCCGACTGGCCTTGTCGAGGTACCCCGTCCCCCTGGCGTCGCCCTGGCCGTTCGCCGCCAGCGGCACCGCCGGGGCCCGGGCCCCCCCATTTTGGTGAGAGGAAAACGGGGCTACTCCCGTTGTCCAGTCCGCAAAGGTTGGCTGGCTGGTCGCCGGGCCGAGGAGCTCGAAGACCGAGGTCTGGTCGTGGTTTGTGGAGAGCAGGCGCACTGCCCCCAGGGCCTTGGCCGTGGCGGGCGACGAGGTCAAGCCGAGCAAGCAAGGGCTGTCCATGAGGCCCGGGCTGTTCACGTCGCCCACCATCAAGAACTTGGCCCCGTCAGCCAGCAGGGCCTTGCCGACTACGGCCAACAGGCAGTTGCCGTTGTTCTGGGAACCGAAGGGCCCGTACGGCGTCGTCGTGGTGAAAGCGGTCCAGGCGGTGCGGTGCCCAGTGAAGTAGGCGACCGTGCCCCGGTAATCGGTCTCGACCACGGCGTCGGGGGGCCCGATGGCCTCTAGTAGCCCAATGGCCGGCGAACGGGCGAACTCCGAGCTCTTCTGGCCCACCGGCCATTGGTAGTTCTTGGTGAACCCGGCGGCCGTGGGTACGCCGGCGAAGAGCACCGCCCCGGCCACTCCGGCCGAGACCGCCGCCCGGCTGAGCTGGCGCCCTCTAAGGGCCAACACCCAGCGGCCGGCGCCAGCGGCTCCCATCACTAACCAGATGGTGACCAGCGGCAGTACCAGGACCACGCGGCGCTGGTTGGTGAAGGGGTAGGCGAGGGTCTCGGCGAAGTAGGCCCAAAGCATCCACGACTCGGCCTTCGGGTGGCGCCGGTACCAGACGACGGCCCCCAGGACGACGAACACGGGCACGGTGGCGCCGACGATGACCACCAGGGCGTGGAGCAGGCCGTGGGCAGGGAGCGGGCTACCCTCGGGCAGGACCGACTGGCGCAGATAGGTGCTCAGGTAGGCCCAGGCGTCCCGGGGCGCCTCCATCAGCACCTGGTGGACAAAGCCCCCCTGAGCAGGGTTGGCGATCTCGCTGGCGTAGCGGTCCCCCACCGTCGAGGAGCCTGACGCCCATCTGGCCACCAGGCCGGGCAGGACCAATAGCCCGACCCCTCCAGTTACGCCAGCAGCTCGCCAGAAACGCCGTCGCCAGAGCTGGTAGGCCACAACCCCTACGACCAGGCCGGCTCCCGCCTCTTTGAGCCACACCAGCCCGGCCAAAAGGAGGACCACCACCGTGGCCGTGGGCCAACCCGGGCGGACGTCCCAGCGGTCGAGGGCGAAAAGGGCAAGGACGAAGACCACTACGAAGGGAGCCTCGGCCATGACCATGGTCGAATAGGTGGCCAGGACGGTGTTGAAGGCCAGGAAGACCAGCACCACTGTGCGGTACGAGGGCCTCAGGCCACGCCGGCCCATCCAGGCCCATAGCAAGGGGTAGAGGGCGGCGACCATAAGGCCCGAGAGCACCCGCGGTGGCCACAGGGCCGAGCCGAAAAGCCATACCAGGGGGGCCAACAAGACGGGGTAGCCGGGCAAGTAGTTGGCTACGACCGAGGCCCCGCTCGGCATGACCGTCGAAAGGCCACCGCCCGAAGCCAGCACGTGGGCGGCCATGAGGTAGTTGGCGTCGTCGTCAAAGGAACCCACGTGGTACGTGGGGGCGACGGCCACGGTGTGGACGACCTGTACCACCAGCGGCAACAACCAACCGAGGGCCCACCAGTCGGGTGGCGAGGCCCCGAGGCGGCCGCCGAGGTCAGCCGGGGTGTCTTCAGACGAGACCCTCGCCCCGTCCGTGGCGGGCCGCTCCTCCATGCTTGAAGCCAAACGAGCGCGACTAATCTTTCGCTATCGCTCGACTAGGTCCTTTACTGCCGGGCACGCCGAGGGATCCTAGCCAAACTTCGCCCGAAGAGCGCGAGGCACCAGCCCACGTGGGCCGGCCCCGTACCCCCTTGCAGGCTCGCGCAGGATCATCACCGGTTCATTATCCCCTTCGCAAGGTCTCGTGCCAGAAAGGGTGCCGAAGGGCGATAGCGCGCCAGCTACGAGGAGGACCTCACAGTGCGAACCAATACCGGCTTGAAGTCTAAGGACCGCTCCCCCACCAACTCCGGCCCGCACCGACGGCGGCGCTACGTCAAGAGAACGGCGAAAGTACTTACCGCTCTAGTGGTGATCAGTTGCAACTTAGCTGTCGGCTTTACCGCGCCCGCTATTGCGGTGCCGATAACTACAAGGAGCGCACCGAGCTTGCTCCCGCTCTCCGTCCCGTCGGTTATGAAGCTGCTCGCTGACGACGGGGTCGTGACGGTGGCTAACGAGCTGAGTACCGCACCGCTCGCGCCTGTCGGCAAGCCCGTGGGGCTGCAGTTCACCCAAGCCCAGACAGCGAGCCTGTCGGTCGGGGCCGCCGACGGCGACGGCATCAGCGGGGCGACACTCGACGCCACCGTCCCGGTCGGCAAAGGGGCGCCGCCCTTCAGTTACCTACTGGCTGCCTGGGCCAGCACAGGGACCTCCAAGGGTGCGGCCACGGTGCGCGCCATCATGGGCCCCGAGAGCTGGGGCCAAGCTCCCGACCTGGTGTTCCCGACTATCGCCTTGCCGCTCTTTACCGCAGACGTGGTGACCGCGGTCGGCGGCCAGACCACGCGCACCTCAGCCGCTGACGACCGGGCCATTGACCCGGCATTGGGCCAAGGTCCACGGCTCACGGCCATGGACCTTTTCACCTCGCCCTGTACAACGGTAACCAACCTCATCCAGGAGACCCTGGACAAGTTGTTCGAGGTCCTGAAACTGGGACCGCCCAGCGGCAGCTCGGTCGTGGCCAAAGTGGGCAGCTTCTTCGTCACCCTTTGGAACGTGGCCGTGTCGTTGGCCCAGACCGTCGTCAACGGCCTCATCAAGTACTCGGCTAAGTTTTTCAGCGCCGTCGTTGACATTGCCGGCGACGCCTTCGCCTTGGCTGAGCTGGTCTCCAACCTCGTCCCCTGGTCGGCCAAGGTGACAGCTGTCCCCACGTCAGTGGCCCTCGGCGGCAATAGCGGGTCGTTCAAGGCAGTGATCGGGGGCGGGGGCGTAACCTACCCCAGCTACGTGGAGGACTGCGCCAAGGGGCTGGGCCTACAGCTGCCGTCGTTCAGCGCCAAGGGCAGTAAAGCCACCTGGACCGTCACCGGCCCCATAACGCCGACCAGCACCACCACTCCGGTACTGGACAGCCAGGGCAGCAACACCCTCAGCTATACGACGGGGCTCGTACCCTGCGTCTCGGCCCTCCCCGCCGACGAGCAAAAGGCGCACGCCACCATATCGCTGACCCGGTCGGCGATCGGGCCCCTAAAGACACTGCTCACCGACCTGGTAGCCCGCCTCACCGGGCAGGTCGGCACCTATCTCAAGCCCATAATCGGGGGCCTTATGGGCGACGTTGCCGGCAAGCTGAGCCCACTGGCCCAGGTAAGCGCCACCGGTACGGTGATGCTGACCGAACCTACCGCCGGCGACAAGTCGCAGACTTCGTGCCCATGCGTCCTGGGGAAGTGGGAGGTCCGCAATGAAACGGTCGCCCTGGCCCACCTGAGCGGCGGTGCGGGGACGACATGGGAGCTGACGCCCGACGGGGACAACCCGGCCGAGGGGACCACCGAAGTCGACTACGCCGGCTCGCAGCCCCTCGCTAACTCCCAATTCGGGATGACAGTCCAGTACTCGGGCTCGGAAGAGGACCGATTTTCCATACCACCGGCCGACCTGGGTGCCTCGTCGGGGACCTGGACGGTAAGGGCGGTGTCGGGTCACGTGGTGGCCACAACCACCGTAGGCGGCCAATCCAAAACGGCACCGCTGCCGTTCGAGCCGGGGGTTGCGTTCAGCGGCACCTGGACTTGCAAGGGTGACGACATGGACGCCACCTACTCCGGCGTAGGCGAAGTCGTCAGCCTGACCCGAACCAGCAGCTATGTGCCCTAGGGCCCGATTGCCTCGGCCGTGACGGGTTGACACTGCTCTGCTCGGTATACCTCCAGTTCTCAGCCGCCTGAAGCTCCTATGAACCCGGCCCGTCAAAGGCCGGGTTTTGTAGTTCAGCCGCGCCTGAGATCGGCGTGGCCGCCGTCATGCGAGGACCCGCACCGGACCATCACAATTGGACCGCACGGAGCTCAAAAGCATGTGACAGAACCTTGTGAACGGGCCACCCCGGCCTTACCGACAAGGAGATAACGCAAATGAGCACAGCCTCTGTTCTCAACCATCAGGACCTAATGGGTCTCCGTGCCACTTGCAGCCGCAAACGACTGCTTCGTGGGGGGGCCGGCGCCGCCGCTGTTGCGTTTATGGCCGCCGGCCTGACCCTGGGCGCTGGTGCCCAAGCGGCGGGAGCCGGTCCCCTGCACACGATGACCATCGACGCCACGGCGCTTTCCACCGACGCTTTGAACATCGTGGGCATTACCACCGCGCCGTTGCCAACGACGTCGGTCATCACCGTAGACCTTCCCGCTGGGGTAACCACCTTCAATGCCGGTGGCGCCGCCTTCTTCTGCCAACCGTCGGTTACGCCCAGCGGCACCTGGGAGCTTCCCACTTCTTGCTCGGGGGTCGCTTCCGGCGCCGGGACAAGCACTCTGGCACTGACCGGCCGGCCCATCACGCTGGGCACCACTGCCCTGTCGACAGGCGTCTACCCTCTGCTTTACGGCAACTTAGTGGTGGGCGCAGGGACGACGGAGACCTTTACCTGGATGCCCCAACCGCCGGTTGAGATGGTCGTGGGATCGGCCCTGCCCAGCCGGTGCGAGGTCGGGCTGGCCACCGACGGCAAGGTGACCCTTGAGCGGTGCGGGACCAGCGCCGCCGTCTCGGGTGCCGCCGTTCGCTTTGTCGGGTTCCCGTTCTACTTTGACGCCCGTGCCCTGTCCACCAACATGTACGTTATCGAGGCCATGGACCTGGACCACGAGGTCACGCCGAGCAGTACCGTCCACACCTATCACCTGATGGCAGCGAACGGCTATGGCATGCAGGTCGGGGCAGCCATAGTGGCGTCGTTCCACTGGGGCATCGGCCCGGCGGGCCTGGTCACATACCCGGCCGCCGACAACACGTTCCTTTCCGGGCGAGGCACCGGCACGTTGGTCATCAACGGCCTGCCCGCGACCGTCAACGCCACCGGCCTGGGGTCGGGCACTTTTACATTAGGACCGGACGTCTTCGGACCTTCCCTCGACCAGTCCGCGCCGCAAACCCTGCACCTCGTGCCAGGGGTCTACGAGTTCGGGTCAGAAGGGCTGCCGGCACCGGGATGGTTCGCCTGGGCACTGAGCAATACCGACGCCGCTCGGTTCGTCTCCGGCCAAGCCCACCCCTGCGCCTACGTGTCAGGCCCGGCCCTGGTCGTCGATTGCGCCCCGCCCACCTTCACCGAGGTGAGCGGGGCGCCGAACTGGAGCGACAACGGGGGCACCTTCGTCGTTACCGGCCAGGAGTGCGACCGCGTCTCCGATGTCCATGCCACCGGGACAATGACATTCACAGATGTGACGACCGGAGCAGTCCTGGGGACAGTGACGCTCGTTGCTTCCACGAAGTTTGCCAACTGCGGCGAGGCCTCTCTTACCGATGACGAGAACCTGCCGCCCGGGAACTATCGTATCAAGGCCCTCTATGCCCCCTCCGGTGCGGTCCCCGTCCCGACCAGCGCGCCGGCATCCTACCGCCAGAGGGTCGAAGCTACCTAGCCGGTCACGGCGGGGCCGTGGGTGGTGCTTAGGCAACCCAGGCCGGCAGGACCGGTGTGCTCGAGCCCGGCCAGGTCCCGGTGGGGACTAGGACTTGGCCGGGCGAGCAGCGCACCGAGGAGAGAGCGCGGCCCAGCGACCGTGCCTCGATCAGGTCAAGCTCGCGCTGGTCGACTGGTTGGAAGAGGGGGCTCGTGGGCACCTCAGCGGTCTGGCTGCTGGCAGCCGGCAGGTGAATATTCTGCGGGCCCACACAAGAGCGTCTCAGTTCTGCCGGTCAGCGGTTCAAAGGGGTGCTGCTGTCGTGCGCCGTCGGCTTGGCAGTGCGGGCCCGTGCTGGGCGCCTCGATGTCCGTCGTGCCGCGAGTGGGCAGCGGGGTGCCAGCTTCGCTAGGATCAACAACGCACGCACCGTGGTCATGGCACGGATAAACGCGAGGACGAACCATGCCTACGGCAATAATCAGGAGCGGTATCTGCGGCTTCACTGTCAGGGCCACGGCTGACTGCGAGGACTCGGCCCATGTGGCCTTGCAAATCGAGAGCGACTGCCCCAATTACCGAAAGATAGCGGAGGCGTTGCACGAGGTTGATGCGTTCCATGAGCTCTTCGGCGATAGGTCCGAAGGCCAGATATGGAAGGTCTGTGCCCGCCACAGCCCTCACGCCAGTTGTCCTGTCCCTGTCGGGCTCCTCAAGTTGGTCGAGGTGGCGGCGGGCCTAGCTCTGCCGCAAACAGTCTCGATAGAGATCAGGCCGAGCGCCACTGCTTAGCCGCGTCACCCGAGGAGACTTTTAGCGTCATGGAAGGTCCCATATATCTGTGGATAGCCGAAGATGGCCTGAGCATGCCCCTGGCCACGGACATGGTGCTACACGAAGGGGCGAGCGAGCCAGACATTGAGCGGGCCCTATGCAACGGTGAGGAGCTCGGACGTGTAGTCGTGCGAACAGCCCGACGCTTTGGAGCACCTCTCGCCATCCCGCATATGGACCTTAGGCTCGAAAAAGCACTGCTTTTGCAGGGCCTCCGCCTGGCGCCGGGCTCCGCCCCGGCGTTCCATTTCAAGGAAGCACCCACGGCGGCCGAGGTGCGAGCCATGATCACCGCTTTGGCGGCACCGTTACCTGTCGCCCTCCAGGCTCACGTCGACGCCGTCCGCTTCGTCGTAGGGTCGGCACCGGACCTCGTACCTTGCGCCATGACCATAGGCCCGTTCTCGCTGATGACCACCCTGCTCGCGGATCCGATCTCGGCGGTCTACCTCGCCAGCACCGGGGCTACGGCCGACGATGAGCCCGCCGTCGCGCTGCTCGACATCGCTCTCGAGCTGTCCATACGCGCTGTGGAACGTTCCCTTCGCGCCCAGCTGGATGCTGGTGCGAAGCTGGCCGTCCTGTGCGAACCGGCCGTCAACAAGGTCTACCTTTCGCCGCGGCAAATGAAGGCGGGGCCCAAGGCCTTCGACCGGCTGGTGATGGCCAACCTCAAGCGCTATAAGGCGGTCCTCGAGGAGTACGGCGCTGATCTTTTCCTGCATGACTGCGGGGAGTTGACCGACACGATCCTGTCCCGCCTTGTAGAACTGAGCCCCGCCATCTTGAGCCTGGGCAGCTCGGAACTTCTCTGGGAGGCGGCTAAGATCGTGCCTCCGACAACTGTCCTGTACGGGAACCTGCCCTCCAAACAGTTCTACTCGGACCGGGCCACAACTGAGGCCGACGTTACCCAGCGGGCTAAGGAGCTTATTGAGCACATGAGCGACATCGGCCGGCCCTTCATCCTGGGGACGGAATGCGATGTTCTCCATGTCGACGGCGCAGAAACCGCCATCTGGGCGAAGCTGGCAGTTATGTCCGAGATCCGGCGCAAGCCAACTGGGCCGCACGCCGACTAGGGGGCACCCGCCTGGCTTGGCGGCTCCGGTCAGAGCCTGCTCGTCTGCCTGCCCGCAGCCCGTTAAGGTTGTGGTCAGCGGTGCAGTTGACCCGTGGTTGGGCATCGGCACCTCGCTGGTCGTGCCGCAGACGCCCCCGGCAGACCGTCTCTACCGATGGACACCGTCCGAGCGAAGAACGAACCTTGCAAAGTTGGCCGTGCCTTGATACCCTAGGGGGTATGTGTAGAGCGGTTACCTGTCGTAAGTGCGGCCGACCGAGCTGGAAGGGGTGCGGCGCCCACGTCGAGCAAGTGCTCGGCAACGTACCACCCTCAAAGCGCTGCCAGTGCGGCTCGGAAAAGACAACGCCGGCCCAGACAAACACTAAACGCCAACCATGGTTTTCCCGCTTGCGCGGCACGTCTTAGGTTCGGTTTAGTTTAGGCCCAGGGGCGCTCGCGCCGACCGTCGTCAGGGGACTATCGCGGATCCTCACCGTCCCGTCGGCCGAGTGGCGCGGGTTGACGAGAGGGTCTATATACCCTGCCCCCCTCGGTATATTCACCAACGTCGGCCGTGGTGTACCCTGGCCGTATAGGTGCCCCTAAATTTGGCGCCCCGATACAGAGTGACGAGGAGGGCAAGTGGAACTGGACGCTTCCGCGCTGACCGATGTGACCAAGCGGCTCCGGCGCGCTCAGGGCCAGATCGGCGGCATCATCCAGATGATCGAGGACGGCCGGCAGTGCGCCGACGTGCTGACGCAGATAGCGGCCGCCTCCCGGGCACTGGACCGCGCCGGCTTTAAGCTCGTGGCCACCGGGTTGCGCGAATGCTTGGCCCGCCCTGAGGGTGCCCGAGACGGAGCGCCGAGCTGGCAGGAGCTCGAGCGGCTGTTCATGGCCCTCGCCTGAGCTCAAGGCACGACAAGGATGCGGCCCGCTAATCCTGAGGTGACGATGGGCACGCCCGTATGACAACGCCGGGGGTTGCCGCCCTCGCATCCCTGGTCGGTGACGGTGCCTTGGTGGCGTGCGTCGACGGCCAGCAACGTCCGTACCTATCCTGCGATGCCGCTGCCTCGACGGCCGCCTTCCCATCCGTGTTGGCCGCCGTTGAAGAGTTCTTGCCCTGGTACTCGAGCGTGCACCGGGGCGCCGGGTACAAATCGCAGCGCTCGACCGACGCCTACGAAGGCGCGCGCGACGCCGTCCTGCGCTTCGCCCACCGCCAGGGCAGCGACGACGTGGCCATCATCTGTCGCAATACGACCGAAGCGATCAACCATCTCGCCTACCGCTTGCGGCTCTCGGCCGATGATGTCGTCGTCACCACCGTGGTCGAGCACCACGCCAACATGTTGCCCTGGTCCCGGGCCGCCCGCTGCCGCTACGTCGACTGCGGCCCGGACGGCACGTTCGGGACCGATGACGTCGTCGCCGCCCTAGAGGCCACCCCGGCGCCCCGGCTCCTGGCCATCACGGGCGCCTCCAACATCACCGGGTGGCTTCCGCCGGTGGACGAACTGGTCGGTTTGGCCCATGACCGTGGGGTACCCGTTATGGTCGACGCCGCCCAGCTGGCCCCGCACCGCCCCCTGCCGGCCGGGCCCGATTTCATCGCCTGGAGCGGGCACAAGATGTACTCGCCCTTCGGCGGCGGGGCCCTCATAGGCCCCCGCCGCGTCTTCGAGGAGGGGGACCCCTTCCTCGTCGGCGGCGGGGCCGTCGACCTGGTTGAGCTGGACCAGGTGCTGTGGGCCGAGCCGCCGGACCGGGAGGAAGCGGGCTCCCCCAACGTGGTCGGCGCCGTGGCCCTGGCCGCCGCCATCGACCAGCTCGAAGCGCTCGGCTGGCCCGCCGTCACCGTGCACGACGAAAAGCTCGCCGGTGCTCTCCGCCGAGGGTTGGCGGCCATCCCGGGCGTCCACCTCCTCGGCCCCGACCTCGGTACCGAGACCCTCCCGGTAGCGACCTTCACCGTCGATGGCCTCCCCCATTCCCTTGTGGCAGCAAGGCTTTCCTTCGAAGATGCCATCGGCGTACGGCATGGGTGCTTCTGCGCCCACCCCTACCTAGTACGCCTTCTCGGCCTGGCCCCGGGCGAGGTCGCCGAACATCGCGCCCGGGCGCGGCGTGGCGACCGTAGCCAGATGCCGGGCGCGGTGCGCGCCAGCTTGGGCGTCAATGCATCAGCCGCCGACGTGGAACGGCTTTGTGCCGCCGTCACCCGCTTGGCGGCCCTGGTGCCGGCGCCTATCACCTACGTCCAGGAACCAGGGACGGGTGACTTCAGCCCCGGCCCGGCGTCGTCGCCGTGGCCGGCGACGACGAGGCGGCCCGGGTCGTCCTGCTCGCCGGGCTGAGCTCAGTCTGTGCCCAGCTCGGCCGGTTGCACGAGGGGCGCTGGGAGATCTGGCCCAGCGCCAGTCAATGGCTTACGGCTATTGCCACTGGCGACTCACGGCACCGGTGACATGAGCGGCCGTACGCCTCGCGCCGGCCCTAACCAACGGAACACCTCGCGGTCGCCTTGGAGCTCGAGCCGCCGCACGAGCACTGGGTTGTCCCGGGCCTGGTTGGCATGACAGGCGATTCGGCAGCCAGCCGGGGCACCTCGGCCAGCGACCCGTCGGCAAGGTCCACTAACTCAACATGGCTGAGCCCGAGCACCCGGGCGGCGGCTGAAAGTTCGCCGGCGCGGATCTCGCCCGCGAGCCCACAGCTAACTTCAAGAGTGGAGGCTTCACCGTGAGTGAAATACAACACAGCCACCTCGCTGCCCTGCTCGGCCAGCGCGCTCAGGGCCGCCCCGAGCCCAAAGCTTTCGTCATCGGGGTGGGCGCAAACAGCGGTCTAGTCGCCGAGCAGGAGCAAGCCGCTCCCGCCCGGTCCTAAGCGGGCCAGAGCGGGCCGGAGCGGGCCAGAGCAAGCTCCGGTTCGGCCTCGGTGCCCACCTGGGCGAAGGTACCGGCGCATCGCCTCTGCGAACGCCGCCGTGGGAGTGGCGTCGATCATCTTCCCCGGCCTGCTCCAGGTCGGCCAGGTGGCGGTAGGCCGAGCTGCGGGGCAGGCGTGTCGCCAGCTGTTCGATGGCGTCGATGCTACCGGGCGGCCGGCCCTAGCCAGCAGCTCGACGCCCGAGGCTGACGGCCGTGGAAAATGAAGGCCGTAGAAAAGCGGTACCTGCATACGGAAAATTGAACGAGCCCGAAGCGATATGCACGATATCCGCCGACGCGACCGACCAGGTCTGCCGACGAACAAATGTGCCAACAACGACGAGCCCACCCGGGCATGCAATGCGCACCCGCCTCCTTTCACTGTCGCACCGAACCCACGGGGCGCCGGGTTAACTTCGCTGGTCCGCACTACCCCCACGGGTATAACCTGCGACCGTGGAGCGCGAGCAGTGGGACGAACGTTACCGGGTCGATGAGCTGATCTGGAAAGCCGAACCGAACCGGTTCCTGGTGGAGGAAGCGGCGGGCCTGGCTCCCGGCCGAGCGCTCGACCTCGCCTGCGGCGAAGGCCGCAACGCCCTGTGGCTGGCCGAGCGAGGTTGGCAAGTGACCGCCGTCGACTTCTCGTCTGTCGGGCTGGAAAAGGCTCGGCGGCTGGCCTCCGAACGGGGCCTTGAGCTCGTCCTGGTCGAGGCCGACGTGCTCGAGTGGGAGCCCCCGGCTGCCTCGTTCGACCTTGTCATCGTCATGTACCTACACCTGCCGGCAGGCGCACGGCGCCGAGTGCAGGAGCGAGCGGCGAGCGCCCTGGCCCCTGGTGCGACGCTGCTCGTCGTCGGCCACGACTCCACCAACCTCACCGAAGGCATTGGCGGGCCCCAGGACCCGGCGGTACTTTTCAGCCCGGAAGACATCGTCGGTGACCTTGACGGGCTGGATATCGAGCGCGCCGAGCGTGCCCGCAGGCCGGTGGCCACCGGTTCCGGCGAGGTCGACGCCATCGACGCCATCGTTCGCGCTGTCCGGCCGTCATAGGCCGCTCGTGCCTCGGCGCCAGCGACATATCCCCTATCTGGCTTGGCGGACTGCCTGAAATGCCCGTTGCGCCCCATGGCCCTCTGCCCCAGGCCGAGTTCGAGTCGGTCTATGCCCGGGTACCTCGCCTCACGGTCGAGGTCGTCATTGCCTCCGAGCGCGGCGTCCTGCTCACCCGGCGCGAAACCGGTCCCTGCCAGGGCCTTTGGCACATCCCGGGCGGCACCGTCCGCTTCGGTGAAGTGCTGACCGCCGCCGTCGCCCGGGTGGCTCACCACGAGCTGGGGCTCGAGGCGACGGCCCAGGCGCTGCTCGGCTATATCGAGTACCCGAGCCACCTGGAGGCCGGTCTGGACTGGCCGGTCGGCATGGCGTTCCGGACCGAACTGGCGGCGCGGTCCACGGGCCAGCCGTTTGCTCGGCCAGAAGTTATGGGCTGGTTCTCCCGCCTCCCCGACGAAATGCACGACGAGCAGAAGGCCTTCCTACGCGCCCACCGCCTGGCCACCTGAACGTCATGGGCCTTTACCGCGACCACATATTGCCCCGGCTGGTCGACCGGGCCTGTAGCTCCGAGGGCCTGCGACGCTGGCGGGCCGAAGTCACCTCCGGCCTGGTCGGCCGGGTGGTCGAGATCGGCTTCGGCTCGGGCCTCAATGTCGAGCACTACCCGCCGGAAGTAGAGATGGTGATGGCGGTCGAGCCGGCCAAGCTGGCACGGCGCCTGGCAGCCAAACGGGCCGGTGCCGGGACAGTCCCGGTACGCCACATCGGCCTTGACGGCCAGGCCATCCCGTTGCCCGGCTCCAGTTGCGACGCGGCGTTGTCGACGTTCACCCTGTGCACCGTCACCGACCCCGACAAGGTCCTGGCCGAACTGCGGCGGGTGCTGCGAGGCGAGGGACGTTTTCACTTCCTCGAGCATGGGATAGCACCGGAAGCCTCGGTCGCCAAATGGCAGCGCCGGTTTGAGCCCTGGCAACGGCGCCTGGCGGACGGCTGCCACCTTACGCGGGACCCCCTGGCGCTGGTCGGCCAGGCTGGTTTCACAGTGGAGCGCTACGAGCAAGGCTACGCCGCCGGCCCCAAGCCGTGGAGCTATTTCACCATGGGTGTGGCCGTAAACCGCGCCTGACGGCGTGACCACAGTTGCCGGACCTTCGGTTGCATGATACCCTGGGGGGTATGTGCTCAGCCGTTAGTTGTCCCCAATGTGGCCGCCCGACTTGGGAAGGGTGCGGTGCTCACGTGGAGCAGGTGCTCAGTCATATTCTTCCCGCCGACCGCTGCCAATGCGGCTCGCCTCAGGCGCCGCCGAGCAGTGTGGCTAAGCCCTGGTCCTACAGATGAGCACGGTGATGCCGGCGCCCGATGGATCTTTGGCGCCCCCCAGTACTGGCCACCCCAAACGGGTCGTCATCGTCGGTGGTGTGGCCGGGGGCATGTCGACCGCTACCCGCCTACGACGCCTTGACGCCGACGCGCAGATCACCGTCATCGAGCGGTCCGGTCACGTCTCGTTCGCCAATTGCGGCCTGCCCTATTTCGTCGGGGGTCTGATCGAAAAAGAGGACGACCTCACCCTGCAGACGCCCGAGCAGCTCTTTGCCCGGTTCCGCCTCGACATCCGGGTCAATGACGAGGTGGTCGCCATAGACCGGGCGGCGCACACGGTCACGGCCCGCTCGACGCTGAGCGGCGAGGAGGAGGTCCTGACCTACGACAAGCTGGTGCTGAGCATGGGCGCCGCCCCCGTCCGGCCGCCTATCCCCGGCTATGACCGCGCCCGCACCCTGCGTACCGTCGAAGACGCGGCCCGCCTGGCCTCCGACGTTGGTGTGGCGCCCAAGACGGCCATCGTCATCGGGGCCGGGTTCATCGGCCTGGAGATGGCCGAGAACCTGGCGGGCCAGGGGATAGACGTCACCATCGTCGAAGCCACCCCCCAGGTGCTCCCACCCCTCGACCCTGAGCTGGCCATCCTGGTCAAAGACGAGCTGGTGGCCCACGGGGCCCATGTCGAGACAGGGGCCGCAGTGGCGTCCATAGACGAGGGAACGGTCACCCTGGCCGACGGACGGGTGCTCCCTGCCGACCTTGTCGTCGGCGCCATTGGGGTGCGCCCCGATGTCGCTCTGGCCCGCTTGGCCGGCCTGGAGCTAGGGCCGAGCGGGGGCATCGCCGTCAACGACGCCAACCAGACCGACGACCCCGATATCTACGCCGTGGGCGACGCCATCGAAAAATCAGACGCCGTTTCGCACGCCACGTCGCTCATCGCCCTGGCCAACGTGGCCAACCGCCACGGGCGCCGGGTGGCCGACCACATCGCCGGCCGGCCATCGCACGCCGTCGGTTCTCTGGGTACCGCCATCGTCAAGGTCTTCGACGTAGTGGCGGCAACCGTCGGTTGGAGCGAACGGCGCCTGCGCGCCGCTGGGCGGCCCTACCGCTGCATCCATTCGCACCCCTTCGACCACGCCACCTACTACCCGGGGGCCACCCGCATGGCCGCCAAGCTCATCTTCGACCCCACTGACGGGACGATCCTGGGGGCGCAGATCGTGGGGGGCAATGGTGTCGACAAGCGCATCGATGTGATCGCCACCGCCATGGCGGCCGGTATGACCGCCGGGCGGCTGGCGGACCTGGAGCTGGCCTATGCCCCGCCCTTCTCGTCGGCCAAGGACCCGGTCAACCTGCTCGGCTACATGGCCGAAAACGTGCTCAGCGGTGACTGTGACGTCGTCGCCCCCGACGAGCTCGATGAGCTTGTCGACCAGGGATGGCAGGTGATCGACGTGCGCACCGACAAAGAGCACGCTGCCGGCGCCATCCCGGGGTCTGTGAACATACCCGTTGATACGCTGCGCGAGCACCTGGGCACGCTCGGGGCCGGCCCCTTCGTGGTGTACTGCGAGGTGGGCCAGCGGGGCCACACCGCCACCGCGCTCCTGCACGAGCTCGGGGTCAAGGCCCGCAACCTGGACGGTGGGTACCGCACCTGGTCAGCGTCAATGCGGGCTCGTGGCCCGGCGGGCATAGTTGCCGGTCCTGGCCCGGTGACTAGGCCAGTTTCGTGAACAGGCGCTGGACTTCTTCGAGCGGGTAACCGGACGCCTCCGCGTCGGCGGGGTGCTCGAGGCAGTACACCAGGCCGCTCGATATCAGGCGAAAACCAACCTGTTCCAGCGCCTTGTTGGCCGCGCTCAGCTGGGTGACGATCTCCCGGCACTCGCGGCCCTCGGCCAACATGGACTCTAGGGCGTGGACTTGGCCCTCGACGCGGCGCAGCCGCCGGCGAAGGTCACTCACAACATCATCGGGTAGCTTCATCGCCTATCTCCTTTTGGGATTGAACTGGCTACGGCCGGCGCGACAGCGCCTACGGTTTGGCGCAGCAGCACGAGAAGCTTGCCGCACAGCGGCGGCGCCCCAAGCGGGGCACTTAGATCGAGTCTCCGTCGATGTGCCAGGTGACGACGGTCATGGCATAGGCGCCATTGCCGAACAGCTGTGGGTAGGCGGTCCCGACCAGCCCCAGGGATCCGGAGGCGATCAGCGGCACCCCTCAGGGGCCCGGACGTGCCCGCGACTGAAGCGGACCAGCGTGCGCCGCTCATCGGATGGATCCGTAGTCGTCTCGCTCAGATGGTCCCGGTCGCGACCTGAAGGGCGAGACTGGCGATCGCCACGGTGGCCCACAACAAAGCGCCGAGGAGAACGGGCCGCGGCCCGGCGCGGCGGATATGCGAAGTATTGGCGGACAGCCCGATGGCGGCCAGAGCCGCCGTGATCATCCAGGTGGCCAGGTCCGACAGGCCGTGGTGCCAAGTTGCGGGTACAAAACCTGCGCTGTTGCACGCGACGGCGCCGAGGAACGCGACGATAAAAAGGGGCAGTACCCGGCGCAGGGCAAGTCGCGGCCGGTCCGCCGGCTTGAACGGGCCGACAAGGCCAAGCCCGTTATCCCTATTGGTGGCGCCCAAACTGGCATGGGCCCCTCGGAGCGAGCGGTTGCGCCACGCGGCCAGTCCCAAAGAGATGGGGACGATGGCCAAAGTCCGGGTGAGCTTGACCACCACCGCGTAGGACACCGCCGCGTGGCCGTAGATGGTGGAGGCGGCGACGACCGAAGAAGTGTCGTTGATGGCGGTGCCGGCCCAGAGGCCAAAGGCGTGCTGGGACAGGCCGAGGAGGTGCCCGAGGCTGGGAAAGCTAAGCACAGCCACGACATTGAACGTGAAAATCGTGGCGATGGCGTAGCTGACATCAGCCTCGTCCGCCCCAATAACGGCGTCTGTGGCGGCGATGGCGGAAGCCCCACATATGGCCGTACCCACTCCAATGAGGATGTTGAGATCCCGGCCCAAGCCAAGCGCGCGCCCGGCCCACCACGCCGTGCCGAGGGCAATGAAGAGAGTGCCGAGCAAAACCGGCAGCGAGCTTTCGCCGGTCGAGATGACTTGTTTGAACGACAACCCCAAACCGAGGACGACTATCGACCCTTGGAGCACCGTTTTGGCGGTGAACGCCAAGCCCGGGCGCAGGCGCTCGACGGGGGGAAGGGACGCGGACACAATGATGCCGGCGACTATGGCGAACACGGGCGCCCCGACCACAGGGACCAGGCCGCCGAGCACAGTGGCCACTGCCGCGATCGCCGCGGCCGCCGCCGCACCCGGCACCGCGGCCATAAGCCGTCGGCTCCCGGGCCGGCGCATGTGCTCGGCCGTCGGGACCGTAGACGCGCTAGCGACAGTCGCAGAGCCGAGACCAGGCTCATCGACAAGGGTCATATCTCTCAGCTTGGGTGACGGGCGGGCAGCCCGGAACCGGGATTGTACTGACCACGTCCTAAGGTTTGCTTATACCTGTCCTTGTAGCCCTCGGCGTTTTCGGGGGTTTAGTTCCCAGACGAGGCAATGGCAATGAGGCGGGTGGCGGAGGGCGAAAGTGACCTAGCACTGGTCCACACGGCACGAATGGTCCGCTCCAGGCTGAGCTCTGGGCACGGTACGGCCACAAGTTGACCACTTCGAAGCTCGGCCTCGACAGTCAAGGCCGAAAGGACGGCGGGGCCGGTGCCGGCGGTCGCCGCCGCCTTGATGGCCGTCGTTGAACCGAGCTCCATCAGCGGCCGGACCTCGAGGCCCAGCTCCGCCAAAGCCAGGGTGAGGGTGTCTCGTGTCCCTGACCCGCGCTCGCGAAGCACCGTAGGTGTACGGGCCACTTCCGTCGCAGTCAATGGCCGGCGCCGGCGGGCCCAAGGGTGGTTCTTGCCCACGACGATAACCAGCCGGTCGGCGCAGATGTCCCGGGAGCGCAGATGACCGGGTATGCCTGGCCCCTCAATGAAACCGAGGTCGACCTGGCCCCGGGCCAGCATTTCGACAACGGTGGCGCTGTTGCCCATTTCAAGCGAGACGCCCACCTCCGGCAATGCCGTGGCCAGGCGCCTCAACCACGCCGGGACGAGGTACTCGGCAACGGTGAGGCTGGCGCCGAGGCGCAGGTGAGAGCGTTCGTCATTTCGCAACGCCTGGGTACCGGCTTGGAGCTCGGCTACCGCATGCAGTACCGCGCCGGCCCACTCGACGGTCGCCGAGCCCGCCGGGGTCAGGCGCGACCCGGTGCGCGCCCGCTCCAGGAGCTGCAACCCGAGCGCCTGTTCCAGGGACCGCAAGCGCATACTGGCCGCCGGCTGGGTCCGGTGGTGCGCGCTGGCAGCGGCGCTTATGGACCCCAGCTCGCTCACCGTGACGAGCAGGTCCAGGGCGTCCAGGTCGGGAAGTGGTTGTGCCAGAGCCATAAGCGGACCTTAGGACGTAACCAGTACAACAGCGGTCCCGGGCTGCTTTCTCACCGATCGGCTACCTAGCCGGGCGGGAGCCGCTACACAAGTATTACTAAGGCGATATAGGGGCGGGTCGTAGGTTCCAGACCTGCCGAGGACGCCGGCCGTCCGCTGGTGGGACGAGCGGGGTGGCAGGGTTGTCCCAGTGACCGACGCGGACGTGGTGGAGGAGCTTCGCGGAGCCGGTGTCAGGCGGGGAGACCTCGTCGCGTTGGCGCTCGTTCCCGGCGTGGGGCTCGGGATGGCAGCGGCTTCCGGCGCCCTCTCCTGGTCGTGCGAGGCTGAGGGCACTTCGGTTGTGGTGGGCCTCGTCGAGGACGCTCTACGGCCCCGATGGGTGTGGTGGTCCACCGAGACGGCGGTACCCCTCATCAGGTCCGGAGTGAGGGTTGCGACATGTTGGGACATCGCTGCGGTACATCGTCTGCTCTTTGGCGGGTGGCGGGCCGACCCGGCCCGTGTGTGGGCGCAGTTGCACCACCTGCCAGTGGGGACGCTCCCGACGACGGCGCCCCCGGACCTGTTCAACTACGACAGCGACGACGGCGACAGCGAGGGCCCTGTTCGGCCCGACGGCTATCTCCGCCCGGAGTGGGCGGGTGGAGCGTGGGCTCGCACCCCCGGGGGGGCCCGGCGCTGGGCCGAGCTGGCATCGAAGGTAGCCGGCCTTCAGCAGGCGAGCCTGGCCGAGCTCAAGGACCGGCCGATGGCCGGCGCCCGGGCCCGTTCGGAGTCGACGGCCGAGCTGCTCTGCGCCGAGCTGTCCGCCGACGGGTTGCCGATGGACCGCGCCGTCGCCCAGGAGATCGTCGCTTCGAGCGTGGGGCCGCGCCCGCACACCGGCATAGAGGCGGCCGACCAGCGCGCCCAGCGCGATGCCGAGGTGCTGCGCCATGCTCCGGCCGGCGAGCAAGTCGACCTGCGCAACCCAGCGCAGGTGCGCTCATTGCTGGCCAAGGCCGGGATCGAGCTCCCTGATACGCGGGCGTGGCGGCTCAGAGCTCTAGCCGGCACGCACCCTTTGGTCGATTCTCTTCTTGTTTGGCGCAAAGCCGAGCGTGTGGCCACCACCTACGGCTACACCTGGCTCGACGAGCACCTGGGCGACGACGGCCGGTTGCGGGGTTTGTGGACGGGGTCAGACGGTGCCGCGGGACGGATGACCGCTTCGGCGGGGCTGCACAACATGCCTATCGAGATGCGGGCTGCGGTGGCGGCGGAGGCCGGCCACGTCTTCGTGCGCGCCGACCTGGGCCAGGTCGAGCCCCGGGTGCTGGCGGCGGTCTCGGGGGACAAGGCGCTGGTCCGAGCCACGCTCGACGATGACATGTACGCGCCGGTGGCCGAACAGCTCGAACTGGACCGGGGCACCGCCAAGGTGGCCGTTCTCGGGGCTATGTACGGCCAGACGACGGGCGACGGCGCCAGAGCGTTGCGCCGCCTCGAGGATGCTTACCCCGTGGCCATGGCATACCTGGCAGACGCATATCGGTCAGGCCAGGCCGGACGTGACCTCCGTACCTACGGCGGGCGGTTGGTCCCGATGAGCTCGGTCGGCGCTGCGGGCACAGGCGCCAGCGAGGAGCGAGGCGTTGCCGCGGCGCGGGGCCGCTATGGGCGCAATGCGCTGGTCCAGGGAGCGGCGGCTGAGCTGTTCAAGGTCTGGGCCGTGACCGTGCGGGCCCGGGGGGCGCGCCATGGCGCCCAGATCGTGCTTTGCCTACACGACGAGCTGCTCGTCCAGGTCGGTGCCGAAAGCGCCGTGACCGTAGCCCAGCTCCTCGACGATTGCCTCCAGGAGGCAGTCCGCCACTGGGCCCCCGGCAGCTCGGTCCGGTTCCTGGCCGATACCGCTGTTGTCGAGCGCTGGTCCGACGCCAAGGGGGCCGAGGTCCTCCCGGACGGGCGGCGCAAGGCGGAAGTCCCGGCGGCCGCCACAGGTGGGCCTCAACGAGCAAAATCCCGGCCGACCATCGACACCTAGCGCTCAAAACGTCCAGCCAGATGGGCGGAGATCACAAACCGTTAGGAAACCGCCCTTCTTGGCCTGGACGACCACCGCCAGGCCCACGGCTACGACATCGTTCTGAGGGCCTTCGCCTGACCGTCCCTAGCCCTGGGCGCGGGCGGGGGTGACGTTTTGCTTACCTGGATGTCCGTGACAGGTGATGCAGGAACGGAGCAGGCCAGGCGGAGCGGTACCGATCTGTCGGGGGAGGGGTGGGGACTACGGCCACGCCTGCTCGCCTGGCGTACGGCCGCCCTCATGGGCATGTGCCTGACCGGTGCCCTCGCTTTCGTGCTCCCCAACGTCGCGTCGGCCGATGCCGCTGCCGCGCCGCCGGCCACCTCGGCGTTGACGTTCTCCCAGATCTGGTCGACTGGCCCACTGTCCCAAGACGAAGGGGAGCCGATCGCCGAGTCGTCACCGATGGTCGCCGATCTCGACGGGGAGCCCGCCGTGGTCGTCGGCGACCGTACGGGGTACCTGTACGCCTATCACCTGGCGGACGGCTCGACCGTGCCGGGGTGGCCGGTCTCCGATGGCGGGGCGCCGATCGACTCCACGCCTTCAGTGGCGGCGCTCGGCGCCGGGTCGCTCGACACCGTGTTCGTCGGGGCGGGCAATGCCCAGAGCCCCGACGTCGGCGGGTACGAGGCGTACTCTCCGAGCGGGCAGAGGCTATGGCTTACCTCGGTGAGCGACCCCTCCACGGACCCTCACCCCGCCTACGGGGTGCAGGCATCGCTCACCGTCGCCGACCTGCAGGGCGGCACCGATATTTTCGCCGGCTCGTTGGACCAAGAGACCTACGCCCTCGACGCATCGGACGGATCGGTGTTGGAGGGATGGCCATTTTTCAGTGCTGACAGCGTCTTTTCGACCGCCGCCGCCGGCGACCTCTATGGGACGGGCCAGCAGGAGCTGGTGGTGGGCGGCGCCTCGACCGCCGGTCTGGCCATGGGCCAGAGCTACGCGGATGGCGGCCATGTCCGCGTCCTCGACGCTCAGGGGGCCCTCATATCCGACTACGACACCAACCAGGAGGTCGACTCGTCACCGGCGGTCGGAGGGTTCTTGGCCGGAGGCGCGACCGGTATCGTGGTGGGGACGGGCTCGTACTGGCCCCGGGCCAGCGACACCGACACCCTGAAGGCCTTTACCACCCGCCTGGGCCTGGTGTGGTCCGGTACCCTCGACGGGCACACGTCGTCGAGCCCGGCGTTGGCTGACGTCGAGGGCAACGGGCAGTTGGACGTGGTCGAGGGCACCGACACCGGCACCTCAGGGTCGGTCTGGGTGATCGACGGGGCCACTGGGGCGACGATCTGGCACGAGGCGGTGGTGGCCCGCGTGATCGGTTCCGTCGTCACCGCCGACCTCACCGGCGACGGTTACCAGGATCTCCTGGTGCCCACCATCCACGGCGTCGAGGTCCTCGACGGCCTCACTGGCGCTGAGGTCACCGTGCTCGGGCCCGACCTCGGCTTTCAGAACTCACCACTGGTCACCGACGACCCCAATGGCACGGTGGGCATCACCATCGCCGGCTACGACGGTGACAACGAGGGCGTGGTGCAGCACTACGAAATCCCCGGCTCAGACGGCGCCCTGGCCGTGGGCCCGGGGTCGTGGCCAATGTTCCACCACGACCCGCAGCTGAGCGGGACCAGCTCGGTCTTGCCCGACGTCGGCAACGTGACGCCCACGGGCCTGACGGCCCAAGGTGGTAACGCCCAGGTGTCGCTGTCGTGGGCCGCGCCTTCGGGCACAGCGGGCCCGGCCACGGGCTACAACATCTATGAAGGCAACGCCCCGGGCCATGAGGTGGGCAACCCCGTCAACGGGACGACACCGGTGACGAGCACCGGCTACACCGCCACCGGGCTCACCAACGGCCGGAAGTACTACTTCGAGGTGACGGCCATCAGTGCCACAGGCGAGGGCGCCCCTTCAAACGAAGCGAGCGCCGTCCCCGCTGGTCCCCCGGGCCCGCCGACCAGCCTGTCCGCTACGCCCGGTGACGACCAGGTATCGCTAACCTGGGCCGCGCCCGGCTCCGACGGTGGGTCGCCTGTGACCGGTTACGACGTCTACGGTTCAACGACGCCCGGGACCGAGGGCTCGGAAGTACAGAGCACGGTCACCGCTACCGCAAGCACCGTGAGCGGAGTGGCGGACGGGACGCCTTATTACTTCGAGGTGACGGCCATAAATGCGGCCGGGGAAGGCGCCCCCTCAGCCCAGGTGCAGGCCGTCCCGGCCGTGCAATCCACGACGACCACCACCACCACGACGACGACAACGACCCTCACGTCGACCGCGAGCACGACACTCCCACCAACCACGTCCACCACGTCTACGCCCATGACGACCACGTCTCCCCCCTCTTTCCCCTCCCCGGTGACGGTTTCATCGCCGCCCCCGGCTACGCCCGCGGCCGTCCCGCCCACCACGACGCCGGCAGGCCCTGTCACAAGGGCGTCGACAGGCCCGCCGGCAGCGCCGCAGCCCACGGGCTACCGGGTGGTCGGATCCGACGGCGACGTTTTCGCCCTGGGCAAGGTGGCCTCCTATCATGCCGCGCTTCCGAGCTCGCCGGCCGTGGGGGTGGCCTCGGTGCCGGGGGGAAAGGGTTACTGGCTCGTCCTGAAAGACGGCGCCGTGCTCAGTGCAGGTGATGCGCACTCGTACGGGTCGATGTCCGGAAAAGACCTCGGGGCACCCGCCATAGGCATGGCGGCCACCCCCGACGGGCACGGCTACTGGATCGTCACCTCTAAGGGCGGTGTGTTCGGTTTCGGCGANNTGTGTTCGGTTTCGGCGACGCCCACTTCTACGGCTCACCGGGGACCGTTCACCTCAACCGGCCGATCGTGGGCATGGCGGCTACCCCCGACGGCCGCGGTTACTGGATGGTCGCCTCCGACGGCGGTGTGTTCGGTTTCGGCGACGCCCCGTTTTTCGGCTCACTGGGCGGCAAAAGGGCTCACATTAAGGTCATCGGCATCGCCGTTTGACCCGGCCCCGCCACGAGGCATTCTCATGCCGGCTACCCGTCGTCAAGTAGGCCGCCACAAAAGCGCGTATGCCAGACTTCATACCCGATGCCCGGCGCCCGCTCGTTCCCGACACAAGGAGCACTGCACCGGCCCAAGTTTTCGGCGATCGACGTCGCTGTCTTTGTGGCCATGGCCGTGCTGCTCGTCGGTGTCCTGCGCCTGGCCCATGACCTAAACGCCAGGTCCGCCACCGCGCACGTCGCAGTTATCTCAACTAGAGCGTCCGAACTGCCCTATTACGCGGCGCGCTCTTTGTTGCGCATGTTCATCGCCCTGTTCCTGTCCGTGGCTTTTACCTTTGTCTACGCCACCGCCGCCGCCCGCAGCAGGCGTGCCCGGATAGTACTGGTGCCGGTGCTCGACATCCTCCAGTCGGTGCCAGTCCTGGGCTTTCTCGCCGTCACCATCACCTTCTTCATCGCCCTGTTCCCGGGCTCCGTGCTGGGCCTCGAGTGCGCGTCGATCTTCGCCATCTTCACGTCGCAGGCCTGGAACATGACGTTCAGCATGTACCACTCCCTGATAACCCAGCCCACCGAGCTAGACGAAGCGGCCCGCATGTTCCGCCTGACCAAATGGGAACGGTTCTGGCGCCTGGACGTGCCCAGCTCGATGATCGGGATGGTCTGGAACGGGATGATGAGCTTCGGGGGCGGCTGGTTCTTCCTGGCCGCCTCCGAGGCCATCAGCGTAGGCAACAAGACCTACACGCTGCCGGGGATCGGCTCGTACGTGCAGGCGGCGGTGGACAAGGGCGACCTGGGCGAGGTCGGCATCGGGATCGCGGTCATGGTCGTCCTTGTCGTCGGGGTGAACATCCTCTTCTGGCGCCCTCTGGTGGCTTACTCCGAGAAGTTCCGGGTCGAGACGTCCGAAGCCGCTGAGCAGCCCAAAAGCTACGTGCTCAACATCCTGCGCCAGTCCAACGTCCCCGGCTACGTCGCCCGACCGTTGCGGCCGGTAGTCCGGAGGCTCGACCAGGTCACACGCCCCTTCGGCCTGGCCGAGTACCCACTGCGCGCTCCTGAGGGCAAGCGGAGGTCGGGCGACGTCGTGTTCGTCGGCGTAGTCATGGCCGCTCTGCTTTGGGGGGTGTACCGCGGCGTGGTGTACTTCGACCACACCTCGGGTTTCGGGCAGTTCGGGCATTGTTTCGGCCTCGGCTTCCTGACCTTCGTGCGAGTGGCGGTCGTGGTCGCCGTGTCGACTCTCATATGGGTCCCGATCGGGGTGAAAATCGGGATGAGCGCGGTTCTGTCGCGGTACGCGCAGCCCGTCGTCCAGGTCCTGGCCAGTTTCCCGGCCATCCTGCTTTTCCCCTTCGCCATCGTCGTCTTCTTGGACCTTGGGATCTCGCTCAACTACGGCGGGGTGCTCCTCATGGCCCTGGGGGCCCAGTGGTACATCCTGTTCAACGTCATCGCGGGGGCGAGCGCCATCCCCACCGAACTGCGCGAGCTCATGGAGCAGTTCCGTGTCCCGTGGAAGCAGAGGTGGCGCGAGCTCCTGCTCCCCGGCATTTTTCCCTTCTACGTGACCGGAGGTATCACCGCCGCCGGGGGAGCATGGAACGCGTCGATCGTGGCCGAGATCGCCACTTATGGTCGGCACCACCTGGTCGCCAGCGGCCTCGGGGCCTACATCGCGCAGGCCACCACCAAGGGCGACTTCCCCGAGGTCCTGACGGGGATCATCGTCATGAGCTTTTATGTAGTGGTGGTCAACCGCCTGCTGTGGCGCCCGCTCTACCACCTGGCCGAAACGAGGTACTCCCTGTGACGTGGCCTTGTGACGTGGGCAGTGAGAAATAAATGAGCCAGCTGCGGGCCCAGCCCGGCGGCGGGCACACAGGCGACGTGATCCTCGAGGTCGCCCACGTGACCAAGCACTTCACCTCTTCGGATGGCCAACCTCTGCCGGTGCTCGACGACGTGAGCCTCACCTTGCGTGAGGGTGAGATCGTCGCCCTCCTCGGCAAGTCCGGTTGCGGGAAGTCGACCCTGCTCCGCTGCATAGCCGGCCTGATAGCCCCGACGACGGGGACGGTGACCTACCGTGGCGCGCCGATAAACGGGGCCAACCCGGGCGTGGCCATGGTCTTCCAGAGCTTCGCCCTACTGCCTTGGCTCACCGTGCAGGCCAACACGGAGGTGGGCCTGGAAGCTAAGGGCGTCCCGGCGGCACAACGACAGGCTCGGGCGCTCAAGATGATCGACCTGATCGGTCTCGACGGGTTCGAGCAGGCTTACCCCAAGGAACTTTCAGGGGGTATGCGCCAGCGGGTTGGTTTCGCCCGTGCGCTGGTGGTCGAACCGGACGCTTTACTGATGGACGAGCCGTTCAGTGCCCTCGACGTGCTCACGGCGGTAAACCTCCGCTCCGAGCTGTTGAACCTCTGGGGAGGCAAGGACTTCCCGACCAAAGCCATCCTGATCGTCACCCACAACATCGAGGAAGCGGTCCAAATGGCCGACCGCATCTTCGTGCTCTCGTCCAACCCGGGCCGCTTCAAAGCCGAGATCGACTGCACGCTGGCCCGCCCTCGCGACCGCCGCTCAGCCGAGTTCGAGGCTCTGGTCGACCGGATCTACGGGATCATGACAGAGCAGCGCGGGTCGAGCGGAGGCCCGCAGGCCCCCGTGGTCGAACCGGGCCTGGCTTCGCCCTCCGACCTTCCCCTCCCGCACGCCAGCGTGGGCGGGCTGGCCGGGCTCCTGGAGATCCTGAACAACCGCGGTGGCCGCGATGACCTGCCCGAACTGGGCCGTCTGCTCACCTTCGAGGTCGACGACCTGCTGCCTATCGTCGACGCGGCGGAGATGCTCGGCTTTGCCAAAGTGGCTGACGCCGACATCGAACTAACCGCTGAGGGCAAGGCGTGGGTCGAAGCGGACATCCTCACCTCCAAGGAGATATTCGCGGCCACCGCGCGCGAGCAGGCACCTCTGGTGCGCGCCATCGTGCGTGCGCTGGAGACAACGAAGGACGGCACCCTCAACGAGCGCTTCTTCTTCGACCTGCTCCAGCGGGCCTTCAGTGAGGACGAGGCCCGCGCCCAGCTCAACACCGCCGTGAACTGGGGCCGCTACGCCGAACTGTTCGACTACCACGCCGACGACGACGAGCTGGTCCTCACCGCCCCCGCCAACGAGAGCGCCGCCTGAGCGTATGAATAACGCCCACCCGCCCCGCGGCCCCCAGGCCAACCCGCGGCGGCGCGCTGGAGGCTGGTATACGGCGTTTGCCCTTGGCAGCGCCTGCACGGTCGGCATTGGCACGGTCNNATTGGCACGGTCGGCATTGGCACCGTTGGCACCGGCACGGCTACGGCCGGCACCGCCTCGGCGGCTTTGGTGCGGCCGTCGCTGGCAACACCGTCCGTGAGCTTGCCGGTCACGCCCGCCGGCAAGCAGGCCCGCTGGCTCGTCGGGGCGCTTGCGCACCTTCCCATCCCGTCGGCCGAGATACCCGTCCACTTCGACAGTGCCTTTCTCGCCCTGGTCCCGGCACCGGCGGCGGCGGCGCTGAACGCCGGTTTCGCGGGCTTGCACAACCTGCGGGTCGATTCCATCACCACCAGCACGCCGAGCACCCTCGTTTTCGTCGTAACCGTAAACGGGAACGCGAAATGGGACGTCAGGATCGAAGTTGACCCTAAAGGGCTCATCAGCGACCTTCATGCTCAGCCATCGGGCAGCTCCCCGCCCACCGTGGCGCCCCCGGCCCCCGTCACCACGACGACGACGACCAGTGCTGCGGGTGTCCGGGAGATCCCCGTCGGGGTTGGCTCGCCGCCGCTCAAGGGGACGCTGACGCTGCCGGCCGGTAAAGGCCCTTTCCCGGCGGTCGTCCTCGTCTCCGGCTCGGGCCCGAACGACCAAAACGAGACGGTCGGCCCGAACCACCCCTTCTTGGACATTGCCCTCGGGCTGGCGGGCCGGGGCATCGCCAGCGTGCGTTACGACAAGCGCACCCTCGACTACCCGCAGAGCATCAACCCGCGGACCTTCACACTGACCGACGAGTACGTGCCCGACGCGCTGGCGGCCATCGGGCTGCTAAAACATGAGCCCCTCGTCGACCCCCACCTCATCTTCGTCCTCGGTCACTCCCAGGGCGGCACCTACGCACCGCTGATCGCCCAGCGCGCCCCGGAGGTGGCCGGGGTCATCATGCTGGCCGCTTCCTGCGAGCCGCTGGCGCAGGCGCTCGTGCGCCAGATCCGTTACCTGGCCACCCTGCCCGGCACGATCGGCGCAAATGCCCAGGCCGAGGAGCCCGACATCGAGGCCGAGGCGGCGGAGGTCGGCAACGCCGCCACGCTCGAGAAGGACAAGCCGGGCATGGTCCTGATGGGAGGCGTCGGGCCCGCCTATTACCTGAGCGGGTTGCGCTACAACGAGGTGGCCACGGCACGGTCGGTCCCCCAACCGTTGCTGTTCCTCCAGGGTGACCGCGATTACCAGGTCACGGTGGCCCAGGACCTCGACGTGTGGCTGAAGGGCCTGAAGGGGCGCCCGGGCGTCACGGTCGTGCAGTTCCCCAAGGCCGATCACCTCTTCCTCGACGGCAGCGGCCCGCCGACACCGGCCGATTACGAAAAACCCGGCCACATCGACCCGAAGGTGATCGCCGCCATCGCCGCCTGGGTCGACCGCATCGAGCACGCCGCCCACCGCTAGCGGCGACCTAACCGTTCAGCGCGCCGATCATCAGGACTTCCCGATCGACGCCAACCGGCCGTTGGTGAGGCGGACGAGGTCCGATGGGACGAGCTCCAGCTCCAAACCCCGGCGACCGCCGCTGACAAAGATCGTGCCCCATCGGGCCGCGCTTACGTCGACCAGGGTGGGCAAGTGGCGCTTCTGGCCGATCGGGCTGATACCGCCCACCACATAGCCGGTCGCCCGCTCCGCCGTCGCCGCCTCCGCCATCTCGGCCGTCTTGGCGCCCACGGCGGCGGCCAGGGCCTTCAGGCTCAACTCCCCGGTGACGGGGACCACAGCCACGACG
Source organism: Acidimicrobiaceae bacterium (assembly GCA_003166025.1). Classification (GTDB taxonomy): domain Bacteria; phylum Actinomycetota; class Acidimicrobiia; order Acidimicrobiales; family Palsa-688; genus Fen-671. The sequence goes on along the minus strand of PMWT01000074.1, from coordinate 20,964 downwards.
AGCTTCCCATCGACCGAGGCCACGAGGGTTTTGAACACCCGTCCCGGCTCCACCCCGAGAGCACCGGCGGCCTCCTTCCCGTAGGCGGTGACCGTCGGGTCGTGGCCCACTTCGTGGACCGTATGGGCGACGCCGGCTCGGACCACGGCCGCGACTGCCGGTGTTGGCGCCCTCATGCGACCATTCTGACCGGCCCGAGGCCGGGGTCAGGCCGTCCGGTCCTCCCGGTTCATGACGGCCAAGACGGCCAGCTCCTCGTCAGAGCGCTCTTCGACGGCTATGAGCCGATTGTCGGCGCCGGGCAAGGACCGCAGGATCTCGTCGAGCTTGCGCTGTGTGGCGGACTCGTCCCGGGCCTGCAGGTGCTGCAGGGCGAACAACATCACTACCGTCACCATAGAAGTCGTGCACATGAGGCCGGCCTGCCACGCACGCGAGAAACCGACGCTGACGCCGACGACGACCCAGGTCAACGCGGCGATGAAGACGACGACACCGGCCCACGAATGTGAGGCCGCCACTCCGACCCGGTGTAGTTGCATGCTGCTCCAGCGCCGGTCCGACGGGGCCGGCCGGCCCCAACCACGACGCGGCCTCCCCCGCCGGCCCTGCTTCAGCTGCGCGTCGACGCGGCCGCGTCGTGCTTCGATATCCCGCCGAACAGTCACCCCCTACCTTACCGGTCCGGGCGTCGCCGGCAGGGCCCGGCATAGCCGCCCTAGCCGAGCCCCCCGATCGTGCCACCGGGGACCGGGGCCGGGCCGGCCGCGGGCCGGAAGCAAACTCCCACGCACCCCGGCCCGGCGTGGGCGCCTATCACCGGGCCGAGGTAACCGACGAGGACTTTGTCCGGGGGGAACGTACCGGTGAGCATGGAGAGGAACATGTCGAGATCCGGTGCCGCGGCGTGCGCCACCGCCAGAGATCTCAGCGGGCCGGCCTCCTTCACCACCTTGGCGAGGTACTCGAGAGAGCGGACGCGCGTCCGCGGTCGCGCCTCGGCCTGGACGACACCGCCACGGATCTGGATGATCGGCTTGATCGACAAGAACGTGCCCAACAACGCTGTCGCCGCCCCGATCCGTCCACCCTTTCGGACATTGTCCAGCGTGTCGAAGGCACAGAACACGCGGATGTCAGGGACGACTGCCCGAGCCGCGGCCTCGACGACGTCAAGGTCGTTGGGGCCGGCGGCGACCTTGGCCGTCTCCAAGGCGATCAGGGCCTCGCCCAAACTGGCGGTGCGGGTGTCGACGACGCGTACCTCAACCTGCCCGCGCACCTCGTCGGCACCCTGGCAGGCAGCACGGTAGGTGGCCGAGAGGGCCGATGAGAGGGTCAGGCAGACGACCCCCGAGCACCCCTCCTCGGCGGCATGCAGGAAGCTTTCGGCGAAGGCGCCGGGTGATGGAGCTGACGTCTCAGGCAGAGCGCTTGTCATGGCGCAACGGCGCCAGAACTCGACCGGCTCGATCGTCCTCATCTCCTCGGGGCCCCACTCGCCCAACCGCACGTCTAGTGGGACGGTCCTGATGCCGTGCTCCGCGGCCAGGCTGGCGGGAAGGTCGCAGGCGCTGTCGGCAATGACTCGTACACCGGCCACTACTTTCCTCCCAACGCTGCCGTTCCCGTCGCTCAGAAAGTTTGCCAGGTGGCGGGGCCGGGCGACGAGCCGAGGCTACGCTCCGCACTACACACACAGTGCCGCTACGGCAAAGGGGCGTGAATGAAACTCGGTCGGAGTTTGCTCAAAAGTGGCCCGTCTATCATCGCCGCGGTCTTGATGACGGCACTGACCACGACAAACCTGGCCGGCGCCGCCACCCCTGCCACCGGTCCCGGCTCGGCCTCGGCGGCGATGCCGCTGCCGCTGCCGGCGGGACGTCAGGGCAGCGCTGCGCAGGTGCCCTGGTCGCAGGTAGGGCCGGGGTGGTTGCTCAGCGAGTGGGCGCCGGTCGCCCCCAGCGAGACCTCCGGGCCGGCCAAGTACTCGGTCCTCTACCTGGTCGACCCCCAGGGCGGCCGTTACGTCATAACGACTTTGGCGACAACGCACGGCGACCTGGTGGCTTGGTCCGGCGACGGGAAGCGGGCCCTCTTCGAGGCCCAGACGACCACCTCGTCAGTGGTGACCGTCCTCCAGCTCCAAAACGGGGAGGCGAGCACGTTCAAGATCCCGGGCTCAGAGCCATGGTCGGTCAGCTTCACAGAGCCGGACGGTCTGGCGATAATCGCCGTCGGCCAGGAAGGTCCTTCGGGTACCGTCCACGTTCGGCGTTTCGACCTCAACGGCACGCAGGCGTACTCGTACCCGACGGCCTTTCCCCGGGCCGGCCGCCTGAACGGTGGGGTCCTCTACTCGCCCGACGGGACCGAGATCGTACTGGGGACGACGAGGGGTTTCGAGGTAGTCGCCAACACCGGCCAGCCCCTTCGCTACCTACCGATGAGGGCGGAGCCGGGCACGTGCCAGCCGGCGAGATGGTGGGCCACCGGCCTCCTTCTGGCCTCGTGCACCCCGCCAAACAGCAGCGTCCCGTTGCTGTGGCTGGTGCCGGCGAACGGTCGGCCTCCCGAGCCTCTGACCCTGGCCCCCAGGCGTGCCTCCGGTGACTACGGTGACGTCGACGCCTGGTCTCTCCCGAGCGGCGACTACGCCCAGGACCTTGGCGCCTGCGGGTACATCTACCTGGCCAGGGTCAGCGGCCAAAGGACGACGCCGGTCAGGGTGCCGGGCACGGCAGCGGACAAGTCCGTGTACGTCCTGGGCGCCTTCGGCGACCAATTGGCTCTGACGACTGCGTTCTCATGCTCGCCGGGGAGCGCCTCGCTCATGTGGTACGACCCGGCGACCAACGCCGTCACGCCGCTCCTCGGTCCCCCGGTCAACGGTGGGAGCGTCGGGACAACCCTCCTGTGGCGCGAGCCCCCGGGCTCAGAAGAATACTGACTCGGACGAGTACTAACGGACCTGCCGTGGTCGATGTCGGACGCGACGAGCAGGTGGTGGTGGCACGGCTGGCTTCGCAGATGCTCGCCGGCCTGCCTGGCACTTCCGTCGAAGGCGTCGTCGGCCGGCTTCTCGCCGTACAGGCCCAGGACGGGCGGGGAGCGCGCCTCAGCGTCCGCAGCCGGTCGACGGGGCTCAAGGTTGCCGATGTCGACCGTGCGTTGAGCTACGACCGTTCCCTTATCGTCTCCTGGCTCAACCGGGGCACTCTCCATCTCGTGCGCACCGAGGACTACTGGTGGCTCCATCAGCTCACGGCGCCGCGACTGGCCCGCGGGAGCGAGACGCGCCTGCGCCAATTGGGGGTGGCACCCGCACAGTCGGCACGGGGCGTTGACATCATCATCAAGACGCTGGCCGAGGCGGGCGCCCAGACCCGGGAGCAGCTCCGCCACCTCCTGCAGCGCCTAGGGGTGCCTACCGACGGCCAGGTCATCGTGCACCTGCTGGTGGTCGCCACCGCCACAGGGGCCGTGGTGAGAGGACCGATGGCCGGTGCTGACCAGGCGTTTGTCTCCGTCGCCCACTGGATCGGGACGGCGCCGAGGGCCCTGGACAGCGACGAGGCCTTGGCCCGGCTGGCCCGCCGGTACCTGGCCGGGCACGCGCCCGCAGGCGCCGCCGACCTGGCGAAATGGGCGGGGCTCCCACTGGGCGACGCCCACAAGGGGCTGGCCGCCATCGCCAACGAGGTCGTCCCCTTCGACCCCCTCCTCCACGGCTGGGCGTCCCGGGGGCCTTTCGTCGGCAAGCACGCCAACGTAGTCACCGTCAACGGGATCTTCCGGCCGGTGGCGCTCGTCGGAGGCCGGGTGGTGGCGACCTGGGGACTGCCCGGGGGCAGGGTCACCGTTTCGCCTCTCGAGCCCCTGCCTGCCTTTTTCCGGGACGTGTTCGAATGGCCTCATGTCGACGCCCATGGCGGCTGGCTCATTTTCAGGTTGCCGCCCGCCGAGCTGGGCATACATCCCACCGGCGACGGTGCGGGCCCGGCCGCCGGCCCCCGGACGGCCACCAGGAGCTGTACCTGATGTGCGACGACATCGCCGCCACAATGGCCAAGCACCCGACTGCCTACGACCTCGAGGACTGAGCAGCACCGGGGGACTGAGCAGGCCCGGCCCAACGTCGGGCTGAGCGCGCCACAGCGGCAGGTACGAACACTTTGCGTTGATTGCGGGTACGGTACGAGGTACCTATGACGACACTGAGCCGCAATTTCGCCGTCGGGGCCATCGCCCTGCTGGCCCTTCCCATGAGCGCCATAACCCGGGGGCCCGTCAATGCCGCGGAAGCCGTCAATGCCGCCGAAGACAGCAAGACCGCGGCGCAGGTCTGGGCCGACGCCAAAGCCGCCATGGTGCGAGCCAAGAGTTTTCACGTGCTCGGCCACGACGACCAGCAGGGCACCGACGTCACCGTCAATCTCAGCATGTCGCCGGGCAGAGGCGGCGGGAGCATCCAGGAGCCGGGCGTAGTCATGGAACTGGTCCTGGCCAAGGGCATCGTGTACGTCAAGGCGGATGAGAAGAGCTGGTTCAAATTGACCCACAGCCAGTCGACGGCGGAGCTCGTGGCCAACCGGTGGATCGAAGCGCCGGTCACCAACGCCGATTTCGCCAGCTTCGCCCAGCTCGCCGACTCGACGAAGTTCCTCGGCACGATAACGGCCCCCAAAGGCCAGATCACTAAGCTCCCGGGCACCTCCACGTGGGACGGACGTAAAGCCGTGGTGCTCGAAGACGCCACGGGTGACAAGCTTTACATCGCCGACACCGGTACCCCGTACATGCTCGCCGCCAAGTCAAGCGGGACGGGCGGGTCTTTGACGTTCACCGATTTCGGGGATGCCCCGATGCCAGCCATACCCACTAATGCCCTGAGCCTCCCGGGCATGTAGGAACGGGAGCCTCGGCCGGGCCTCGGGCCTGGGCTCTCTCAAACCGCCGTCAACCTAGCCGGTCCAGCCGCACGAGCAGGGCCTGGACGGCCAATTGCTCGCCCAGGTTGAAGGCGAGGTCGGCGGAAAGGCCGTCGATCAGGCGCACAGCCTCTCCCGCTTGCTGCGCCGGCAGAGTGCCGGCAACGGCCCGGTCGCGATAGGCGCGAGCCAGGGCGGCCAGCCCCGAACGCAGCTCGTCGGTGCGTTGCCGCCGCTGTTCGCGCTTGAAACGCTCGTCCTGTTCGCTGGTCCCGGCACGCATGGCGCTCTGAGCCAGTCTCGAGGGGACGGTCCCGACCCTTTCGGCATTGTTCTCCAGCAACCGGGCGCGCTCGGCCTCCTGGCGGCTCGCCAGGGGCCCGGCACTTCGCTTCAAATGCTCCAGGAGCTCCTCGGCCAGGACGGCGACGGTGGCACCCGAGCCGTCGAGGCGGGCCGGCACCTCCTCCCATGCCCGCCGCCTGGCCTCCATCTCCGGGTCACCGGCCAACAGTCGCGCCCGGTCCAGGCGCCCCCCGGCGAGGGCAGCCACAGACGCCGCCCTTTCGGTCGGCACCCCCTCGGCCACCAGGGCGCCCGTCAGTTGCTCTTCGGTCAGGGCCCGGAACTCGACCCGGACGCAGCGGCTGGCGATCGTCACCATGTCCGGAGGGACGAACTCGGCCATGAGCAGGAAAACGGTTGAAGCCGGGGGCTCCTCGAGGGTCTTCAGTAAGGCTGGGGAGATGAGCCGGGCGAGGTGCATGTCCGGCAGTACCAGGACCGTGCGGGTGGCCTCCAGAGGGCTCCTGGTCGCTAGCCGCGTGACTTGCTGCGCCTGCGCGATGGACAGAGCGGCGCCCTCTCGTTCGACCACCACCACGTCGGGGTGCGTACCGTCGAAGACCCGGCGGCACGTCTCGCAACCGTCATCACCACCATTGGGACAGACCAACATGGCCGCGAAAGCCACCGCCGCTCCCATTTTGCCCGTGCCCGGCGAACCGACGAACAAGTAGGCATGGACCGGCTTGACCGCCGCCGCTCTTAGGGCCGTCACTGCCTGCGCTTGGCCCACCAAACCGGCCAAACCTTTCACCTGACGGCCGCCCTCACTGCCGCCGCCACTTCCCCCACCTCGCCCGAGGCGTCCACCACTTTCCATCGGCCGGGCGAAGCGACGGCCAGTTCCCGGAACCCGGCCTGGACACGTCCCAGGAACTCGTCGCCCTCACCTTCGATCCGGTCGGGCGTGGAGCCCGCCCGGCGCTGCCGTGCCCCCTCAGCGGGCATGTCCAGAAGTATGACGAGGTCCGGGGCCCGGCCCCCACTGGCCCAGCGGTCGAGTTCGGCGATCTCGCCGAGGTCCAGACCGCGCCCGTACCCCTGGTAAGCGAGGGTCGAGCCGGAGTAACGGTCGCAGACGACGTCCTGGCCCCGGGCCAGGGCGGGCTCGATCACCTCGGCCACATGCTGGGCCCGGGCGGCCAGCATCATCAGCGTCTCGGCCCGGGCCACCGGTGCGGGGCGGTCGGAGCCAAGCAGGAGGCCCCGCAGCGCCTCGCCCAGCGCCGTGCCCCCGGGCTCCCTCGTGAGGACGGCGCCGAGGTGCCGGGCGAGCGCGGCGGCCTGGGTCGACTTGCCCACACCCTCGCCGCCTTCCAGCACAATGAACCGGCTCACGAGCCCCAAGGTAGCGCCTGGCGCTCAGACCTCCGGCGGGACGAGGCGGCGTTCCATGGCCCAGCGGGTCAGTTGGTACCTATTGGTGAGCTGCAGCTTGCGAAGGACGGCGGATACATGGGTCTCAACCGTCTTGACGGATATGAACAACTCGCGCGCCACCTCCTTATAGGCGTAACCGCGGGCGATCAGGCGAAGTACCTCCCGCTCCCTCGTGCTCAATTGGTCGAGCTCGGGGTCGAGGTGAAGGGTCGACGGCGCCGGCCCTCCACCGAACGCGTCGAGGACGAACCCGGCCAATCGAGGCGAGAACACGGCGTCCCCCGCAGCCACGGTGGCCAGTGCGTCTACGAGCTCGGCGGTCGAGATCGTTTTGGTGACATAACCACGGGCACCGGCACGGATGGCCTCGATGACGTCGTCCGCCGAGTCCGAGACGGACAGGGCGAGGAAACGGACAGCCGGTCGTGGGCCCGCGACCTGCCTGATGACCTCAGGCCCTCCCCCTCCCGGCATATGCACGTCCACCAGCACCACGTCGGGTGAAATAGCGCAAATCTGTTCGACGGCGGAGGGTACGTCGCCCGCCTCCCCGACCACCTCGACCCGATCGGCGTGGGCGGTCAGCTCGTGGCGCACACCGGCCCGGAAAAGCGGGTGGTCGTCGACGATGAAGACACGCAGGGCCGCGCCGGCCGCCGCCGGCGACCGTGGAGGGCTGGAGGAGGTCATCTGAAGGCGGTCATCGGGAGGCGGGCCTTTCCATTTTCAGCGCCACTTCGGTGCCCTGGCCTGGAGAGCTCCGCACCGACGACGTCCCCCCGCAGCGACGGACACGAGCGTGGATGGACTCGGATATTCCCTTGCGGTCGGGCGCCACCGCAGCCGGGTCGAAGCCTCGGCCCCGGTCGCGTACGAATACCGAGAGGGCCGCTGGTTCGACTTCGGCATAAATGGACACGACGTCCGCCCCGGACCATTTAGCCGAATTGACGGCCGCCTCGCGCGCCGCCGCCAGCAGCGCCTTCGACGCCTCGTCGAGGGGCGCGTCGCCCACCGTGACGAGCTCGACCCGTACGCCATGGTCCGTCTCGACCTCCTGCTGGAGGCTGAGCAGGGCCCCACTGACGCTCGCCGGGCCTAGGCCATCGCGTTGGCCCGGTGTGGCGTCGAACAACCACGACCGCAACTGGCGTTCCTGAGCGCGAGCCAATCGTTGGACTTGGTGCGGGTCGGCGGCCGAGCGCTGGATCAACGCCAGGGTCTGGAGCACCGAGTCGTGGAGGTGGGCCGCCATCTCGGCTCGTTCCTCGGCCCGGGCTCGCTCACGACGCTCGCTGGCGAGGTCCCGGCCGAGCCGCAGCCACCACGGGGCCAGCACGAGAGCGAACCCCGCCACTACCCCAAGGGCTCCGGCCGCGGCGGCAAAGTCCGCCTCCGTCAACTGCTTAGGCGCCAGCACCGCCGACGTACCCCCGGCAATCAGGGCGACGCCGGCGAGCAGCCTGACGGAGGCCACCAGCAACCGTCGCCGGGTGGGGACAGCGGCCGGACCGGCGCCGCTCAGAAGGCTCGCCAGCCGTGCCGCGGCCTGCCTGTCCTCCGGGCCGGCATGACGCCAAACGACGACCAGGCCGGCCAGCGCTACGACACCGGGGGAGACGTCCCCTATCAACGCCGGCGTCTTCAAGACGCTGGCCACTACGAGCGCCACGACCAGGGCGCTGGCTACGGCCGTGACTAGCGAGATGGTCCGGCGGTCGCCCAGGGCGCCCCGGACGACGGGCTCGTCGCTCCCCGCCGGCGGCACCAGGAGCCACACGGCGACGTAGATCACGATCCCGCTGCCACCAAAAAACGAAAGCGCCACCAATGCCGCCCGAGCCGCCGTCGGGCTCACCCCGACACTGTCGCTGATGACCCCGGCCACACCGGCCAGCATCCGCCCCTGCGTAGGACGCCGGGCCTGGCGCCAGGCCTGCGTGTTGAGCGCGGGACGCCGGGTGCGGTTAGGTGCCGTCAGCCACGGAGGAGGGGCCGGGCGGTCGTGGTCTTCTGCGCCATCACGTGGCGGGGTCGAGGCGGTGGGCGAGGGCGAGGCGGTGGCCCAGGAAGGAGCTGTCGACCTGCCGCCCGCAAACGGCCCCGCGGCCGGATCATCTTGGCCCTGGTAGGTGTTCCCGTAGTGGATACACCTATAGTCTCATGCCCGCCCCTGACCGCGGAACCAGGTAGTGCCCCCTTCGGGCCCCGGTCGCCCCAGGCCCACATCAGGGCTTTCTAAGGGGCGTCCCCCATAGCCGGGACCGGCTAGGGGGACCATGATCGTCTGTATGAGCGACCAAACCGCGGGAGCGGACGCCGGAACGTTCCCGCCCCCTCCTCCTCCACCGTATTCACCCCCTCCCCCACCTCCTCCGCCCTATGGCTCCCAGTACGGCGGTCCCCAGTACNNCAGCCCAAGCCGCTCCGGCGCCTCCGCCGGAGCTTGACAAACCGCAGGATCGCCGGCGTGGCCGGGGGGCTCGGTGACTATCTGGGCGTCGATGCCACCGCTTTACGGGTCGGCTTCGTTCTGGCGTCACTGCTGTTCCTGGGCGGTATCGGCGGTCCCCTGCTGTACGCAGCCGCCTGGATATTCGTCCCGGAGGAGGGAAGGGCCGCCGCCCACGTGCCAAACCCTTTTTCGGGGCCGGCGTGGCAGGACTGGAGACGGGACCGTACCGCTAGGTCCTGGGCCTTGGTCCTCGGCGCGGTAGTACTGGCCATGTTCTGGTCCTTCGGCTTCTGGCCATGGTGGCACTGGCGGGCGCTCCCCGTACTGCTGGCGCTGACGGGCGTCGCCCTGTGGGCGCTGACCAGGCCCCGGTGCAACGTGCGTGAGCCTGGTCAAGGGCAGGGACCGTCGCAGGGGCCAGGGCCGGCGTCGTACACCCCCGGGCCCGCTGGCTCACCCGGCCCGGCAGGCGCGACGGGATTGATTGGTGCCACGGGCCCCGAGGAGGCGGACTGGGCCGAGGCCAGATTGACGGCTGCTCAATGGGCCGAGTCCCAATTAGCCGCGGCGGGGGTAAGCCCTGCACCTCCGCCGGCGGCGAGCCAGCCACTGCAAACTCGGCGCCGGGCGGGGCGCCGAGGGATTTGGGCCCTTGTGGCCTTCTTTCTTGGGTTCCTGCTATGTGCCGTTATCGCGGCCGTGAGCGTCACCCTTGGTAGCGGCTCCTCTTTACGAGGCGGGATCGGCGCCAACGGGTTCGCTCCGGCAACGGCGTCCGCCGTCACCAAGCAGTACCACTTGGGCATTGGCAACCTGGACGTCAACTTGAGCGCAGTCAAGTTCCCCGCCCGTGGAAAGACGGTTGATGTCAGCGTCGGGCTCGGGCATCTGACCGTGGAGGTGCCGAGCAACGCCGTTGTGAATGTGAATGCCCACGCCGGTGTGGGCGAAGTCGACGTGTTTGGCAACTCCGGCCGGGAGATGCAAGGGCAATGGGCGCCCAAAGGCGCTGGGAGCGGTGGGACTGCCCCGCACCTGACGCTTGACGCCCACGTCGGTGTGGGCTATGTCGAGGTGACAAGGGGCTAAGTCCCGGCGAAATTCCAACTTGTGGCGGGAGCCTTTGGGGGACAAGTTAATCACACGCTCAGAGTGGTGGGTACCTCGGCACACAGCCTCTCGGGGAGGTCGGAGCCGAGAACCAGAGGTGCAGGGCTTTCTAGGCCCCAGCCGCCTTCTTGACCGCAGAAGCCTTCTTGACCACAGAGGCCTTCTTGACCACAGCCGTCTTACTCGTCGCCGCAGACGTTTTCTTGGCCACAGACGCTTTCTTGGCCGCCGCCGTCTTGGTGGCAGCCGTCTTCTTGGTGGCAGCCGCCCTCGCCACTGAAGCCTTCTTCGCCGGAACGGCGGCTTTGCGAGCCGGGGCGGCCTTCCGGGCAGTAGCCGCTTTCGTGGCAGTAGAGGCTTTACGGGCAGCAGGCGCTTTCCGGGCGGTAGCGGCCTTTCTGGCCGGGGCCACCTTGGCGCCGCTGCGCGACTTTACCGCCCGGCCGCGAGCCGGGCGCCCGCCGCCGGCAGCCTCGGTCTCGGCCCGAGCGCGTCGGTCGGCTAGCAGTTCAGCAGCGCGCTCAAGGGTAAGCGTCTCGACCGAGTCGCCCCGGCGCAGTGAGGCGTTGACTGTCCCGTCCGTCACGTAGAGCCCGAAGCGACCCTCCTTGACGGTGATGGCGCCCCCGCTCACCGGGTCGGTCCCGACTTCGGCCAGGGGCGCGCTGGCCTGGCGGTTACCTCTGGTACGGGGCTTGGAGAAGAGCCCTACGGCCTCTTCGAGGGTGACAGTGAAAAGCTGGTCCTCGGTCTCTAGGGACCGGTAGTCCGTGCCCTTGCGGACGTACGGCCCGTACCGGCCCTTGTCGACGACGATCTCCTCGCCGTCTGTGCCCTTCCCAAGTTTGCGGGGCAGGGTGAGCAGGCGGAGCGCGTCCTCCAAGGTCACCTCCTCGGGCACCATGCCCGAAAGCAGCGACGACGTCTTCGGTTTGGTGCTCAGCTCCTCGGCCCGCCCCAACTGGATATACGGACCGTAGCGACCGGCCCGCACGAGCACCGGGAGACCGGTTGCCGGGTCGGGGCCGAGCTCGCGGTCGGACCGCTCGGCGGCGGGGGCATCGAGCAACTCGTAGGCGCGCTCCACCGTGAGCTCGTCGGGAGCGAGATCCTCGGGGAGCGAGGCGCGCCTCTCGCCCTCCTGGACATAGGGACCGAAGCGCCCGACGCGCACCACCACGCCTGTGCTCGGGTCCCCGACCGGTATCGAATTGACAGCGCGGGCGTCGATATCGGCCAGGCGCTCAGCCACCATCTGCTTGAGGCCCTCGTCGTCGCCCTTGCCCCCCGGCGGGCCGAAATAGAAGCGGGTCAGCCACGGCAGAGGCTCCCCGTCGCCGCGGGCGATGCCGTCGAGGTCCTCTTCCATCTGCGCCGTGAAGCCATAGTCGACCAGCTTGGCGAAGTACTGCTCTAGTAGGCCCACAACTGCGAACGCCGTCCAGGACGGCACCAGGGCCGTGCCCTTCTTCCAGACATAGCCCCGGCTCTGCACCGTGTCCATGATCGTGGCGTAGGTGGAAGGGCGCCCCACCCCGAGTTCTTCCAGGGCCTTTACTAGGGACGCCTCGGTGTAGCGAGCCGGGGGCTGGGTGGTGTGCCCTTCGGGCACCAGCTCCTCGGCGTTGACGGCCTCGCCCCGCACCAGCCTGGGCAGGCGGACCTCCCTGTCCTCGAGCTCGGCTTCTGGGTCGTCGGACCCCTCCACATAGGCCCGCAGGAAACCCGGGAAATTGACGACCCGCCCGTTGGCAGCGAACTCGGCGTCCTCGCCCCCAGAGCTGTTGGCTCCCAGGCGCACCTGCACACTGAGGCCCTGGGCGTCTGACATCTGCGACGCCACCGTGCGCTTCCATACCAAGTCGTAAAGACGCAATTGGTCGCCGCTCAGCCCGCTGCGCTCAGGGTGGCGGAACTCGTCACCGGCGGGGCGAATGGCCTCGTGCGCCTCCTGAGCGTTCTTGACCCGCTTCTCGTACCGCCGGGGGGCGGCCGGCAGGTAGTCACCCCCGTACAGGTCGCGCACGACGGCGCGGGCGGCCGTCAGGGCCTGGTCGGACAACGCCGTGCTGTCGGTACGCATGTAGGTGATGTGCCCGGCCTCATAGAGATCCTGGGCCACCCGCATCGTGCGGGCAGCGGAAAAGCGCAGCTTGCGCCCGGCCTCCTGTTGGAGCGTGGAGGTGAGGAACGGGGCATAGGGAGAGCGCCGCCAGGGTTTTTCGTCGACACTCCGTACGGTGAACTTGGCCGCCGACAGCCGGTCCGCCAGTCCCCGGGCGCCGGTCTCGTCCAGCCGGACGACGTCGGCCCGGCTCAGCTGGCCGTCGTCGCCGAAATCCCGTCCCGTCGCCAGGCGGGCACCGTCAAGGGCCACGAGCATGGCACCGAACCCGCCGCCGGCGGCCCGGAAGCGCCCCGAGACGTCCCAGTAGGAGGCGGCCCGGAAGCGCATGCGAGCGCGCTCGCGCTCGACCAGCAGGCGTGTCGCCACCGATTGGACCCGTCCTGCGGAAAGGCGTGGGAGCACCTTGCGCCACAGCACGGGGCTGACCTCGTAGCCGTAGAGGCGGTCGAGGATCCTTCGCGTCTCTTGGGCGTCCACTAGCCGGCGGTCAAGGTCGCGCCAGTTGTCGACGGCGCGGCGGATGGCCTCCCGGGTGATCTCGTGGAAGACCATGCGCTTCACCGGCACGCGGGGGTTGAGCACCTCCAGCAGGTGCCACGCTATCGACTCCCCTTCTCGGTCTTCGTCAGTGGCCAGGTAGAGCTCGCTGGCGTCCTTGAGGAGAGCCTTCAGCTTGGTGACACGTTCCTTCTTGCCCTGGACCACGACGTAGAGCGGCTTGAAGCCGTTGTCCACGTCCACCCCCAGCCGCGCCCAGGGCTCCCCCTTGAACGCGGCCGGGATGTCACGGGCGTCGCTCGGCAGGTCACGGATGTGGCCCACCGAGGACTCGACCATGTAGCCGTTGCCGAGAAAGCCGGCGATGGTCTTGGCCTTCGCCGGCGACTCGACAATAACCAGTGGTTTGGGCATCTACGGGGCTTACCTCCGGCCCGGTACTGTAGGCGGCCCGACAGGGCCAGGGGGCTCGCCGTGGCCGAGACCAGGGGCGGACGAGGTCGGCGCCGGGCCCTGTCCATCGGGGGCGACCGGGGCGGCGGTGTCGGCGCCAGCCGCGGCAAACGCGACCGCACCGGCGGGGGCGGCGGTCACACCGCTCATCGGGGACCCGGCAGCGTCAGGCGTATCGGCCACGCTGGCTACCTTGCGCTTGGAGTAGGCGACGCCGAGTACGACGATCACCAAGGCGACAGCGGCGATGGAGTAGCGGGCGGCGTTGTTGTTGCGCAGGGTGATCACTGTAGGCAGCACCAGCAGGCTCACCAGGTTCATGCACTTCATGAGGGGGTTGAACGCCGGGCCGGCGGTGTCCTTGAACGGGTCGCCCACCGTGTCGCCCACCACTGCCGCCTTGTGAGCCTCTGAGCCCTTGCCCCCGAGGTGGCCTTCCTCGACATACTTCTTGGCGTTGTCCCACGCACCGCCGGCGTTGTTCATGAACGCCGCCATCAGCTGGCTCGTCAATATGGCCGCGGCCAAGAAACCTCCAAGGGCGAGGTCGCTGATACCGAAACCGATCACGACCGGTGCCAGGACCGCCAGCAGGGCAGGGGTGACCAGCTCGCGCAGCGCCCCCTTGGTGCAGATGTCGATCACGCTGCTGTAGTCGGGGCGCTCGGTGCGGTCCATGATCCCCGGGTGCTCCCGGAACTGGCGGCGCACCTCTTGCACGATCGTCCCGGCCGAGCGGCCCACCGCCCTGATGGCCGCCGAAGAGAACAGGAAGGCGATCGACCCGCCGACGAGCATGCCGACGAAGATCTTCGGGTTGGCCACGTTTATGGCGGTAGAGACGCTCGAGTAGAGGGCGTTGCCGACGGCGTGAAGGCCGAGCTGCTGGCCGATCGTCTGTATGAAGGCGGCGAACAGGGCGAGCGCGGCGATGACGGCCGAGCCAATGGCAAAACCCTTGGTCACGGCCTTGGTGGTGTTGCCCACGGCGTCAAGACTGGCCATGATCCGCTCCGGCTCGCCCGAGAACTCGCCGCTCATCTCTGCGATACCGGCGGCGTTGTCAGACACGGGGCCGTAGGTGTCCTCGGTGACGACAGAGGCAGTGGTGGACAGCAGCCCGATGCCGATGAGGGCGACAAGGTACAAGGTGAACTGGATGTTGCCGTTACCCATCCCGATGGCAACGGCGATGGCGATGACTATCGCCAGCAGGGCGATCACCGAAGATTCCAGGCCCGAGCTGATCCCTGACAGGATCGTGGTCGCCGGGCCGGTCCTGGTGGACTCGGCGATCTCGAGCACCGGGGAGGTCTCGGTCGACGTGTAGTACTCGGCGATCCGGCTGACGACCTGCCCGAGGACCACACCGACCACGACCGCCCACCAAACCTTCAGGTTGTGGACGTAGAACTGGGCCACGAAAAAGCTGCCGACGAGCGTGAGCGCCGAGGCCAGGATGAAGCCCCGGTTGATGGGCGCCATGGCCGAGCGGTCGCGCGGTGTGGCCCGCACCGAGAAGATGCCGATGAGCGACGCCAGCACCCCGATGCCCATCACGACCAGCGGGAAAGTTACCCCGAAGACCGGGTTGCGCCCTATGGAGGTGAAGGCACCGGTGCCCAGGATGAGCGCCGCCACCAGGATCACCCCGTAGGACTCGAAAAGGTCGGCGCCCATGCCGGCGCAGTCGCCGACGTTGTCGCCGACGTTGTCGGCGATGGTGGCGGGGTTACGGGGATCGTCCTCAGGGATGCCCGCTTCCACCTTGCCGACCAGGTCTGCGCCCACGTCGGCGGCCTTGGTGTAAACGCCTCCGCCCACACGCATGAACAGCGATAGCAGCGAGCACCCGAAGCCGAACCCGACAAGTATGGCGCTAAGGCTGTGCTGGGCCAGCATCACGATCACCGTGGTGCCGAGCAGGCCGAAGCCGACCACGAACGCCCCGGTGGTGCCACCGGCCATGATGGCCACGCGCAAGGCGGCGGGCATCGACGAGGTGCGGGCGGCGGCAGCGGTGCGGACGTTGGCCCGTACGGCCGTTGTCATCCCTATCAGCCCGGCGAGCGCGGACAGCAGCGCGCCCACCAAGAACGCGAGCATGCGGTACAGGCCCGACAGCCCGAAGCTGAGCACGGTGTGGCCGGTGAGAGGGTCCACCACCTTGGTGGCGGTGAGGAACACCAGGACGGCCAGGGGCACCGTGACGATGGCGATCGTCCTGAACTGCCGCCTCAGGTAGGCGGCGGCACCCTCCTGGATCGCCTTGGCGATGTCGATCATCGCCGGCGTCCCAGGGTCCGCCTTCAGCACCTGGCGCCTCATCAAAAACCCTGTGCCGATGGCAACGAGGGAGCAGGCGACAGCGAAGACCAACCAGGTCCAATCTTGTCCCCTGAGGCTGAACGCCTGGTAGCCACCCGAACCGGCGGCGAGGTAGTGGTCCATCATTTCTCCTTTGTGGTGCCCCCCGGACCCGCCGGGGTGGCTCGGGGCGCTGCCGCGGCATCGCCGTCGACGGCTGGACCGGAAGTCAGCATACGAATACGGACCTGGCGCCCGGCCCCCTCGCCCAGTGTCCGCTCGACCCCTGCGACCCGTACGACCAGCGGGCCGCCGAACGGCTGCTTCTCGATGACCTCGACCTCGGCACCGGGGACGAGCCCCATCTCGCCAAGAAAAGCAACCATAGCGGGGCTGACCGAACTGGACAATGCCACGATCGCCTTCTGCCCTGGCTCCATGTCGTAGAGCTGGGCCAGCGCCGGTATGGCCTCTGACCCGTGCCCAGGGATGGGGAAGCCGTGGGGGCACGTAGCCGGTCGCCCCAGCACCTCGTAGAGCCTCTCCTCGACCTGTTGGGGCAGATAGTGCTCGAAGGTCGGGGCCAGGGTGTCCGCCTCGCCCCAGCCGTAGCCGAGAAGGTCGGTGAGGAAGCGCTCTACGATCCGGTGCCGGCGCGCTACCGCGACGGCCAACCGCCGCCCGGTCTCGGTCAGGCCGACCCCCCGGTACGGTACGTGGTCAGCCAAGCCCTGTTCAACCAGGCGCTTGACCATCGCCGTAGCCGTGGCCGGGGAAATACCGAGTACGGCGGCCAGGTCACCGGTACGGGCCCAGTCACCGTTCTCGGAAGTCTGACGCCAGATTTCCTTGAGCGCAGCACGTTGAGATCTAGAGAGCTCTGTTTCCATGTTCGGTCGGGCCCAACTTAGATTTTCGGTAGCTGAAAGTCAAGCGATGACGCACCGAAACTAAAATTTGGCCCACCTAACAAACCGCCGCTTAGGTACCGCGCCGTAGCGGCCGGGGCCAGCGGGGAGCTTGCTCGGGTGCCGTGCACGGGGGGAGCCGGCGGGGCAACTGCCGAGCTTGCTCAGGTACCCCGCTGCCTCGGCGGGAGATCGCGCATCTTGGAAACGTCGATGTAAATGGCAGCCGTGTCGTCGCCGTCGACGGGACCGCCGAAGACGGTCATGCGCACCGACGTCCCGCTTTCTTTGCGGACGAAAGCCGAGCTGTCCACCAGAGTGCGGATAAGAGGGATCCCGAGCCCTCTCTCGAAGTTGAGCCGGTCGGGGTCGGTGACGGGCGGCGGGAACTCGAGCTTTTCCGGGTCGAACCCGGGCCCGCTGTCCTCGATGTTGACCTCCAGGCGGTCGGGGGCCTCCCATATCTCGACGTGCACCGGCGCGGTGGGCCGCACGGACCGGTTGGCCTCGATGGCGTTCGTGCAGGCTTCGGAAACAGCCAGCTTGAGGTCGTCGACGCGCTCGTCTGCCAGCGCCCGCCGGGACGACGCCACCGACGCCACCACCAGACGGACTATGGCGATGAACTCCGGCCGGGAGGGAACGTCAAGCTCGAGGACGAGCGCACGTTGCATTTCGGGGGCACGCTGCATTGGACCCGGCTCGCTCGCTGACGTCGGGGCTTACTACTGGGCGACTGCCTGGTCGACCGAGGCGTGAATGGCAAAGACCTTCGTCAGGCCCGTGATCTCGAAGACCTTCAGGATCCTCTGGTGCGTGCACACAAGAGTGAGGTCACCATCATGGCTGCGCAGGCGCTTGAGCCCTCCCACCAGCACACCGAGCCCGGTTGAGTCCAGGAAGTCCACTCCCTCCAGGTCGACGACGATCTGGTGCTTGCCCTGGCTGACCAGTTCCACCAACTTCTCCCGCAAGCGCGGGGCCGTGTAGACGTCCACCTCCCCTTTTACCGCCAGCACCGTGTACGGGTGCCGACTGTCGTCTACGTCGAGACCGAGGTCCATCGATGGAAGTCCTTCCTCATTAGCCACCCGTTACAAACGATGACTTCGCCACCGTAGCAGCTTGGGCCCGGTAAACCGTCACTCTGCGAGCTCATCCTGCAGGGCCGAGACCATGCGCGCCACATTGACGGCGTGGTCGCCGAGACGTTCGTAGAAACGCGCCACCAGGGCGAGCTCCATGGCCACCGAGGTGGGGGCCCCCGATGCCGCCACTTCGGTCACGAGGACGGTCTGCAGGTCGTCCATCTCCTCGTCGCGGCGCGCCAGCTCGTCTGCCACCCTGCCCTCCTTGTCGTACCAGGAGTCGGCGGCTTTGCGCCACATGGTCACGCCCACCTTGCCCATGCGGTCGATGAGGCCCCGGGCGCGGGGCGTCAGTTCGGCGCCAAGACCGTAAGCGGCGCGCCGGGCTATGTGCTCAGCCAGTTCGTGGCTACGTTCCAGCTCCGGTACCACGCGTAAGGCCACCAGCAGGAACCGCAGGTCCTTCTCCTCGCGCGCCTCCAGGGCCACCGCCCGGTTGACCAGCCGCCCCACGTCGTTATAAGCGTCGTCGACAAGCTCGTCGCGACCGGCCAGGACAGCGGCCACGTGCTTGTCGCCGGACAACAAGGCATCGGTGGCCGCGGCCAATGCCTCCACCACCAGGGCGAACAGCTGGAACATCTTCCCGTCGATCTGCTGGATACCGGTATGCGGCGTCGGCGGGGCTTCGTCGGCCATTCCAGCCGATGCTACCCCGGGCTGGGCACGCGCCTTCGCCGGGCCTTGCCGGGAAAGTGCAGGGAAAGTGCAGGGCCGTGGCAGACTCCAGTCAATGGCGGCGACGGCGGCGGCGTTCTTCGACCTTGACAAGACGGTCATAGCCAAGCCGTCCCTGGCGGCGTTCTCCCGCTCGTTCTACCGGGAGGGACTGGTCACGAGGCGCATACTGGCGCGCGCCCTGTGGGGCCAGATGCTCTTCGTGCGCTTCGGCGCCCGCGCCCAGACCCTGGAGCGCCTGCGCCTGCGCATGCTCCACCTGACAACCGGTTGGGAACAGGAGAGGGTGAAGCGCATCGTGGCCGAAACCCTGATCCAGGTGGTCGGGCCCATCACCTATAAGGAGGCCGTCGAGCTCATAGCCGCGCACAAACAGGCCGGCCGGCGCGTGTACATCGTCTCCGCCGCTCCCGAGGAGATCGTCGAGCCCCTGGCCCGCTACCTCGGCGCCGAAGAGGCTATCGCCAGCCAAGCTGCCGTCAGCGCCGGCCTCTACACCGGCCAACTGCTCAACTATGCCTACGGCCCGCAGAAGGCGGCCACCATCCGCCGCATTGCCGAGCGCGACGGACTGGACCTCAGCGAGAGTTGGGCCTACAGCGACTCGGCCACAGATCTGCCCATGCTGGAGGTGGTAGGACACCCGGTGGTGGTGAACCCGGACCGCGCCCTGCGGCGGATAGCCCGGATGCGGGGTTGGCCGGTGCTCGAGTTTACGGAGCTGATGGCCGTTACGCCCGAAGGTCGGCGGCCCGTCAACGCCGGTCTGGTCGGCGCCGCCGTGCTGGGCGCGCTACTGCTCGGAGTGGCCGTCCTGGTCCGGCGGCACCCTCAGCCGGCGACTTAGCCCGTTTGATTTACCGCTAGTCAGCCCTTTGGCCGGTACCGCCAGCCGGCACCATCGGCGCCGGCCGGGGTGAGGACAGGACGAGGGTCAGGCAGCCCGCAGCTTCTTGGCCGCCATGAACCCGACGCCGATGATTAGGGCGAGCACTATCAACTTTTTGAGCATGACTGACACCGTAGCGGGCGGGAGACCATAGCGCTACAGCTGAATAGGCTGGCGAGCCCCCTCGGCCAGTAGCTGGCTCAACAATGTCTCGGGCGGCATGGGCCGGGCCCAGAAATGGCCCTGCCCCATGTCGCAACCCAGGCCGCGCAAAAGCCTCAGCTGCTCCGCCGTCTCGACTCCTTCGGCCACCGTCTGCAGGCCGAACGAATGGCCGAGGCGCACAACAGCGTCGACGATGGTGGCGTCCTCGTGGTTGTCTACCAGCCCGGCGACGAAGCTGCGATCGATCTTCAGCATGTCGAGCGGGTAGCGCCGCAGGTATAACAACGACGAGTAGCCCGTCCCGAAGTCGTCTACGGCCAGGCGCACACCGAGGGAGCGCAGGGCCACCAACTTGCTCACCGAACCGGTCCTTTCGTCCATCAGGACGCTCTCGGTCAGCTCCAGGATGAGGGCGGAGAAGGGGAGGCCGGTGCCCTCGACAATGGCGGTCATATTGCGGACGGCGTCGTCCGAGCGCAACTGGGCACTCGATATGTTGACGGCGACACCGAGATGGGCCAGGGCAGGGTGCTCATGGCGCCACTGGTTGACCTGTTCGCACGCCATGCGCAGGACCATGTCGCCCAGCTGCACGATGAGCCCGGACGCCTCGGCCAGCGGCACGAAGTCGCCTGGGAGCACGATCCGTCCCGAAGGGTGAGACCAGCGCACCAGGGCCTCCACCTTCTCCAGGCGGCCCGTCAGGTCGACCACGGGCTGGTAGTAAACGCACAGCTCGCCCTGCTCCAGGGCGCGGCGCAGCTCCGACTCGACCTCGAAGCGGGCGACCGAACGGATGCGGGCTTCGGCGTCGAAGACCTCGACGTGACCGCCACCTTGCTCCTTGGCCCGGTGCATCGCGGTACCGGCATCGCGCACTATGGCTTCGCCGTCGATGCCGGCATCGCTCGACAGGGCGATGCCCACCGAGACCGAGGCATAGATCTCCCGGTGCTCGGGGCCCTGGACGACGAAGGGGGTGGCCAGCGCGGCGACCAGCCGAGCCGCCAGGGCCATGGCTTCGCGCTCGTTTTCCAGGGCGTCGCACAGGACCACGAACTCGTCTGCTCCCAGGCGGGCGACGGTGTCGGACGGCCGCAGGACGGCACGGATGCGCCGGGCGAGCTCGACCAGGAAATCGTCCCCGGCCCTGTGCCCCAGACTGGCGTTTATGTGCTTAAAGCGGTCGACGTCGATGAAGGCCACGGCCAGCAGCCCGGGCACCCGGCTGAGACGACGGAGGGCGCCGTTGAGGCGGTCAACCAACAAGGCCCGGTTGGGCAATGAGGTAAGGGGGTCGAACAGAGCATTGCGCACGAGCTGGCTCTCGTAGGCCTTGCGGGTGGACAGGTCCCGCACGAAGAGCGGGAAGAACGGCCGCCCGTCGTCTTCGGACCGTACGATGGAGACTTCGGCGGGGAAATGACGGCCGTCGCGCGTGACGACCTCCACCTCTCCGCGCACGCTCGCCTCGTCGGCCCCCACAGATCCACCACCGTCCATGCCGGCCCTGTCCATGCCGGCCCTGTCCATGCCGGCCCTGTCCATGCCGGCCCTGTCCATGCCGGC
>PMWT01000115.1 GCA_003166025.1 Acidimicrobiaceae bacterium | reverse complement strand
TCGGTAAGCCTCCTTGAGCATCCACCAACCCGGCCGGCACCACCACTGAGACCTACGACGGCGCCGGCGACTTGGCCTCGGTCACCTACGGCTCCATTGCCGCCGGTTATTCCACCCCGGCCAACGTGAGCTATACCTACAACCCGGACCAGACCCGGGCGACCATGACCGACGCCACGGGCACGACGACCTACTCCTACGACGCCATGGGCGACTTAACCTCGGAGGCGCTGGCGGCAGGGGCGGGCACGGGGCTGGCCAACCAGACGACCTCGTACGGTTACTTCAGCACCGGTGGGCTGGCGTCGGTGACCTACCCCGCCTACGGCAGTTACTCGAGCCCCGAGGTCAGCTACGACTACGACCCCACGGGGGCCATGGCGTCAGAGACCGACTGGCTCGGCAACACGGTGAGCTTCGCCCACGACGCCAGCGGCAACCAGACCGGCCAGGACAACGACGTGAGCACCTCGGCCCCCAACGGCACGAGCTCGACCAGCTGGTCTTACGACAACGCCGGCTACAACAGCGCGGCCAGCTCGGCCCTGGCCCAGACGTGCGGGGGCGCCGAGACGCTGAGCCAGTCGTTCACCGGCACCACCGGGTCACGCAACGCCGACGGCCAGGTCACCGCCTACGAGGAGAGCTACTCCGGTTCGTGCTCGGGCCAATCCAGCTACCAGCGGGCCTACAGCTACGACCCGGCCGGGCGCGTCGTCTACCAGGGCAGCGCGGCCCAGGGCTCGGCCCCCAACAACTTCGCCTACGACCCCTCAGGGGACCCGACCACCATCTCGGCCCACAGTTCGGGGGCCTTCGACACCTACACCCAGGCGTTTGACCCCGCCGGGGAAGTCCTCAGCCAAACGCCGGTCACGGGCAGCTCCGGTGCCGCCTCCAGCTATGCCTATGACACCTTGGGCGACTTGGCCTCGACGGCCGGCGGTGCGGGCTCGGGGACGATCTATGCCTACAACTCGTTGGGCCAGATGACCTCGACGTCGGGCAGCAGCGGGGCGAGCACCCTCGTCCCCGGCGACATCTACACCCTGGCCGGCTCGCCCGTGGGCACCGGGGGCCACTCAGGTGGTTCGGGCCCGGCCACTTCGGCTCTATTGGGTGAGGTCAACGACGTGGTGGCCGACGCCAACGGCAACATCTACATAGCCGACACGTCCAACAACCGGGTCCAGGAGGTGGCGGCCACCACCCACAGCCAGTGGGGCATCTCCATGACGGCCGGCGACGTCTACACCATCGCCGGCTCGGCCAGCGGCACTTCGGGGTCTTCAGGTGACGGCGGGGCCGCCACCTCGGCCCTGCTGTCGTCGCCCACCGGGGTGGCCCTGGACGCCGCCGGCAACCTGTACATCGCCGACCAGGCCAACAACCGGGCCCAGTTCGTGGCCGCGGCCACGTGCTCGTCGTCGTGCCGGTGGGGGCAATCCACCACGGCCAACGACATCTACACCATCGCCGGCACCGGCACCGCCGGGCACTCGGGCGACGGGGGAGCGGCCACCTCGGCGCGCCTCGACCTGCCCACCGGGGTGGCCCTGGACGCCGCCGGCAACCTGTACATCGCCGACCAGTACAACAACCGCGTCCAGTTCGTGGCCGCGGCCACCTGCTCGTCGTCGTGCCGGTGGGGGCAATCGAGCACCGCCAACGACATCTACACCATCGCCGGCTCCGCCTCGGGGACTTCGGGCTCCTCGGGCGACGGCGGGGCGGCCACCTCGGCGTTGCTCGACGGCGTGGCCGGAGTGGCGCTGGACCCCTCGGGCAACCTCTACGTCGCCGACACCGACAACAACCGCGTCCAGTTCGTGGCCGCCACCACGTGCTCGTCGTCGTGCCCCTGGGGGCTTAGTTCCACCACGGCCGACGACATCTACACCATCGCCGGGTCGGCGTCGGGGTCGAGCGGGGACTCGGTCGGGCGAGGCCCGGCCACCTCGGCCCGACTGGACACCGTTACGGGCGTGGCCCTGGACCCCTCCGGGGACCTCCTGGTCGCCAATACCTACGACTATGAGGTCCAGTTGGTACCGGCGGCCACGTGCTCGTCGGTTTGCCTGTGGGCACCTTTTGTGACCAGGGCAGCCGACATCTACACCCTGGCCGGCTCGCCTGAGGGCACCGAGGGCCACTCCGGTGATTCGGGCCCGGCCACTTCCGCGCTCATGGGTGAGGTCAACGACGTGGTCACCAACGCCAACGGGAACATCTACATAGCCGACACGTCCAACAACCGGGTCCAGGAAGTGGCAGCCACCAACCACAGCCAGTGGGGCATTTCCATGACGGCCGGCGACATCTACACCATCGCCGGCTCGGCCAGCGGCACTTCGGGGTCCTCAGGCGACGGCGGGGCGGCCACCTCGGCCCTGCTGTCGTCGCCCACCGGAGTGGCCTTGGACGCCGCCGGCAACCTGTACATCGCCGACCAGGCCAACAACCGGGCCCAGTTCGTGGCCGCGGCCACGTGCTCGTCGTCGTGCCGGTGGGGGCAATCCACCACGGCCAACGACATCTACACCATCGCCGGCACCGGAACCGCCGGGCACTCAGGCGACGGCGGGAGCGGCCACCTCGGCCCACCTCGACCTGCCCACCGGCGTCGCCCTGGACGCCGCCGGCAACCTGTACATCGCCGACCAGTACAACAACCGCGTCCAGTTCGTGGCCGCAGCCACGTGCTCGTCGTCGTGCCGGTGGGGACTGTCGACCACCGCCAACGACATGTACACCATCGCCGGGTCGTCGTCGGGCACCGAAGGGCATTCGGGCGATGGTGGTGCCGCCACCTCGGCGTTGCTGAACGACCCGAGCTCGGTGGCGCTGGACTCGGCTGACAACCTGTACATCGCCGACACGGACAACAACCGGGTCCAGTTCGTGGCCGCGGCCACATGCTCGTCGTCGTGCCCGTTTGCGCTTTCCTCCACCACCGCTAACGACATCTACACCCTTGCCGGCTCGTCGAGCGGGTCGGCGGGCGGTTCGGGCGATGGCGGGGTGGCCACTTCGGCGCTGCTCTCCTCACCGACCGGCTTGGCCCTGGACTCCTCGGGCAACCTCTACGTCGCCGACTCGGGCAACAACCGGGCCCAGCTGGTGGCCGCCAGTGCGTGCTCGTCGTCGTGCCCCCTGGGGCTGTCGTCTACGACCAAGGGCGACATCTACACCGTTGCCGGTTCGGCCAGCGGCTCGGAGGGCGAATCGGGCGAAGGGGGCCTCGCCACCTCGGCGCTGCTCGACGGCGTGGCCGGTGTGGGCACGGACTCGGCCGGTGACCTCTACCTCGCCGACACGTATAATTTCGTGGTGGACGAAGTACCGGCCGCCAGCAGCTTCCTCAGCGCCACCTACACCTACAACGGTGACGGGCTGGAAGCCTCCCGCACCACCGGGGTCACCCTGTCCCAGTTCACTTGGGCAGACGCGGGCAGCTCAGCTCTCCCCGTGGTCATCTCCGACGGGGCTAACGACCACGTCTACGGGCCCGGCGGCCAACCGGTCGAACAGGTCGCCCTGGCTACCAGCACCCCTACGTACCTGACCTACACGCCGGCCAGTTCTACGTGGGTCTCGGCCAACCAGGCCGGCGACGAGGCCGGCTCCTGGGGCTACGACGCCTTCGGCACGCTCGCCTTTGGGACGCCCACATCGCCATTTGGCTACTCGGGCCAGTACCAGGACGCCACCTCGGGCTTTGTCAACGACCGGGCTCGGTGGTACCAGGCGCAGACGGGCGAGTTCACGACCCGTGACCCCGACTTCGCCGGCACTGACACTGCTTACACCTATGCCGGCGACGACCCGGTCAATGAGGATGACCCGAGCGGCCTATGGGTTGTATCTGCCGATTATCCCTACCCGCAGTATTGCTATACCTCAGCCTTCCTATGCAGCACGACCGCGTGGGCGTTCCCTAGTGAGGACCAGTTCGAGTCGGTGGCGGGATGGTACACCGAGTATGAGATGCCAGGTACCACGACTCAGCAGCAATACAGGGTGTACCCCCCGTCTGGCGCGGCTACGACATTGAACTGGAGAATTTACGACCTTTATAACGCCAAATGGAACACGGGAGCTTTCAGTACCGGGGGCCCTCCGGCGCAGGCATGGGAACTGAAGGTCGGTTATCAGACTGCGACCCAGAGGAACATCTCGCAGATCAATTTTGATGTCGAGCTCCTCCAGCGCAATGGCGTCGGTTACAGGAACGCCCTCGGGCTGCCGCCGGACATCGGTACCATCGAGTGGTGGGAGGTACCCCAGGACGGAGGGTACGCCGGCCTCAGCCCAGCTCTGGTCAATGCCCTGAACAATGCTGATACTGCGACGGCAGGGCGGTTCTTTGCAGAGATTGACTTCCCCGTTGACGGCAGCGGCCAGAAAGCGCCCAAGTCCCGGCCCATAGGACCCGTCCAGTATATGGGTGATCTTGCTTCCGCCGGTGGAGGAGGTACGCCCAACTGGTGTTGAGAAGTCAAGTCGGGTACGAGGATGACGCTGGCTCGTCACTGCGAGCAGAGCGCGGCCGGCCAGAAAGTCAGCCCGACACCGGATCGCTGTCGCCCGGCGTAGGAGAGGACCAAGGTTGAGCAAGTCGGTCGAGATATTCCTGGCCGATCGCCCCGACCTCGCTGCGGTCCTAGAACCGTTGGGCTGGCACAAGGGCGGCGAGGGGTCCACCTACGTGCTGGACGGGCCGAGCTGGCTGGCAACCGTCTGGAACGCGTCTCCGATGTCGCGGGAAGACGCCCCGCCAGGGGTCCGTAAACTCCAGCCTGATATAGCTTGGCACATTTCGGCGGGAGTAGAGGGCTCTAACGGGGGGACGAAGCCTTTCGACCGGGCTGTGCGCACACTGGCCCGGGCTGGTCACGGCGTAATGGCAGACGGAGCGCACGCATGGTCCGTGACGGGGCGTCGCCTCTTGAGGGGAATGCCGATGTCGTCCGAGACTGAGTACCTGAAGATGATGTGGTGGACCGCCGACCCACGGACGCGGACTGAGGCGGGGGCCAGGGCGTTGCTAGGTGCTCTCGAACGCTTTGTGCCCCAGGCGATCCCTCGGAGGTGGGGTCACTTCGAGCCACCGAATAAGAGCGTTGAGCAAGACGGTCTCGACGACCTGGCGCGAGAGATAGCTGGCCTGACCGCGCCGGCCCTCGGGATAACCGTGTTCGTCACGGCTGTACAGCCTCCGTTTTCCGCATTCGACGTGCGCCTCGTCGGGTGCCTCGGTGAGCGCCAGCCCTGGGAGTATGGCGTGAGGAGCTTGACGATCGAAGTCGGCGCCTCGGTCCTGGCCCAGCCAGGCTGGGGACGGCAACTCTCCAGGGGGTTCCGCGCCGTGTCGATGGAAATGCGACCCTTCTACGCCGAGGCGCGCATCGAGCGTCGCGTGAAGTGGGACCCGCACCGCGGTGGTCGTCTGGGCTCGCAGCCTCCTCCGCTCGCTGAGCAAAATTGGTTTGGATTTCCTCGTATTGCACCGCTTGCAATGGTAGTCGGACCTCCGTACACCCCTTACTGGGTAGGTCAAGGTGGTGTCAGGGATGGTGAGTTCATCTTCTACCTGGGGGAAGTTTGGCCGGAGCCACCAGTCGGTGGGATCCCCGTGGCCGCGGAACCTCTGCTCCAGGAACACGACATCAGCATAGGTCGGCGCCCTCCCAACGAGGTTCCGGCTGTTTGGCCGTTCCCTCACTGAAAAGCATTCCGTTGCGGCTGCTTGCGTTGACCCTCGCGCTCTCCGATGGGGCCAACACTACCCCCAACGTTTAGGGGAACACCGGTGGAGCAGGTCAGCTTCTCGGGGAACGCCCACCTACCTGCTCATATTTGCAGACCAATTCAATGTCTTCCCAACAACGGGTGATATTCAAGCATGCTGGATTGTTCCTCGGGTGGGGGAATGCCACTGATGCGTCCCGAATGTGAGCAAAAATTATAGCCTCGAGTGTGACCATCTATGTATACCTCAACACTCGCCGCAGGTTATTTCGGTGTCAGCCTCGGGCTCCCTGCCGAGGTCACACAAAACGTTGGTTTCTAGGGACGCAACCGGGGGTCGCGTAGGATTACCCTCACCAGTAGCTGTCGCCCGCCAGCGTGAAGGGACCACCCGAGCGCCAGCTGGAAGGGACCACCTGTCGGGGGCATCAGTGTCGGCACAGAGATGATCGCGGGTCGCGTCGGTTAGGTCAATAGCGGCGTCGGCGACGAGGTCTCGGCGCTGTTGTCCCCACCGGGCGCCCAGGCTTTTCGTGGTGCCGGTAGGACTCGCCCTCGAGCACAAGCTCGTAGGCCGCCGACTTCAGCCGGTCGATGGCGGACTGGGCCAACAGGGCATCAGAAAGCTGGCCCAGCCACTCATATGGCTCCCGGTTGGAGGTCACGATCGTAGAAGACGCCCATCAGGAAAGGTTTTGGGATGTTGCCGTAGAGGTAAGGGTGGGTTGTCTGGTAGTCGCTCAGGTGCTGCTTGTCGAGCATGTCGCTGAGGCAGGGTTCGGGGCTTTCGTGCGGCTGGTAGCAGTGCTGTGAAGAAGGACCGGCGCTGGCAGTGACAGCATGAGAGGGGCGGTGGCCGGGAAGGCGGTGTCGAAGGCGTGAGAGTGGACCGGGGCTAGGTGCTCGTTAGCGAGACGAAGCAGTGGGTGGGGCGGTCGTGTAGCGGGAAGGGTCCCGGAGATGAGAGGCTGTTGGCAGTTGCCAACAGTTGATGTCCCGCCCCGATGAGCTTTAGCCACATTTAGATGCCGAGCACCTACAAAGTGGGCGTCGTCTTCGAAGGCCTCGCCACCGAGTCGCTTGGTCCTGTTTCGAGAGCGCTCCCCGAGGCGGTCTTCAGCCAGGCCGGCGAAGTCACGACAGTGAGGGCAACGCTGCGCGCTCCCGGTCCTGCGGCCGCTGTCGCAGCGCTGGTCGAGCAGGTCGGCAAAGCGGTACCGGCAGCCGTCCCGCTGCGGGCCGACCAGGACCTCGTGTCGGTGAGCGACATCGCCCAACGCCTCGGCCGCACCAGGGAGTCTATCCGGCTCCTGGTGGACGCCAAGCGTGGCCCCGGCAACTTCCCGGCCCCGGTCGGGGTCGTCGGCGATGGCATAAAGGTCTGGCCGTGGTCGGTGGTACTGGAGTGGTCCGACAAGTTCCTGGGCGTCGACCTCGGGGAGAACGGCGTTCCGCCGCTGACCGCCGCCGTGCTGGACGTAGGTTTCGCCACCCGCCGCTCACCCGAGCTGGCCGCTGCCCTAGGCCCCGGCTGGCTCGCCCCGTAGGCCCGGACGTCTGTCCTACGTCCGGCAGTGGCGGGACATCGCCACCTCTGCCCCTTACGCGCGAGGCCCCCCGCTCGGGGGGCCGAGAGCGCAAGGAGACGAACGTGAGCGGTACTAGGAGAGCGGCGGAGAGCATGCAGGTCGTGGATGGCAATGGCCCGCAGTGGAGACGGGCTCACGGCGACCCCCACGTGGTGTCGGTACCGGAAGCCGCCGCGCTGCTGGGGATCAGCAAAGACCTCGCCTACGACTTAGCCCGCCGAGGCGAGTTGCCCGGCGCTTTCCAGCTCGGGCGGCGCTGGCGGGTCAGCCTCGTCAAGCTTCGCTCTGCCGTCCACGGCACCAACGACGAGGGGGCCGGGGACGCCGGCTAGGTCACGGTCGCTGATGATCACACCCTCGCAAGTTGGCCCTGGGCGTCTGGGGCGATCGGAGCTGCGCCATCATGGCTGGGGAGCGTCGTGCACCTCCGTTGGTTCGTCGAGGTCTCGGCTGTTGAACGCGTTGTGCTGGGGGCTGACAGGGCTCGTTGCTACAACGCTCCCCACCGCCAAGTGATGAGGACGAGCATTGCGCTCGTCGCCTCAACACAGTTCCCGGTCGGCATCGCCCTTGGTTCGGCGCCTTGGCGTTGTGGCCTTCGGGGAGCGCAAGAGTGGCAAGAGGGTTGGCCTGGAGTGGCCCGGCCGGCCACCGCCGATCGGCACGCCGCCGTACCTACACGGCCGAGATCGTCACCGGGGTCAACGCGATGACATGTGAGCCGCCGTCCAAGAGTGCCATCCCGTTGACTCTCGAACTCGCCCGAGTTCGCCTGCCAAGCGGCGGCAAATGCACGGGGGGCATGAGATCCTTGTTGGTGTCCGCGTCAGCCACTTCGTCGGTCAACATGAGCTGGGTGCGAATTTCGGACCACGCCTGGTCTTGGCGGAGCCGACCCCCGGCCTTCGTTTTGCTCGTTCAGACGGCTCGGCCGGACCCCTATCCCGAATGGCCAGACCACGTCTGAAACGTCTGTGGGACGCGACTACCTCTGGGTAACTTGTTGGGTAACAACTGCCGCATTGAGGTACCGAAGCGAGCCTTTTGGAGAGCAACTCCACTCACAAAAGCCCTGCTCAGGCCTCTAGTCGCCGCCCGTGGAGACGAAGGTAGACCGATTAGCAGTGAGCCCGATTCGGCCGCTCTCGCACCTCTCCAAGTGTCCTGACCGACCAGCGTAGCCGAGCAGCTAGACCGGTGGTTGGCCGACATCGAGCCGACCCGCTCGGCCTACACCGTGAAGGAACACCGGCGCTGCATCGAGCACGACATCAAGCCGGCGCTCGAACCGGTACGCCTGGACAAGCTCACAGCCCGGCAGCTCGACGGCTTCTACCACGACCTGTTGGCTCGCGGCCTATCCCCCTCGTCTGTGCGCCGGTTCCACTCGGTGCTCCACGCCGCCCTCGACCGAGCCGTCAAGTGGGGCATGGTCCCCGTCAACCCAGCCGATCGGCCCACGCCTCCGGGGTTGACCCGTACCACGGTCTCCGCTCCCGATGTCACCGAAGTCCAGAGGCTCATTGCCGCAGCCGAGGAGCCGTCACCCATACTGGCGCTGGCGATCATCTTGGGGGCCGTGACTGGCGCCCGCCGAGGAGAGCTGTGCGCCCTGCGGTGGTCGGACGTCAACTGGCAACGCCGAGTGCTCACCATCCGCCCGTAGCCTGACCGAGATCGATGGCGTCGCCAGTGAGGGGCCCACCAAGAGCCACCAGCGCCGAGACGTCGCCCTGGACGATGCACTGCTGGGCCTCCTGACCAAGCGCCGAGCCAACCAAGAGGCCTACGCCGCAGTGGTGGGGACGACCCTGGTGACTGACCCCTTCATCCTGTCCCCCGTCGCCACCGGCGCCCGTTCGTTCATCCCCGACACGCTCACGGACTACTACATGCGCACCGCCAAACAGCTTGGCATCGCCACTCATTTTCACGAACTGCGCCACTTCGCCGCCACGACGGTTTCGGTGCCGGTACCGACGTGCGGACCGTGGCCGGCCGCCTGGGCCACGCGGACGCCTCGGTGACCCTGCGGGTCTACGCCCATGCACTCGAGGCGCGCGACCGCGATATGGCCCAGGTACTCAGCTCTGCGGTCCTCGGCACGACTTCTCAGGGCGCAGATGGGTTGATGCCACAAGTCGCTGTCGAACGTGGCGTTGGACCGGGGCACGCATAGGCCCGTCGCACGACGATGGAAGGTCGCCTTTTAGCCTCGTGCCGGCAAAGTGCCCCTCGCTCTGCGCACATTGATAACGGCGTGGGACACGATGATCGACAGATGACCGAGTTGCGCGGCCCGGTACTGAACGTCGACTGGGGACAGGCGGTGACCGACCTGGTCGGTCGTGGGTGGGCCTGCGCCCCACGCGCCCTCGCGGCCGCTGGAGCCGCCGTGGTGGCCGAAGACGACGGTCGTACATGGCATGTCGCTGGCGACGAAGGCGGTGTCCGCCAGCACGTCATCGGTTCATACAGTCCTTACGCCGATGCACTGCCGGCGGTCCGCGCAGTCGGGGACCAACTGGTCGCCGGCCTCACCTCCATAGCCCGCCAGCGAGGGCTCCCCTCCATCCCGGCGTTCAACGAGGCCACGGCTTGGGCGCTCCCGAGTTCAACGGCACGGGCAACGATGGGGTTGCAGAGGTGGGACCATTTCCCCTGGTACCGGAAGGTGAGCGTGTCAGCGGTACCGGACGGAGCAGCGGCGTTCTGGCGGCACCCACGCCACTTATTTGGCAAACCTAACGACGCCCGAGCCGTCTGATATGCGCGGATTCACTTGAGAAATCAGGG
>PMWT01000081.1 GCA_003166025.1 Acidimicrobiaceae bacterium | reverse complement strand
TCGCTGACGACCGCTAGCCCCGTGGAATATTATGCGGGCCAGGACTCAATCATCATGCTTGGAGCTGAGAATACATAACCCTGCCGAGTATGCACTCGTGATTTGGACTGGCTGATCAGCCTTTCCGCACGCAGATCGCCGGGTTATGTTGCAGGAAA
Source organism: Acidimicrobiaceae bacterium (assembly GCA_003166025.1). Classification (GTDB taxonomy): domain Bacteria; phylum Actinomycetota; class Acidimicrobiia; order Acidimicrobiales; family Palsa-688; genus Fen-671. The sequence goes on along the minus strand of PMWT01000081.1, from coordinate 2,608 downwards.
CCCTGCTCGTCTCGCGACCACGGTCGGTGGAGGGTGGAGACCGGCTCAGGGAAAGAGGCGCGGCCTCTGGCCGGGATGGATCCCGCTATACGGGCAGGTCAGCTCGGCATAAGTGTCACGGGCCAGTACACCGCCAGGGCTCAACGAACTTCTCCGGGCTTAGGGAACAGATCGTCTCAAGTCGTCTTCAGCGGAAGCACGTCAAATCTGGTTGATGCGTGCCCGTCGGGGTTGGAGAGCGCGATGGTGGCGGTGGCCCTGCCTAGCTTCGGTACGACGGTGCTCGCCGTCTGTCCCCCGCTCACCACTACGCTCGGTGCCGCGCTCCCGAAACGCAGGGCGAGGAAGTCAAACCCGTAGCCTTTGATGGTTACCTCGGTCCCCGGGGGCCCCTTGAGGGGCGAGATGCTCGTGATCACCGGGGGCGCGAACTGGTAGCCGCCGGCGTCACAACTGGTGGCCGGTCCTTGCTTGCGGGGTACGCCGCGTTGGTCCTGGCGGGAGCAGAAACTAGTGCCGGCCAGCTTCGCCGCAACCGAGATGACGTCATGGGCCGCGCTGGACTTCCTGATCCTCTCGGTGTGCGTGGGGCCGCCGTTGGGCGCGAGCGGTAACAGGCCGACGGCCGCGCTGGTGGTGACCTTGGTCTTCGTGCCCATAGAGCACGTCGACTGGTCGATCACGTTATAGCCCAGGTCGCTGTCACCCCCTCCGGAACAAACCGAGCCCCCCGCTCCGGTGTTGCCGACCAGGATGTCGGCACCGAAACTGATGGTGGCCCCGGCCGTCGCGCTCACCAGGCCGCCCGGCCCCGCGGCGGTGTTGGCGTTGATGGTCGACCCGATGACGGTGGTACGGCCGGATTGGTCGATCCCTATCGCCCCTCCGCCGGCCGAACCGGTCGCCGCGTTCCTCGTGATCGTCGAGCCGGCAATGCTCAGGTGGCCGTCGTTGACATAAATGGCGCCCCCAGAAGCGGTGCGGGCGCCCTTCACGCTGTTACCGGTGAACAGCGAGCCAACGATGGCGAGCGAACCACCGACCTCGGAGATGGCCCCACCGCCAGAGGTCGCCGTGGTAAGGGCGTTATTGGTGAACGTCGAGCCGGAGACAGACATCGTCCCGCCGTCATCAAAGAGGGCGCCGCCGGGTGCATTGTGCGAGAAGGTCACGTCGAGAAAGTTCATGAAGTTACCCCCGTCATGCACCGGGGCGCTCCCGCCGGTGATCGTTAGGTCCTGGATGGTCATCCTGGGAGCGTCGGCGAGAGCGTAGAGAACCGCGCTGGAGCCGTTACCGGCGAGGGTTGTCGCCGATGGAGAAACACCCGAGATCGTCAGCATCGGCTCGGGGTAGGACATATCGGGGAAGTTGAGGCTGGTGACGAAGTGCCCCCTCCCGATGTTGATCACCACGGGCGTGAAGTTGAAGGGCTCGTGGTCCGCCACGACCACCGCCCGGCTCACCGAACCGCACGGCTTGGATATCGAGCACGGCCCTGCCTTGGTGCCGCTGGCGGTGACATAAAGCTCGGTCGAAGACGTGGCGCTGGCGGGGGGTGGGCTGGCCGCCGCCAGCCCCAGGCCGAGTAGTGATGTTCCCGCTAAAGCGGTCGCGGTTCGGGCGATCCCGCCCCGACGGCACCTAGGACGAATGGCAAATGTTCTCATCGGGTACCCCCGTCCCCGCGTGGTCTGGTCCCGCGGATCCCTGTACGCGACGGTAGACCCTCCCGGGAGCTGGCGCTGGCCTGGACGTGCCGGCGTGCCGACAAACCTGACCCGGCTAGCGATGACGCCGCCGTTGTGTGCGATAGCGAGCTGTTGTGTGGAGGCCTTCGGGGCGCGCACGAGCAGTGAGAAGCGCGGATCGATGGTGATGCGCTCGCCACCCGCAGGCGAGGTGCGCGCCGGACCGTGCCGTGATCAGGAGCGCTAACAGTCGTGCCACCTGCTGACATGGGTGGACGACCCTGCCTACCGGAATGCTCTGGGCACCCAGCTCAATGTCGGCGAAGGCCGTCGCTCGCTTGCCCCCAAGACGCTCCTTGGCCAACGAGGCGAGCTGCTCCAGACCAGCTCTCGGCTCGCGGCCTCGTGGTCAGCATGGGCACGCTTTGGAACACACCAAGACGGACAACCGGCAACGAGGCGAGCAAGTCCTATCGGTTACCGCCTCGTAGGGGGCACGTCGCTCGGCTTGGGGACCCGGTGGTCAGTTGCACATGATGGGCCAAAAGGACATTCGTTGCCATCCCACAAGCCACCGGTACGATCACCAGAGTCGATCGTGGGGGTGGGAGCTCGGTGCCTGAGGATTCAACTACCGGCCCACATGGGAACCTGCCCCACACTGATCGGCCTCGCCTCGTGTCTAAGGGCCTCCGCAGGACGTGGTCAGGGCCGTTCCCGTCCCTGAGGCGAATCCTGCTCGTACTGGTCCTGGCCGGCGGGCTCGCCTCGGTTGCGCAAGGCCAGGCCAGGGCAGCCCAAGCGCGTAGCGTCGCCGCCAACGTGCCGATTGCGGCCCGTGGCGATCGGGCGCCTGCCTTAGGCCGGTCGAGCTCCGGTTACTGGCTGGCGGCGTCCGATGGCGGGGTCTACGCCTT
>PMWT01000144.1 GCA_003166025.1 Acidimicrobiaceae bacterium | reverse complement strand
CTGATGGGCATGGCCATCGACCCCTCGACGGGGCTGGCCCGCCTGGGGGCCGGGGGCGGGGGCCTGTCCGGGCCGGCCTTGCACCCGGTGGCCGTCCGGGCCGTGTACGAGTGCCGTGCAGCGCTCCCGGCGGCCTCCATCATCGGTGTGGGCGGCATCGTGACCGGCGTCGACGCCGCTGAACTGCTGTGCGCCGGAGCCGACGCGGTACAAGTGGGCACGGCGACCTTCGCCGACCCCAGGGCACCCCTTCGGGTGCTGGAGGAGCTGGTGGCGTGGTGCGCGTCGGAGGGGATCGAGCGGCTGGACCAGCTGTCGGGCCGCTCCCACCGGGTGATGGCCGCGAGGCCCGCCGAGGCCGGAGTTGGCTAGCGTCGCCATGGCGGGACACAGCTGGACTGGGATTAGCTGGACTGGGACTTGAGCGAAAGGAGCGACATGGCGAACGACGGCGGGACGTCGAAACCGGGTTACGTTTTCTCCGCGCCGGTGCTTTCCCGGGAGGTCGGGGGCGGGGCGCCCGAGGCCGTCCGCCGGCGCCTCGTGCTTGCCCTGGACGTCGATGATTCCGTGCTCGCCATGCGCTGGGCTGCCCGCCTGCGGCCCTGGTTCGGCGTGGCCAAGGTGGGCCTCGAGCTCTTCAGCGCCGCCGGGCCGGCGGTCATCGGGTCGCTGCTGGAGGGCGGTTTCCAGGTTTTTGTCGACCTGAAGATGGCGGACATCCCGAACACCACGCGCAAGGCGGCTCGCGTGCTCGGGGCCTTGGGGGTCTCCTTCCTCACCGTGCACGCCTCGGCCGGCCCGGCCACACTCGAAGCGGCCGTGCAGGGCCTGGCCGAGGGGGCCGACCGGGCCGGGCTAGCCCCGCCCATGGCGCTGGCCGTGACCATTCTCACGAGCGAGGCCGAGGCACCCATCGACCTGCTGAGCGCCCTGGTGACGAGTGCCAGGGACGCAGGTTGCGGCGGGGCCGTGTGCGCCGCCGCCGATCTCGACCAGGTGAAGAGGGTCGCCCCCAGCTTGGTAACCGTCGTCCCGGGCATCCGGCGGGCGGGAGCCGACAAGCACGACCAGGGCCGTTCGGCCACGCCCGGGCAGGCCGTGCGTCTCGGCGCCGACATGCTCGTTGTCGGCCGCGCCGTCACGCAGGCCGACGACCCCGAAAAAGCGGCCCTTGCTATCGTCAGGGAACTCTCTGACGCCTGGACCGGTCGCTAGAGGGGCGCTCCTTGACGGGATCGCACACCCCCTCCTTCGGGACGCGCTAGGGTGCGCTCCATGCCTTTGCCGCCGAGTCTTTCCGCAGATCAACGACAGGCCGCCCTTGAGAAAGCAGCCGCCGTTCGCAAGCAACGCGCTGAGCTAAAAGACCGCCTCAAGATGGGCTCTGTATCGTTGAACGAACTCCTGAACCAGGGCCAGAGCGATGAGGTCGTTGGGAAAATGAAGGTCCTCGCCGTTCTCCAGAGCCTGCCCGGCCTCGGCCAGGTCAAAGCACGCCGGGTCATGGAGGAAGTCGGCATCAGCGACACCAGGCGTGTCCAGGGCCTCGGGGAACAGCAGCGCCGCAAGCTCCTCGAGAAGCTGGGCTAAGCCCCTCTCGGGCTCGGGCCGCGCCGTGCCAGTGCAGGTAGCGGTCGACTTCTCCACCTGGCCTGATATCACCACGGGCCGGTGCCGTGTGCCCATCTCCCTCCAGCTCATCACCGCTACCGTCGGCCGTCGCCATCGGGAGAGCGGGTGACCACGGCGGAGGGGCCCAGGCCGGTGCCTCCCTCGGGACGGCGCCCCAGGATCATCTTTGTCATATTCGGCGTAGGCGGCGTTGGCAAAGGTACGCTCGTCGCCCGGCTGCTCCGGTTACNNGGACAAGCTGTGGTTGTCGAGGTCGTGGACGACGCGTTCCCGCCGTTCCTCCGAACGCGCCGACGCTTACGTGTTCGTCGACCGCGACAGCTTCATGGACAGGGTAAAAGCCGACGGCTTCGTCGAGTGGACCGAGTTCGCGGGCAACGGCCATCTTTACGGCACACCGACCCTGGACGCGCCCGAAGATCTTGACGTGGTCCTTGAGATCGAGATCGACGGGGCGGCGCAGATAAAGGAGCGGTACCCGGACGCGGTGCTCATCCTGATCGCCCCCCCGTCGCGGGAGGCGCAGGCGGCGCGCCTACGCCAGCGGGGCGATGACGAGCAGAGCGTGGCCCGGCGCCTCGCCGTGGGCGAGGAGGAGGACCGGGTGGGCCGGCGGATGGCGGGCTTTGTCGTGGTCAATGACGACCTTGGCCGAGCCGCGCAGGAGCTCGCCGGTATAGTGGATGCTTGCCGGCGGCACGCCGACGAGGGACGAAGAGAGTAGGACTGGTTATGGCTGAGCGACGGACGACGATGATGGACCCGCCGATCGAGACACTGCTGGAGAAGGTCGACTCCAAGTACACGCTGGTTAGCCTGGCGGCCAAGCGAGGCCGGGAGGTCAACTCGTACTTCAACCAGCTCGGTGAGGGCCTCGGTTCGATCGTCCCGCCCCAGGTGACCTCGATCTCCCGCAAGCCTCTCTCCATCGGGCTGGACGAGATCGCCGCCGGGAAGATCACGTATCACCGCATCCCGGTCGAAGGCGAAGAGGAAGTGGCCGAAGAGGTCACCGGCCTTTAGAGCAAGTAGGCGCAACCAAGACCGCCGGGCGCCGCGGCACTAGCCTGCCAGTATGGCGCCAGCGTCGGGACCGACCGGGTCGGAGCCGTCGCCTTCTGGTGTACACGGCGACGGGCCCCTTCGCGCCAAGCGCGTGGTCTTGGGGGTCTGTGGTGGCATAGCCGCCTATAAGGCAGTGGAGATCTGTCGCCGCCTTGGCGATGCCGGCGCACTGGTCAGCCCCGTGCTCACGCAGGAGGCCACCCGGTTCGTAGGCCCGCTGACCTTTACCGCGCTGGCCGCGGAGCCGGCCCGGACGTCGCTTTTCGGCCCCGACGGCACCGGCGACCCGGCGTCGCCCGTCCCCCACGTGCAACTCGGCCGCAGCATCGACGCCGTGGTCGTAGCGCCGGCCACGGCCCGGCTGATAGGCAGTTACGCCGCCGGGATCTCCTCCGACCTGCTGACCGCCACGCTGCTGGCTACCCGGGCGCCGGTGCTCGTGTGCCCNNCGCCGTCGCCGCCGAGCTCGCCGCCCGCGGCGCGGCCGTCACCCTGGTCACCTCCAGCGCCCTCGCCCCGCCGTCTGCGGTCGACGTCGTCCGAGTCGAAAGCGCGGCCCAAATGCAGCAAGCCGTCCTCTCCGCCGCCGCGTCCGCTGACGTGGTCGTCATGGCGGCAGCCGTCGCCGACTACCGCCCCGCCGTGGTCGCAGGCCAAAAACTGAAGAAGACGGGCGAGCCCATGTTGCTCGAGCTCGTCCCCACCTCGGACATCCTGGCCGAGCTGTGCACCCGACGTCGTGAAGGCCAGGTGATCGTCGGTTTCGCGGCCGAGACGGCGTCCGGGGCCGAGCTCGTCTCTCTCGGCCGGGCGAAGCTGGCGGCCAAGGGCGCCGACCTGATCGTTGCCAACAACGTGAGCGCGACCGGAGACGGGGCGGGGGCAGGGGCAGCTCCCCCAGCGGAAGTCGAGGCCGGAGGAGGGGTCGCGTTCGGGTTCGGCGAGGATGCCAGCCGGGCGGTTATCGTGTCCAGGCAGGACACGCTCGACCTCGGTGTGGTCGCCAAGAGCTCNNGTCGCCTGCGAGACCCTGCTCACCACCGGTCTGGTGATGGTGGCGGGCGAGATCACCACCAGCGCGTATGTCGAAATACCCCAGATCGTCCGCGACGTGGTCTCGTCCATCGGCTACACGAGCTCGGAAATGGGCTTCGACGGCCTTACCTGCGGGGTGACCGTCTCCAT
>PMWT01000061.1 GCA_003166025.1 Acidimicrobiaceae bacterium | reverse complement strand
ACGGTGCCACCGACGACCACGACCACGGCACCGACGACCACGACCACGGCACCGGCCGCTACCACCACCACGGCGCCGGCCGCCACCACCACGATCGCTCCCGCCGTCACCAGCACGACCGGTGCGGCCATCACCATCACGGTCCCGGCGGTCCTCCTCCCCTGAGCCGGCCGCTGGCGCCGTCGGACGGCGCCGGGAAGCTGACGATGCCGGACCTGGCGCCTCACGGAGCGTCAGGTCGAGGTCCGAGCTATGGGCCGAGGTACGGGCTATGGTCATGGACAGGAGTGAGGCGATATGAGAGTTCTTGTCATCGGTGGTACGCAGTTCGTCGGACGCCACATCGTCAGCTCTTTGATCGCCGACGACGACACGGTGACGTTGTTCCACCGGGGCGAGACCAACCCGGACCTGTTTGCCTGGGCTGAGCATCGCCTGGGGGACCGCAACGTGGACCTGTCGGCGTTGGCCTCGGGAAGCTGGGACGTCACCATCGACACCTCGGCCTACGTGCCCCGTCAGGTGCGCACGCTGGCCCAAGCCCTCGACGGCCGAGGCGGGCGCTACGTGCAGATCTCCACCGTCTCGGTGTATGACACCCCGCAGGGCGCCGGGATGACCGAGCACTCCCCGCTGGTCGTACTCGACGACCCGACGACCGAAGTGGTGAGCGGCCACACCTATGGTGGGCTGAAGGCGCTGTGCGAGCAGGAAGCGTTGCAGTCGTTCGGGCCTACGGGCGCCGACGTGAGCATTGTGCGCCCGACATATGTCGCCGGGCCTTACGACTACACCGGCCGCTTCACCTGGTGGGTGGAGCGTGTCGCCCGTGGGGGCCGGGTCCTGGCACCGGCGCCGCGGGACAACCCGTTCCAGGTCATCGACGCCCGGGACCTGGCAGACTTTGTCGCCTTACTGGCGCACGGCCGGGCGGCGGGGACCTTTCACGCCGTCAGCCCGCGGCCGCCGTTCTCGTGGGAGGGCTTCCTCAGCGCAGCGGTGGACGCCGTGGGGCCGGCCGGGACTGAGCTCGTTTGGGTCGACGCGCAAGCTCTTGAGGACGCGGGCGTGACGCCAGCCGAGCTCCCGCTCTGGGCCGGCCTGGCCCCCGGGCGCGACATAAACGCCCTGGACCCGAGCGCGGCGCTGGCGGCGGGCCTGGCGCCCCGCCCCCTGGCCCAGACCATTGTGGACACCCACGAGCACGAACAAGCAGAGCCGACGCCGGTCAGAGGGCCCATTGGCCTAGAACCGGCGCGCGAGGAAGAGCTGCTGCGCTTGGCGGGCTGAACGTCGCCACCGCATCCGGCTTGCGCCGGCTCAGGCGGCGGGGGAGCGCTGGGCGCCGGGACGGGGCTCGAAGGCGAAGGCCCGGGCCGGGTTGTCCACAAAGATGAGCTGTGAGAGCTCCGGGCCCAGTTCGCGTTCGAGGCGGGGCTTGAACCGGGCGAACAGGTAGTCGAGGCCCGGGCCGCCGCCGTAGGACCGCATCGTCGAGCTGCGCCCGGTGTCGCCGCCGAGCAGCAGCTGTGCCGACGACCCGCTTTCGGCCAGGTCGGAGATGAGCCGGAGGATGGTCGAGTCGGGCCAGTACTTGGTCCGGCCCGGGCCGTCGAGCTGGAGCCAGGCCCCCGTGGCGGCCGTCTCGGCGTGCTCGCCGGCGTCAGGGTTGCGGTCGAGGTGGGCCAGCACCACGGCGGTGGGGGGCACTCCGAGCCCGAGAAGGTGCTCGACGATCCCGAGGCCCATGGTGCCGTGCTCGGTGTGGACGCAGATGGGTACCCCGGTCTCTTGGTAGGCCAGGGCCGCCGCCGCAAACGCCTTTTTCTCCAACGGTTGGAGCCGGTGGTAGCTGGCGCCGACCTTGATCACCCCGGCCGGCGCGTCCCGGGCGGTGATGTCGGCGACGAACCGCCGGGCCAGGCCCTCTTCGGTCTCCGCCCGCAGCGGGCCCTCTGGCGGATAATGAGCGTCGCGGTGCACGCCGGTGGCGCCGACTACGTGTAGCCCGGTGGCCAGGGATACGTGCAGGAGGCCCTCGGGGGAGCGGCCCAAGCCGAGCGGCGTCCAATCGACGAGCGTGCGGCCGCCCGCCTCCCACAGGGTACCGGCCTCGGTCACAGCCGCCTCGAGGTCGGCCATCTCGTCGCCCGGCTGTAGCCGGGTCACGAAGAACAGGTGCTCGTGAGAGTCGGTCGGGCCCAGCTGGTCCGGGCCGATATCGCCCCGGACGGTGCGCACGACGCTCAACGCAGGCTTCCTTGCATCTGCTCCTCGATCGTGCCAGACTCAAGTCGGGATGTCAATACATATAGACATGTGGACCGGGGCGGTGGACCACTCCAAGCCCATCCCGCTCTACTACCAGTTCAAGCAGTGGCTTTCGGTCTGCATCGCCAACGGGACCCTCGCCCCCGGGTCCCGGCTACCTGACGAGCTCGAGATCTGCCAGCGGCTCGGTGTGAGCCGGGGCGTGGTCCGCCAGGCGCTCACCGAGCTCGGCTACGAGGGACTGATCTACCGCCAGCGCGGGCGGGGCACGTTCGTCGCCGTCCACAAGACGGCCGAGGGCCTCATCAGCGGGTTGCGGGGCCTGGTCGACGATGCCGCCCTGCGCGGCCAGTCCGTCGAGAGCAGGGTGCTGGTCCTGCACCAGGTACCGGCCACCAACGGCGTGGCCACGAGCCTCAACATCGCCGTCAACGACCCGGTGGTCGAACTCGAACGGGTGCGTTCCCTGGAGGGCGAGCCGCATGTCCTCACCATGACCTACCTCCCGGTCGCGCTCGTGCCCGGCCTCCACCAGCGGGACCTCAACGGTCCCGGTTCGCTCTACGAGATCCTCCGGCGGGACTACGGGCTGCCCATTGTCTCGAGCCGGCGCCGGGTGGAGGCGACCACCGCCGGCGCCCGGGAGGCGCGCTTGCTCGGGGTCGACCGGGGCGCACCGCTGCTGGTGCTCTACAGCGTCAGCTACACCACCGAACGCCGCGCCCTCGAGTACTTCACCGCCTTCCACCGGGGCGACCGCAGCGCTTTCGAGGTGGAGCTGTCCAGTTCGGGCAGCGCCGCCTCACGGTTCGAGCGGGTCCCCCCGGGCCCGGAGGGGGCTCTCGTGTGACCGGTTGCCTCTTATGACTGGCCCGCTGTTCGTGGGGGTGGACGTCGGCACCCAGAGCGCCAAGGCGGCCGTGTTCGAGCTCAGTGGCGTCTGCCTGGGGGAGGCGGCCGTCCCGCTGGCCCTGCACCGCAGGGGCGCCGACGAAGTCGAACAAGAACCGGAAGATTTCTACCTGGCGGCGACGGCCGTGATCGCCTCGTGCGCCTCCGCCTCGGGCCGGCCCGGCGATGTGGCGGGCATAGCCGTGGCCGGCCAGATGGCGGGCGTGCTCGGCGTAGGCGCCGACGGCCGGGCGGTCACGCCGTACGACTCGTGGCTCGATTCGCGTTGTCGCGCCGAAGTCGAAATGATCGCCGCCCGCCTAGGCGACCGTCTCGTGGAGCTCAGCGGTTGTCCGTCCATGGTCGCCCATGCTCCAAAGATCTCGTGGTGGCGCCGGCACCGGCCCGATACCTACGGCCAGGTGGCACGCTTCGTGGTCCCAGGGGCCTTCGTGGCCGGCCGTCTGTGCGACCTGGACGCCACCGGGGCCTACATCGATACGACCTACTTGCACTTCAGCGGGCTGGCCGACACGGCCCACGCCACCTGGTCGCCCGAGCTGGCCACGGGGTCCGAGGTCGAGCTGGACAAGCTCCCCCGCATCTTGGCGCCCACGGACATGGTCGGCCACCTCAGTGCCGTCGCCGCCCGCGACTGTGGCCTGCCGCCCGGTACCCCGGTGGCGGCCGGGCTCGGCGACACGGCGGCCGGGGCTCTGGGGGCCGGGATCGTGGCGCCGGGCCAGCTGCTGGACACGGCGGGCACGGCCTCGGTATTGGCCCTGTCCACCACCGCGTTCAGGCCCGACCTGTCGGGCACGCTCGTCCAGATGCGGGGCGCCGTGCCCGGGCAATGGCTGGCGCTGGCCTACCTGGCCGGCGGTGACCTGCTGCGCTGGCTGCCCGAGGTGCTCGGTGCGGCCTGCCTGGAGGACCTGATAAAGGAGGCGTCGGGACGCGGGGGGGCGCGGTTGTTGTTCGTCCCTCATCTCGGAGGGCGCATCCTGCCCGCCGCCCCCGCGGCCCGGGGGGCGTGGGTAGGCCTCGACCTCTCCCAGACACGGGGCGACCTGGCCCGGGCCGTCCTGGAGAGCGTCGCCTTCGAGTACGCCGGGTTCCTCGACGTGGCCCGCCGCCTCTTCCCCGACGTCGCCCCCGGTGACGTGCGGGTGATCGGCGGGGGCGGCGACGACGCCCTGTGGAACGAGATCAAGGCTTCCGTGCTCCACCGGCCCTACGTCCGCCTGGGCCGGGAAAGCTTCAGCTGTTGGGGCGCCGCCCTGGTGGCGGCGGCGGCGGCCGGGGCCGTGGACGACCTCGCCGCTCTGGCCCTGTCGAGCACGGCCGAGGTGGACCGGGCCCTGCCCGACCCCGACCTGGAAGCCCTTTATGCCCGCCGCCGGCGTGACTACACCGCCACCGTCAACCTGCTCGTCCCGGCCCCCGAGGGCCGGCCCCATCAGGAGGTACATGTATGAAGAGCCGCTTCCGCCTCGCCGTCCTAGGCGCAGGCCGGGCGGGCATGGTGCACGCCCGCAACGCCGCCGGGTCGGTCCCCGGAGCCGAGCTGGCCTGCGTCGTGGACGCCGACCCCGTTGTGGGCCACAAGGCGGGCGACGAACTGGGCGTGGACGTCTTCCCCAACCTCGAGGAGGCGCTCTCGGGGGCTGGCTTCGACGGCGTGGTGATCACCGCCCCCACCTTCGCCCACCCCGAGCTGGCCGTGCTGGCCGCCGAGGCGGGCAAGCACGTCTTCTGCGAGAAACCCATGGCGCTCTCCCTGGCCGACTGCGATGCCATGGCGGCGGCGGCCGACAAGGCGGGGGTCGTGTTCCAGGTCGGCTTCGTGCGCCGTTTCCAGCCCGAGTTCGCCGAGGCCAAGGCCCGGATCGAAGCGGGCGAGATCGGCACCCCGATGGTGGTCAAGTCGCTCACCCGGGGCCCCGGGCTGCCGCCGGTGTGGGCCCATGACCTGCGCCGATCCAACGGGATGCTGGCCGAGGTCAACAGCCATGATTTCGACTGCGTGCGCTGGCTGATGGGATCGGACATCGAGCGCGTCTATGCCGAGACGGCCAACTTCAAAGGGGCCGACCGGGGCGTCACCGCCGCAGATTTCTACGACAACGCGGTGGTCTCGCTCCGCTTCGTGGCCGGTTCCATCGGGACCATAGACGGGACCTGCCCGGCCGACTACGGCTACGACGCCCGGGCCGAGGTGCTCGGGACCGAGGGCCTGCTGGTGGTGGGCGACAACCGGGCCGTGCCCGTGCTCGAGATCCGGACGCGGGGCCTAGGGGAGGCGCCCACGTGGTCCTCCTGGCCGCAACGCTTCGAGCCCGGTTACCGGGCGGAGCTCGCCGGGTTCGTGCAGGCAGCCACTAACGGCACGGCCCCCCTCGTGGGTGCCGCCGACGGCCGTGCGGCGGTGGCCGCGGTGATCGCGGCCAACACGTCCTGGCTGGAGGGCCGCCCCGTGACCGTGGCGTCGCCGGCGGCGCTGCGATGAAGGTCCTCGCCTACCGGGGCCCGGGCTCGATGGTGGTGGAGGAGCGGCCCCAGCCCCGTCCCGGGCCGGGCGAGGCGCTACTGAAGGTGGATGCCTGCTCGATCTGCGGCACGGACGTACGCATCGCCAACGGCTCCCACCGGGCCTATGCCGACGCTCTCGGACGCGTCCCCGGCCACGAGGTCGTGGGGACCGTGGTGGAGGTGGGTGCCGGGGGCCGTGCCGCCGACGGCGAGCGGGTCTTCGTGGCGCCTAACTACGGCTGCGGGATGTGCACCGCCTGCGCCCGGGGCCAGGTGAACATGTGCGAGCAGCCGCGGGCCATAGGCATCACCGAGGACGGGGGCTTCGCCGACTACCTCCTGTTGCACAAGGACCTGGTGGACCAGGGCAACCTGCTGTCCTTCAACGTCGCCACTGCCACCGGGGCCACGGGCCTGGACATCGGTACGGTGGCCCTGGCTGAGCCTTTGGCCTGCGCCCTGCGGGGGTCGCGCGCCTGCCGCATCGGCGAGGGGGACGTCGTCCTCGTGTACGGCGCCGGGCCTGTCGGCCTGTTCCACCTCGCCCTGGCCCGCCTGGCCGGCGCCGGGGCCGTGGTGGTGTGCGAGCCCAACGCCGAAAGGCGCCTGCGGGCCCTGGCCTGGGGCGCCACATCGGCCCACGACGCCGACTTCGACCAGCTGCAAGCGGCGTTGGTCAGCGCCGGTGCCCCCAAGGGCGCCAACGTGGTGATAGTGGCCGCCCCCGTGCCCGCCGCCCAGGCCCAGGCCCTGGAGCTGGCCGGTCCCTGGGGGCGGGTCAATTTCTTCGCCGGCCTGGCCCGGGGCCACTCCCGGGTCGAGCTCGACACCAACCTGGTCCATTACAAAGAGCTCGTCGTCACGGGTACGTCGGCGAGCACCAACGAGGAGTGCCGGGCCGCCCTGGAGCTGATCGTCGACGGCCGGGTGGACGCAGGCTCCCTGGTGGAAGCCCGCTTCGACCTGGCTTCGGCGGCAGACGCCTTCGAGCTCGCCGCCTCCGGCCGGGCGATGAAGGTGCTGGTGACGCCGTGACCCCGACCCCCCCAACAAGACCGAAAGTGCCAACAAGAGCGAAAGTGCCAACGAGAGCNNAAGTGCCAACGAGAGCGAAAGTGATGGCCCGAACATGACCGCAACTGCCTTGGACCCCTTCTCCTTGATGCTGGACTTCCGCTCGGGCGCGCTTTCCCCGCATACGTCACGTACCGAGCGTCACCTGTCCGACATGAAAGGCTCGTATTACGCCGACGAGGCGGCGCTGGGCCAGCTCGTGCAGAGCGGCGACCCGCTCGTGTACGAGGTCCTCCAGTACGACGTCCCCGAAGAGGTGGGCCAGCTGATCTGCTGCACCACCGTCCTGCACCCCGGCACTGTCGGTGACGAGTACTTCATGACCAAGGGGCATTTCCATTCGGTGAGGGACACGGGTGAGGTCTACCTCGGGCTTTCCGGCCACGGCTACCTGTTGCTGATGACTGAGGAAGGGGGCCGGTCGGCGTCGCCCATGGGCCCGGGCACCGTCGCCTACGTCCCCCCGTACTGGGCCCACCGGACGGTCAACACGGGCGACGAGCCCTTCGTGTTCTTTGCCGTCTACCCGGGCCAGGCCGGCCACGACTACGGGACCATCGAGGAGAGCGGCTTCGCCCAGCGTGTCCTGCGCACACCCGAAGGTCCTGTCCTGAGATGACCGGGACGGCGCCGTTGTCGTGCTCGCCGCCGCTACGCCCTCTGTCCGAGTGCGTGGTGGTGGTCACGCCCCGTTCGTTCGGGATGCACGACCCGGGCCTGCGCCGGCGCCTGGAGGCCGAGGTGGGGGAGGTCCGCTACCGTCCCGGCCCGCTGGCGGCGGCCGAACTGGTCGAGGCGGTCCGTGATGCCGACGGCCTGCTGGCCGGGCTGGACCACGTGACCGAGGAAGTCTTCGCCGGTGCCCCGCGCCTGCGGGTGGTAGCCCGCTACGGGGTGGGAGTGGACCGGGTCGACCTGGCGGCGGCGGGCCGCCACGGCGTGACCGTGACGATAACGCCGGGCGCCAACGCCAACGCCGTGGCCGAGATGACGGTGGCTTTGCTCTTCGCCCTGGCCCGGCCCCTGGTCGTCGGCCATCAACGGGTCGACGGGGGCGAATGGCCGGCCCTCAGCGGGTTCGAGCTCGCCGGGCGGGCCCTGGGCCTGGTGGGCCTGGGCCGGATCGGCTCGATGGTGGCGGCCAAGGCCGCCGGGCTCGGCCTGCGGGTACTGGCTTACGACCCCTACGTGGCCGCCAGCGGCAACGGGACCGGGCCTGGGACTGGGCCTGGGACCGGTGCCGGCCACGTGACCATGGTGGACCTGGCCGCTCTGGTGGCTGGGTCCGACTTCGTCTCCCTCCACGCCCCGCTCACCGACCAGACCCGGGGCATGGTGGACCGGGCGCTCCTGGAGCAGATGAAGCCCGGGGCCGCGCTCGTCAACACGGCCCGCGGAGAGCTGGTCAACGAGGACGACCTGCTATGGGCCCTCGACGAAGGCCACCTACGGGCGGCCGCCCTCGACGTCCTCGCCACCGAGCCGCCCGGGCCCGACCACCGCCTCCTGCGGCGCCCCGACGTGCTGGTGACGCCGCACATGGGCCCTCACACGTCCGAGGCCACCTCGGCCATGGGGGCGTGGGCGCTCGACGACCTTCTCGCCGTCCTTTCCGGCCGAGCACCGAGGTACGCGATATGAGCACTTCAGCACCATCCCCTGACGGCGCCGCCGCCGCCCGCACCTTCACCTTCATCGGCGTGACGACGGGCAAATCGGCCATCATGCGCATCTTCCCGGCCTGGGCCGAGCACCTTGGCCTCGGCGGCGTCCGCATGGCCGGCTGCGACCTGGCGCTGCACGCCCCGCCCGAGCGCTACCGGGAGGCCGTCGAGGTCATCCGCTCGAGCCCGTCGGAGTTGGGGGCCCTGGTCACCACGCACAAGATCGACCTGTTCGCGGCGTGCCGGGACATGTTCGATTTCGTAGACCCCTACGCCGAACTTTGCGGGGAGGTGTCCTCCCTGTCCAAGCGGGACGGCCTGTTCCGGGCCCATGCCAAGGACCCGATCTCCTCGGGGAGGTCGTTGGACGAGTTCATCGAGCCGGGCTACTGGGCCTCGGGCGGGAGCGGGGACGGGAGGGCGGACGGCCCCGAGGCCCTGCTCTTCGGCGCCGGCGGGTCCAACCTGGCCATCACTCTGCACCTCATGAGCGGCCGGGCCGCCCCGGACCGGCCCCGTCGGGTCGTGGTGGTCAACCGCAGCCCGGCCCGGCTCGAGTCCATGCGCGCCGTGCACGAAAAACTCAACGAACAGAACGGCGAATTGAGCGAACAGGTGAAGGTGGAGTACGTCCACAACGCCGACCCGGCCGAAAACGACCGCCTCATGGCCGAAATGCCGCCGGGCTCACTTGTCGTCAACGGGACGGGCATGGGCAAGGACAGCCCGGGGAGCCCGGTCACCGACCAGGGCGTCTTCCCGGAAAGGGCCCGGGTGTGGGAGCTCAACTATCGGGGGGAACTTGACTTCTTGCACCAGGCCCGGCGTCAGGAGGCTGCCCGGGCACTGTTGATCGAGGACGGCTGGCGCTATTTCGTCCACGGTTGGACGTGCGTGATCGAGGAGGTCTTCGACGTACCGATGACCCCCCAAGTCGTGGGCGAGCTGTCCCGCATCGCCCTCGGGCTGCGCCGCGCTTAATCACAAATTCGTAAGAGAAAAGAAAACCTAGCACAGGAAAGAAGGGGTCCTCATGGAGATCGGGATCGACAGTTACTGCTTCCACCGGTATTTCGGAGAGATTTACGCCGGCACGCAGAGCGACCCGGGCACGCGGTGGCGGATGGAAGACGAGTTCTTGGACTTCGCCCTAAAACAGGACGTCGGCGAGATCGCCCTGGAGGCGTGCTTTTTCGACGCTCTGGACGACGGCCTGTGCGCGGAGATAAAGGCCCGCCTCGACGAGACAGGCGTCGACCGGGTACTGGGCTGGGGGCATCCCGAGGGGCTGTGGGGCGGCGACAAGCCCGACGAACTCGAGGCCCTGAAGCGCCACCTCCCCCAGACCCGCAAGCTCGGCTCGACCCGCATGCGCATCGTGGCCGCCAGCATGAACTATGCCAAGTCGCCCCGGGAGGAACTGATCGGCAAGGTCATCCCGTTGCTGGCCGAGGCGACCAAGGCGGCCGAGGAGGAGGGGGTGGTGCTGGCCCTCGAAAACCACATCGATTTCACCTCCCGGGAGATCGTGCGGATCATAGAGGCCGTCGGCTCGCCTAACCTGCGGGTCAACTTCGACACCGGCAACTGCCTGCGCCTGTTCGAGGACCCCGTGGACGCCGCCACCAGGCTCGCTCCCTACACGATCTCGACCCACACCAAGGACATCGCCACCCGGCGCAAGGGCGGCAGCCCCTCGGACAACTTCACCTGGTGGCCGGCGTGCGTGGCCGGCGAGGGCGTCATCGACATGCCTGGGGTGGTAAAAGCCTTGCAAGCCGGGGGCTTTGACGGCTCTCTCAGCCTGGAGGTCGACCTCATCGGTGAGCAATGGTCGATGTTGGCCGAGGAAGAAATCGTGACCCGGAGCCTCGCCTACCTCCGCACGCTGCTCCCCGGCGCGCCCCGTCCCTGAAAGGCCCGGACCATGCCGCTGCATACCGCTCCCCGCGACGAACGCCCCGCCATCGGTTTTGGCCTGCTCGGTTACGGGTTTATGGGCCGGGCCCACTCGCACTCCCTGCACAGCATCGGGCATATGTGCTGGCCCTCGGCCGCCCGCCCTGTACTCGTCGCCGTGGCCGGCCGGACCGAGGCCGGCGTGGCCGAGGCGGCCACCCGCTATGGGTACTCCTTGTACACGACGGACTGGCACGACATGATTTCCGACCCGGCGGTGGACGTTTTTGACAACGTCACCACCGATGCCGCCCATGTCGAGCCCACGTTGGCCGCTATAGCCGCGGGCAAGCACGTCATCTGCGAAAAGCCACTGGCGTCCACCGCCGCCGACTGCGCCCACCTGTACGAGGCGGCCGCGGCCGCCGGGGTCAAGCACCTGGTGTGTTTCAACTACCGGTTCTTCCCGGCGGTGCGCCTGGCCTGGGAGCTGGTCCACGGGGGCGAGCTCGGGGAGCTGTACCAGGCTCGTTTCCGTTACTCCCAGGAATGGCGGGCGGCGCCGGGGCCGCTGCCCAGCGCCGCCGGGGCGCAGGCCATCATCGCTTGCCACGTGGTGGACCAAGCCCGCTTCCTGTGCGGGGAGATCGCCTCCGTCCAGGCGTCCATATCGAGCCCGGTGACGACGCCGGACCGCCTCTACCGGGGCGGTCCCATCGACCAGGACGACGTGGTCGCCATGGTCGCCCGTTTCGACAGCGGGCTGCTCGCCACCATCGACGCCTCGCTCGTCGCCCCGGGCCGGCGCAACCACCTGGCCTGGGAGCTCAACGGCTCGCTGGGCAGCGTGGCCTGGAGCCTGGAAGACCCCAATATCCTCAAGGTTTACCGCACCAACGGCGGCCGCACCTCGGGTTTCACCGAGGTGATCACCTGCGAGGCGGACCATCCCCTGGTGGCGCCGTGGTGGCCGTCGGGCCATGTCCTGGGCTGGGAGCACGGGCATGCCAACATGCTCGCCCATTTCATAGACGCGGTGGCCGGGGACAAAGAGGTGGGGCCCTACGGCGCCACGTTCTTCGACGGCCTGCGCGCCGCCCAGGTGGCCGAGGCGGTCGACGAGTCGGCCGAGACCGGCGACCGCGTCGAAGTAGCGCCCGCCTCGGTGCCGGCCGGGTGAACCCGGGCGTCCCCAACCTGGAGCAACTGCGGGAGGGTTTGCTGGGCGAAAACTACTTTGCCGACGACGGCATCCTGACCGCGGTGTACTTGGCGCTGGCGCTGGGGCGGCCCCTGCTCGTCGAAGGCGAGCCGGGTGTCGGCAAGACCGAGCTGGCGCGGTCGCTGGCGAGCCTCCTCGGGCGCGAGCTGGTCCGGCTCCAGTGTTATGAGGGCCTCGACGCCGCCCAGGCGCTGTACGAGTGGGACTACCCCCGCCAGTTGCTCCACGTAAGGGCGGGCGAGCAGGTCAAGGACCTGTACGGTGACGAGTTCTTATTGGAGCGGCCTTTGTTGCGGGCCGTCCGGGCCGGCGAGCGCGCCGTCCTGCTGGTCGACGAGATAGACCGCTCGGACAGCGAGTTCGAGGCGTTCTTGCTCGAGTTCCTGGACGGGTTCCAAATAACGGTCCCCGAGCGCGGCACCATCCGGGCCGACCAGGCGCCCCTGGTGATAATCACCTCCAACCGGACGCGCGAGCTCCATGACGCGTTCAAGCGCCGTTGCATGTACCACTGGATCCCCTTCCCCGAACCGGCCCGTGAGCTTGAGATAATCCGGGCCCACGCCCCCGGGGTCGAAGAGGCGGCGGCCACCGCCCTGGTCGAAGCGGTGGTGGCGGTGCGCGCCCTGCCGCTCGTGAAGAGGCCCGGGACAGCCGAGACGATCGATTGGGCCCGGGGCGCGTCCGCCCTGGCCGAGCAGGGCGACGCCTGGCCCCGCGCATTGCGGCGCTCCCTCGGCCTGTTGCTAAAAGAACAGGACGACGTAGAAATGGCTTTGGCCGAAGTCGAGGTGCTCCACGGCGCCGCGGCAGGCGGGCCATGAGGACGTCCAAGGCCGGTGAGGCGGCCGGAGGGCGTTGGTCAGGCGCTGAGGAGGCCGGTCATGGCCACGGGGCTGCCGTGCCCCAGCCACCGGACGATATTTGCGGGCGCGAAGACCTCGTCGGTGACCATGGCCGCCGCCCCCCGCAGGCCGGCCTGGTCGCCCAGGGGCGAAAAGGAGATCTGCAGGTCCCGGGTGGCCAGAGGCAGCGAGCAGCGGTAGACGTTTTCGCGGATGGAGGCCAGCAGGGCGTCACCGGCGGCGGCGACGCCCCCTCCGACCAGGATGAGCGCCGGGTTGAAGAAGTTGACGATGGTTGCCAGTACCTCGCCGACGAGCCGTCCCGAACGCAGCAGCAGGTCCATGGCCACGGGGTCGCCCCGCTGGGCGGCCTTGGTGATCTCCTCGCCGGTCACCTTGCGGCCCTCGGCCAGGACGGTGGCAAGGTGGGGGCTCAAGCCGGACTCGGCGGCCAGGGTGCCATCGCGGCCCAGGGCGGCACCGCCGGCCAGCGCCTCCAAGCAGCCCGCCTTCCCGCAGCGGCAGATGACCTCGGAGGCTTCGCGCACGGCCACGTGGCCGATGTCGCCGGCGCAACCCTGCGCTCCCCGGTGCAGGGTGCCCCCACAGATAATGCCGGCACCTATCCCCGTGCCGATCTTTACGTAGACCATGTTTTGCTCACCGCGGGTGTGACCGGCGCGCAGCTCGCCCAGGGCCATGAGGTTGACGTCGTTGTCGACCCAGACCGGCAGCCCGAAGAGCTCCCCGAGGTGATGGCGGATGGAGTAGGCGTGCCAACCGGGCATGATGGGCGGCGAGATAGGACGGCCCGTCGAGAACTCGACCGGCCCCGGGACGCCGATACCGATGCCCCACAGCGACGCCCGGGAAGTGCCGCTCCGCTCCAGCAGGGACCCGAAGAGCTGGGCCAGCCGGTCCAGGGCCCGACTGGGGCCATGGCCAATGTCGTAGGGCTCTTCGTGCTGGAAGGCCAGGTTGCCGGCGAGGTCGCTCAAGCCCGCCACCAGGCTGGTGGCGCCGAGCTCGGCCACCAGGAGGGTCCCGGCGTCGGCCCGGAACGCGACCTTCCGGGGCGCCCGGCCACCCGTCGAGGGAGCGAGGTCGCCCTCGCCCACCAGCCCGAGCTCGGACAGGTAGCCGAGCTGCTGGCTCACCACGGCGCGCCCGAGGCCGCTGTGTTGCGCCAGCTCGGGCCGGGTGCGGGCATGTCCGAAGCGGAGCAGGTCGAGTACCGTCACCAAGTTTTCCCCTGCGTCAGGCAGAAGGTCCTGGGAGAACGACATAACGCTAGCCACGAGCACCTACCTTTAGTCAGAACTATACGTCAAACGCCCTACGATGACTTGACTTATGATGCTTAGAGACCTAACTTCCTTTTAGTGACNNAGCAGCCGGGGCCGTCCTGGTCGGCGTCGCCGACAACGACTTGGGCCTGGCGCATGCGTTGCAAGCAAAGGCACAGGCCGAGCGGGCCACGGCCCGCCCCAGCGAGCTGATCGAGGCGCCCGACGTCGACGTTGTCCACGTATGCACCCCCAACTCCACCCATGTGGGCCTGGTCGAACAAGCTCTGCGGGCCGGCAAGCACGTCGTGTGCGAGAAGCCGCTGGCGACCGGAGTGGCGGACGCCATCAGGCTGGAAGAGCTGGCCGCCGCGTCCGGCCTCGTCGGGGCCGTGCCCTTCGTCTACCGCTTCTACCCGATGGTGCGCGAGGTCCGCGAGCGCGTCCGGCGGGGCGAGGCCGGCCGCCTGAGCGTGCTGCACGGCTCCTACCTCCAGGACTGGCTGGCCCGAGAGGCTGACGACAACTGGCGCGTCGACCCTGGTAGCGGGGGCCGCTCCCGGGCCTTCGGTGACATCGGGGTGCACTGGGTGGACCTCGTCGAGTTCGCCTCCGGCCAGCGCGTGGTGCGGGTCAATGCCCAACTGCTCACGGTCTACCCGCAGCGTCGGGGGCCCGACGGCCCGTTCGAGGTGCGGACCGAGGACTCCGCCGTCGTCAGCTTCGAGACCGACGGTGGGGCCATCGGGTCGGTGGTGCTCAACCAGGTGGCGGCGGGGAGGAAAAACCGTTTCTCCTTCTCCTTCGACGGCACCGAGGCGTCCTTTGTGTTCGACCATGACCGTCCCGAACAGCTCTGGGTCGGCGGCCGGTCCGAGAGCCGCCTGCTCGTCCGCTCGGCCGAAGACCTGGCCCCGGCGGCCGCCGCCTATGTGACCGTGCCGGCCGGCCACCCCCAGGGTTACCAGGATTGCTTCAACGCCTTCGTGGCCGACTGCTACGACGCCGTCGCCGGGGGCACGCCCGACGGCTTGCCCCGCTTCTCCGACGGGCGGCGCGCCGCCCAAGTGACCGAGGCCGTCCTCGTGTCCGCCGCGTCCAAGTCCTGGGTGGACGTCCCGCCCGTCCTCAGGGGATGAGCGCCGCCGCCGACCATCTGGCTGCGGCTCAGCTGGCTGCCGCTCACCTGGCTGCCGCTCACCTGGAGGGTTTCACCACCGCACTCGCCGGAGCAGGTGTGGTGCCCGGCGCCAACAAACGGGTCGACTTCCTCCGGGCGGTGGCGCTCATGCGGCCGGTCTCGCCCGTCGAGCTGTACTGGACGGCGCGGGTGACCCTGGTGAGCGCGGTCGAAGAAGTCGGGCCTTTCGACCGCGTCTTCGCCGCCTGGTTCGCCGACGGCACCGTGACGTTGGCCCCGCCAGCGGGGAGCACCGCCCTTCCCCGCGTGCCGCCGTCGCGTCGCGGCCGCCTGCTTTCGCGCCCCCAGGGCGGTACCGAAGGGCGGCGCCGGGGCGCGGGCCACGACGCCAGCACCGACGAAACGACCAGCACCTGTGCCTTCCCGCCGACGTCGGCGGACAAGAGGCGGCTCCTGGTCGAAGCTGAGCCCGCCCTGCGCCGGGCACTGCCGACCCAACGCGCCCGGCGGCACCAGCCGGCGCGTCGCGGTGACCAGCTCGACCTGCGCCGGGTGCTGCGCGCCGCGGGCCGCAACGGTGGGGACGTGGTAGGCCTGCGATGGCGCCGCCGCCCTCGCCGCCCTCGCCGGGCCCTGCTGCTCGTTGACGTCTCGGGCTCGTTGCGCCAGACCTCGGGCGACGCCCTGCGCTTCGCCCACGCGGTCGTGCGGGCCGTGCCCCGTTGTGAGGTGTACACGTTTGGGACCCGTCTCACCCGCATCACCCGCCAGCTGGCCGCCCCCGACGTCGACGCCGCCCTGGACGGGCTGGCCGCCGTCGTCTTCGATGTCAACGGCGGCACCCGCATCGGGCACGCGCTGGAGGAGTTCCTGGCCGACGCCCGCCGTACGGCGGCGGCGCGCGACGCTGTCGTGCTGATCGTCTCCGACGGCCTCGAGCGGGGCGACCCGGCGGCCATGGTCTTGGCCGTGCGCCGCCTCGGCCGGTTGTCGCACCGGGTCGTGTGGTGGTCGCCCCTGGCGTGCGACCCGAATTACCGGCCCGTCACGAGGGGCATGGCGGCTGTGGTGGGCGATCTCGACGACCTCGTCGGTGTGCGCGACCTGCCCTCGGCCGTAGGCGCGGTGGCCCGGTTGGCCGCCGTCCTGGCCGGGCCACGACGTTCGGTGGGGCGTAAAATGACCGAAGGTCGGCCTGAATTGATGACTGAAGACCCTATTGCCCTTGTACCCGCTCAGGGATCATTTGGAGTGACCCGCGGGGGGGACTATGCAACGAGGGGTGGGGATGACAGCAAATAGGCCGCTCACACCCGCTGAACTTGGGGTCGACGACATCGTTGACAGCCACCACCACATCTGGCGCATGGCCGACCTGCCTTGGCTTGCGGGCCCTATGGTGCCTCGCATTTTCGGGCCTTACGAGGGCGTAAGGCGCGATTACCTCGTCGAGGAGTACGTGGCCGACGTGACTGCCGAAGGTGTCAAGGCGGCCGTTTACGTCCAGCCCAATTGGGCTCTCGAGCGGGTCGTGGAAGAGGTCCGCTATGTGCAGAGCGTCCACGATGCCACTGGTTGGCCACATGCGGTGGTGGGCTCGGCCGACCTTTTCGCCCCCGGCGCAGACAAGATCTTCCGCCAGCAACAGGCCGCTTCGCCCCTCATGCGCGGTACGCGGCTCCAGTTGCACTGGCACGAGGACGAGCGCTTCCGTTACGCGTCGGGCCCGGCCCGTATGCACGACCCGGTTTTCCGTGACAACATCGGCGCTCTGGCCGACCTGGGCTGGCTCTTCGAGCTCCAGGTGTTCCCGGGCCAGATGGCCGACGCCGCCCGCCTGGTCCGGGACTTCCCCGAGACGACCTTTGTGCTCGTCCATGCCGGGATGCTCGAAAGCGCCGCACAACATGACCTTTTTCCGTGGCGGGCCGGCCTCGAGCTGCTGGCGCCCTTGCCCAACGTGATGGTCAAGCTCTCGGGCATAGGGACGTTCGTGCACCGGGTGGACGAGGAGCTGATCCGGCTCGTGACCACTACGGCCGTGGGCCTGTTCGGTTCGGAGCGGTGCATGTTCGGCAGCAATTTCCCCATCGAGAGCATCTGGAGCGACTTCCACAGCTTCATGCAGACCTGGCTGCGGGTCGCCGCCGATCTGGCCCCCAAGGCCAGACGGGACGTGCTCGGCCGTACGGCCCGTCGCGTCTATTCATTGGCGGAGCCAGACGATGTCCGATAACGGCACTGGCGCTCCTCCTGTCCTGCTCTACGCCGAGCACGTCTCCAAGCATTTCCCGGGCGTGCAGGCCTTGCGCGACGTCGACTTCACCCTCGAGCGGGGCGAGGTCCACGCCCTCGTGGGCCAGAACGGGGCGGGGAAATCGACATTGGTCAAATGCATTTCGGGCGTCCATCCGCCCGATGGGGGCCGCATCCTCCTCGACGGGCGGGAGATCACCACCTACACGCCCAAGCACGCCTTCGACCTTGGGATCGCCGTGGTCCACCAGCGGCCCCAGCTCCTGCCCTGGCTGTCGGTGACGGAGAACGTGATGCTCGGGAAACTGCCGGCCCGCAAGGGCTTGATGATCGACCGCCGCAAGGCCGACGAGCTAACCCGGGACCTTCTGGCCCGTTTCCGCCTGGACATCGACCCCGAGGTGCCGGTCGCTTATCTCTCGGCCCCCGACCGCCAACAAGTGGCCATAGCGAAGGCTCTTTACCGCAACGCCAAGCTCCTCATACTCGACGAGCCCACCGCCGCCCTCGACGCCCAACGCAGCGCCCAATTGTTCGCCCTGGTCGAGGACCTGGCCCAACAGGGAGTGGGCATCATCTACGTTTCGCACCACCTGGAAGAGGTCTTCCGTCTGGCCCACCGGGTGACGGTGCTGCGCGACGGCGAGCTCGTGTCCACCCAGCCGGCCAGCGAGCTGTCCCAGGACGAGGTCGTGACCCTTATGGCAGGGCACCGCATCACTGGATCGGTGGTCGCGGAGAGCGCCGCCGTGAGCGAAGAAGCGGTGCCGGCGCTCGAGTTCAGCCACGTGGAGACGACGCTGCTGCACGACGTCGATTTTGGGGTGCGCCAGGGCGAGGTTGTCGGTGTGGTCGGCCTGATCGGCGCCGGCGGCCATGACCTGGCCCAGGTGCTGTTCGGGCTTGACCGGCCCACCAGCGGGCGCGTGGCGCTCCAGGGGCGGACCTACCAACCCCAGGGCCCCAAACAAGCGATAGCCCAGGGGATCTTTCTCGTCCCCGAGGACCCGGCCCGCGACGGTCTCGTCCCCGTCCTTTCTGTCGCCCAAAACGTGACCCTCGTCAGCCTGAAAGCGGTCACCCGGCGGGGCCTGCTGTCGCTTCGGCGCGAACGCGAGGTGGCGGAGCACTACGTGGGCGAGCTGAGCATTGCTACGGCGTCTGTCAATACCGCCGTGCGCAACCTGAGCGGTGGTAACCAGCAAAAAGTGTTGCTGGCCAAGGCTCTCACGTCCAAGGCAGAGGTGCTCGTGCTGGAGGAGCCCACCCAGGGGGTCGACGTCCACGCCAAGGCCGAAATCCATCGCATAGTCCGTGACCTGGCCAGCCGGGGAAAGGCAGTTATGGTTGTCTCAACCGATATCCGTGACCTTCTTCAGTTCGTGGACCGGATGGTCGCCCTCCGAGCCGGGCGTGTCGTCGCCGACGTGCCCGCCCGCTCTACCAGTTACGCCCAGATCCTCGACCTGACCGTGGGGTCGGTGGCGGTGGCGAGCGCATGAGCACGGGGACCGAGGGCATGAAAAGCCTCGCCACCGACGGTCTGGTCGGGGCTACCACAGCCGGGCCGGCCCTGTCCGGTGGCGCGCCCAACGGCAAGGGGCGCCAAGGCGCGGCGCGGTCGAGGAACGTAGACGTCTTCACGCTGTGGCCGATCGCGGTCATGGTGCTGATCATCATCGCCACCTCCTTCACTTCCTCGCGTTTTCTGAGCGTCTTCAATTTCGAGAACATCCTGAGCCAGGCGGCCCCGCTCGGCATCGTCACCATGGGCCAGTGCATCCTTCTCATTTCCGGGGGCCTGGACCTGTCGGTGGGCTACAACATCTCTTTCGCCAGCATCATCACCGGGCTGCTCCTCGAGCACAACGCCCCCCTCGGGGTGGCGGTGCTGGCCGGCATCTTCGCGGCCACGGCCGTGGGCTTCGTCAACGGCGTGCTGGCGGCGCAGGGCCGGGCCCACCCCTTCATCATCACGCTCGGGATGTCCATCTTCCTGTTCGGCCTGGACACCCAGCTCACCGGGGGCGCACCGGTGAACAACATGAAGGGCCTCTACAGCGCGTTCGGGGGCTACATGCCCGGAGGCTTCCCGTTCTTTGGGTTGCCCTCGGTCACGTGGCCGTTCTTGATCGTGGTGTTGCTCACCTACGGCTTCTTGCGCTGGGCGCCGTTGGGCCGGCGGGCCTACGCCATCGGGGGCAACGAGGCGGCCGCCTACCTGTCCGGGATCCCGGTAAAGCGCACGAAGATCTACCTCTACACCCTGATGGGCGCCCTGGTCGGCATCACCGGCATGGTCCTGTCGGGCCAGATCAACGAGGCGTCGTTCAACCTGGCCCAAAACTTCGAGCTGCAGTCGATCGCCTGCGCCGTGATAGGCGGGACAGCCTTGTTCGGCGGCCGCGGCGGTGCCTTCCGCTCCCTACAGGGGGTCGCTTTGTGGGGCCTGGTGCAGAACTCCATCCTGTTCATCGGTTTCTCCAGCAACTACCAGCAAATGTCCCTCGGCGTCATCATCATCCTCGCGGTGATGGTGACCCGGGTGCAGCGTTAGGGAAAAGAGGCGATGACAAGGCCTAAAAACGGGGGGTTCTTCATCAAGCAGCACCTGATCTATCCGTTGCAAAACAAACAGGAAGGTTGAAGTATGAAGTCACGTCTAATTCGTACGATCATCGCCAGCAGCACCATAGTGGCGACGATCGGGCTGGCGCTCACCGGTGCCACGCCGGCCCAGGCCAGCGGCAAGGGGACCATAGCGTTCATCCTGTCCGGCCCGGACCTGTACTACCAGTACGGCCTGAAGGGGGCCGAGGTGGCCGCGGCCAAGCTCGGCTACAGCGTCAAGGCCTACCCCAACCCCAATGGCAGCCCGTCGGTCGAACTGGCCAACGTGAAGGACGCCATCGCTGAGGGCGTCGTAGCCATCGACGGCTATTCGGTCGGCCTGTCGACCGAGGACGCCACCATCGCCGCCGCCTCCCGGGCGAACATCCCCATCTTCTTGATGTACGGCTATTCGCACCAGTACCTCAACCAGAAGGACGTAGTGGGCTTCGAGCAGGTAAACCTGAGCCCCTATTCCTTCCCCGTGGGCGCCTGGCTGAAGAGCAACGTCAAGGGCCAGATCGCCGTCATCACCGGGCAACTGGGCCGCGGTGACGCCGAAGGCTACCGGACGGGGTTCCTCGAGGGCCTCGGATGCGCCGGCAATGTGACCGCCGGCCTGCCCACGCTGAGCTGCGCGGGCGGGAAGATCCAGTACGTGGACACCGAGACCGGCCACTGGCTGCGCCCTGACGCGTACACGGCAGCGCAGGACATCATCGGCAAGTACCCCAACCTCGCGGCGATCTTCGTTGAGAACGAGGACATGGCCGTCGGGGTCCATACGGCGCTGGTTGCCGCCCACAAGGCCAATCAGGTCGTCGAAGTCTCCCAGAACGGAGCTCCCTACGGCATGGCCGGCATGGCTGCCGGTTGGCTCAAGGCCTCCGACACGTGCTCCCCGGCGCTCGAGGGCATCAACTCTGTCCGTCTGATCGACGCCTACATCAACCACAAGATCTCGGGTGGGAAGCTCTACTACTCCTACTCGGTGTTCGTGACCAAGGCCAACATGAGCCAGGCTGTGGGTTGGACCATCTTCCAGTCCCCGTCTGCAGTAGCCAAGTACATGGCGCAGCCCTTGCTCAAGCCGGTCGCCAACCCCCCCATGTAGGGCGCGGTACCAGCCAAGCAGGAGCAAGAACGCAAGTAACGCAAATGTCCAAGTGACACCAATGTCCAAGTAGCACCAATGTCATGGCCGCAGAGGCCCTCGGTGACGGGGGCCTCTGCGTGGCCGAGGACCTGCAGGGCCGGATATGGCCCGGCCCGAAAGAAGGAAGTGCCGAGATGCCGATCGTCCGGGTAGAGATGTTCCGTGGCCGGACCACGGTGATGAAAGAGTTCCTGGGCCGGGCCATCGTGGACGCGGTGTCCGAGATCGCCGGGCCGCCGAGGGAAAACGTACAGGTCGTGTTCTCCGACGTGGGTACCGACGAGTGGGCGATCGGCCCCACCCTGGTATCGAGCCGGCCGCCGGCGCCGGCCCCCGCTTATGCGCCCGCCGTGATGGTCGTCGAGAGCGTGGCGCTGAAAGCCGGTAAGAGCAAGGAGTACCTGGAGTGGCGGCGCGACGCCGTCCTTCCCTTCCTGGCCACCCAGCCCGGTTTTCTGTCCTCGACGCTGTTGAACGTAGGGGAGGACGCCTACGTCGTGGTCGAGAAGTGGGCCAACCCGCAGGCCCGGGAGAAGAGCCTGGCCGATGACCGCGCCGCCGCCCTCGGGGCCGAAGAGGCCCCGTTCGTCGCGTCCAGGACTACTGAGTTGACGGGCGGCGTGGTCGACGTTTTCCGCGGCCGGTCCTGAGCCAGACGTGCCTGACCCAGAAGTGGTGATGGCCGGCTCCGAGGCCGAAGCGGTGGCGGCCTTTGGCGACGGCTCCGGTGTCACGGTCATCGGCGGCGGCACGGTGGTGACGCCGCTACTGACCCACGGTGCCTTATGGCCCGAGACCGTCCTCATGCTGCAGCGCGCCGGCCTGGGTGGCNNTCGCAGACGGGGGCACGCTCGAGATCGGCGCCGCCGCCACCCTGGCCGCCCTGGCCGCCGTGGCGCCCGAGCCCTTGGCGTCGGCGGCGCGCATCCCGGACTACGAGATCCGTGGCCAGGCCACGCTCGGCGGCAACCTCATGATCGGGGGCGACCTTCAGACTGCCCTCGTGGCGATGGGGGCACGTGTACGGTCGGCCGGCGCCGGCGGCGAGCGCGTCGGCCCCGTGGCCGAGTTCATCGCCGCCCCCTGGGGCCGCCTGGTCCTGTCGGTCGAGGTCCCCCGGCCCCGGGCCGGCGTCTTCGTCCAGCAGCGCCGCCGCCATTCGCACACCCATCCCGTGCTTACTGTGGCCGTGGCCCGATGGGCCGACGGGGGCGTCCACGTGGCGGTGGGCTCCCTGGCCCCGCGAGCGCCCGCCGTGGCCTGCCCCTCCGTCGAGAACGCCCTGGCCGGTGGCGCCGGGCCCAGAGAGGCGGCCGCCAAGGTGGTCGAAGACGTCTCCCCCGAGGACGACCCGTTGGCGTCGGCCTGGTACCGCCGGCGGGCCCTGCCCGTGCTGGTGGCCCGGGCGCTGGAGCAGTTGGAGCCGGCCCCGAAGGGTGGGCACATGAACGTGCCGGAGGTGGGCACATGAACTCACCGGAGGTGGGCAGATGAACCTGATCGTCAACGGCAGGTCGCACACCACGACCGCCGGGCCCCTCATGACCTTGTTGTACGTGCTGCGCGAGGAGCTCGGCCTGACGGGGGCCAAGGCCGGCTGCCAGCACGGCAGCTGCGGGGCGTGCACGGTGCTGGTCGACGGTGAGCCCCGGCGCTCGTGCTTGGCCCTGGTCGGGACGTTGGACGGTGCCTCCATCACGACCGTCGAGGCGCTGGGCGAGCCCTCGCACCTTTCCGACGTGCAGGTGGCTTTCAACGAGCACTACGCCGCTCAATGCGGGTTCTGCACCCCGGGCATGCTGCTGGCGGCCACCGCCCTGATCAAGCGCAAGGGTGGCCCGGTCGAGCGCGACGAGGTGGTCGAGGCACTGGGCGGCCACTACTGCCGCTGCACCGGGTACGTGAAAATCCTCGACGCCGTGGTGGCCGCCTCCCGGGGCGAGCGGCTGGGGCATATGGCCCCGCCCACTCTTGAGGTACGGGGGGTGGAGCCATGAAAGCGGTCGGGGCCAACATCGCCCGGTACGACGGCGTGGCCCACGTCACCGGTGCCTCCCGTTTCATCGACGACGTCAGGCTCCCGGGGATGCTCTGGGCCAAGGCGTTGCGCTCGCCGCTGGCGTCGGCCCGCATCCTGCGCCTGAGCACCGCCGCGGCCGAGGCCATGCCCGGTGTCCACGCCGTGGTCACCCATGCCGACGTGCCCAAAAACGTCGTCGGCCATCAGGAGGTGTGGGGCATCGCGGCTGACGAGCCATTGCTGGCCGAAGACGAGGTGCGTTACGTCGGCCAGATCATCGCCGTGGTGGCGGCCGAGACCGAGGCGCAGGCCCTGGCCGCCGTCCAGGCCATCGAGGTCGCCTTCGAGGAGCGCCCCGTCTTCCTAGACGTACGCCGGGCCTGGGCCTCCGGAGAGCCTCAGGTGGCCCCGGACGGCAACGTCTACTTCTACTACCCGGACCAGCCGCAGCGTCAGATCCGCAAGGGCGACGTGGCCGGCGCCTTCGCCCGGGCGGACGTGATCGTCGAGGGGTCCTACCGCCCCGCCGCCATCGAACAGGCGCCGGCCGAGCCGGCCTCGGCCATATCAGTGGTGGGCCACGACGGCCGGGTGACGATCTATTCGACCAGCCAGGCCCTGTACTACTCGATGGAGATCACCGGCCGGCACCTGTGCCTGCCCACGGGGCGCCTGAAGTTCGTCGGTGGCACCGTGGGGGGCGGCTTCGGCGGCAAGCTCGACACCGTCACCGAACCCGTCACCGCCGTGCTGGCCATGAAGGCCCGCCGCCCGGTCAAGTGGCGCTGGACACGCGAAGAAGAAATGTTGTGCTCGTCGACCCGGGCCGCCTGGCACATCGAGATCGCCGACGCCGTGACCCGGGACGGCTGGATCCTGGGCCGGCGGACGCTGACCCTGCACGACGCCGGGGCGTACATGCGCACCTCGGCCTATGCCTGCTCCAAGCACACCTTCCACCTGGCGGGCGCGTATTCGATACCCGCCTGCGCCTTCAACACCTTCGTGGTCAAGACCAACCGCGTCCCCAGCGCGGCGATGCGGGGCTTCGGGGTCACCTCGGCCTCGTTCGCCATCGAGACCCACATGAACCGGGTGGCCGAGGTGATCGGCATGAGCCCGTGGGAGCTCCGCCTGAAAAACGCCAACCGCGTCGCCGACACGTCCCCGTCCCGGGTGGCCTACGCCAACCCGTCCACGGTCACCACCCTTTTGGGCGCGGCCCAAGCCGCCGGGGTGGAGCTCCCGGCCGAACTGGCCTGCATGACCAACGCCATGAGGCAGGGCGACCTCCTGCCGGCCCATCTCGTCGGCCAACAGCGCCAGCCCGGGCCCCACCTCCTGGCGTGGCGGGACGGGCGCCCGGCGCTCGAGGGAGGCAACTGATGGCTGTCCACAGGGGGCGGGGGATCGCCGCCATCGAGTACCCGACGGGGATGAACCAGGGCGGGGACCCGTCGCAGGCCTGGATCAAGATCCAGCCCGACGGCCACGTCGACGTCTTTTCGGGGACGGTCGACCTCGGCCAGGGCTCCAAGACCGTCCACACCCAGATCGCCGCCGACATGATCGGCGTGCCCCATGACTGGGTCACCATGAACAACAACGACACCGATTCCTCGCCCGTGAGCTTCGGCACCTTCGCCTCCCGGGGCACCTTCATTGACGGCAACGCCATCGCCGTGGCCGCCTACCGGGCGCGCCAGCGCCTCTTGGAGCTGGCGTCCCGGATGCTGGAGGTCGACGCCGAGGACCTCGAGATCGCCGACGGCGACGTCTCGGTGCAGGGGGCGCCGGAGCGCAAGGTGAGCGTGGCCGAGGTGACAGCCACGGCGTCGTGGACTTACGGGGAGATGATCGTGGGCTCGGGGGCGTGGATGTTCCCCCACGTCGAGCCGGACAAGGTCACGGGGGAGTGCGAACCCCACGCCGCCATCTCCTACGCCGCCTGCGTGGCCGACGTGGCCGTCGACGACGAGACCGGCGAGGTGGTCGTCGAGCGCCTGGTCCAGGTCTACGACGTGGGCCGGGCCATCAACCCCACCCTGGTGGACGGCCAGATCCAAGGCGGCGCCATCATGGGGCTGGGCCTGGCCCTGCTGGAGGAGTCATTTCCCTACTACCCGGGTACCGAGCACCGGGGCCCGGAGTTTGGGGCCTATGCCGCCCCGGCCATGGTCGACCTGCCCGAGCTGAGGAACGTTGCCCTGGAGGACCCCGACCCCGTCGGGCCGTTCGGGGCCAAGGCCATCGGGGAGATGGCCAACAACGGCCAGAGCCCCGCCATCGTCGCCGCCATCCACGACGCCGTTGGTGTCTGGGTGCCCGAGCTGCCGGCCAAGCCCGAGCGAGTGCTGCGGGCCCTGGACGAGCGCCGCCAGCCCCGCCGGGACGGGCGCCGGGTCATATTCGACGAGCACCTATCGGTGGCGGCCGTGACGGTGGCGCCCGGGGACGGGCCGGGACAGAATGCCGGGGGCGGGTGGCGTTTCCCGCTCGTCAGCGACCCCCTTTGACGGAGGAAGAAAGAAATATGAGCAAGGAGACCTGGCTCGTCACGGGCGCTTCCGGCTGCATCGGGGCCTGGACGGTGCTGACGCTGGTCCAGGAGGGCGCCGAGGTGGTGGCGCTCGACCGCGACACCGCCAACCAACGGCTGCGCCTCATCGGAGGCGACGGCGTCAAGCCCGCTCACGCCGTCGACGTCGACATCCGGGACCTCCCCGCCGTGGAGCGCGTCCTGGACGAGCACGCCGTCACCCACATGGTCCACCTGGCCGCCCTTCAGGTCCCCTTCTGCCGGGCCGACCCGCCCCGGGGCGCCGAGGTCAACGTGGCCGGCACCGTCAACCTGTTCGAGGCGGCGCGGCGCCACGGCCTGTCGACGTCCATCGCCTATGCCAGCTCGGCCGCGGTGTACGACGGCGCCGGCGTCACGTTCACGCCCGCCAACATCTACGGCGTCTACAAGATCGCCAACGAGGGCTCGGCCCGCATCTACTGGCAGGAGAGCCAGGTGGCCAGCGTCGGCCTGCGGCCCCTGATCGTCTACGGGGGCGGGCGCGACCAGGGGACCACTTCGTCGCCCACGCTGGCCATGGCCGCTGCCGCCCGGGGCGAGGCGTTCCGGATCTCGTTCGGCGGGAGCACCCAGATGCAGTACGGGCCCGACGTGGCCCGGGCTTTCATAGACGCCGCCCGCCGGCCCGCAAAAGGTGCCGAGGTCTACAACCTGGGCGGCCCCGACGTGACCGTGGCCGAGATCGTGGCCTGCATCCAACAGGCCGCCCCCGGGGCGGACGTCACCTTCGACGACGTCGCCCTGCCCTTCGCCTCCCGGCTCCCCAAACCCTGGTTCGACATGGCTGTCACGCCCTTGGCCGAGGGCGTGGCCGCCACCGTCGAGCTCTACCGTCGGGCCGCGAAGGCGTCCCCGTGACCAGGCCGGCATCCTCGTGAAAGGCGTCCTCCCCGAGGTGATCGCCTGGCTGGGCGAGGGCCGCCCGGTCGCCTTGGCCCGCGTGGTGGAGGTGGTGGGCTCGGGGGTACAGGCCGCCGGGGCGGCCTTGGCCGTCAACNNTTACAAACACGCGCCGCCCTCACCGACGACGGCCGGCCCCGCGTGGCGTCGTTCGGCTGCACCGACGACGAAGCCTTCGACGTCGGCCTCACCTGCGGAGGCACGGTGCGGGTGCTGATAGAGCGGCTGGAGCCGCCCGTGCCGTGGCTCGACGCCCTGGACAAAGTGCTCGTCGCCGGGACCGGGGCCGCCTTGGTCGAGGTGGTCGACGGCCCTCCCGGACAGCTGGGGGCGAAGGTCGTGGTGGGCGAGGACGGCGCGGTGATTTTCCCGGCCCTCGCTCCCGGGTCCCTCGCTCCCGGCCCCCTCGCCCCTGGCGCCCTCGACGACGCCCTGGCCGATCTGGCTGCGGGGCGCAGTGCCACCCACCGTTATGAGACGGGGCGCGGGCCGGACGAAGCTGCGGTGACACTTTTCGTCGACTCGTTCGCAGCGCCGCCCCGGATGGTCATCTTCGGCGCCGCCAGTTTCACCGCCGCCCTGACGGCCCAGGCCAAGCTGCTCGGCTACCGGGTCGTAGTCTGCGACGCCCGGGCCGTGTTCGCGTCGAAGGCGAGGTTCCCCTTGGCCGACGAGGTCGTCGTCGACTGGCCCAACCGCTACCTGGCCCAGCATGGGGCCGGCCTGGGGCCACGTGACGCCATTTGCGTGCTCAACCACGACCCGAAGTTCGACCTCCCGGCCTTGATGGGCGCCCTCGCCACCAGCGTCGGCTACATCGGGGCCCTGGGGTCGCGCCGCACCCAAGCCGACCGCCGTCGCCGCCTGGCCGAGGCTGGGGCCGGCGACGCCGACATCGCCCGCATCCGGGGGCCGCTGGGCCTGGACCTCGGCGCCGGCTCGGCTGAGGAAACGGCCCTGTCGATCTGTGCCGAGATAGTCACCGTCCGCACCGGTCGTTCCGGCGCCTCGCTGGCCTCCCACTCCGGCCCCATCCACGTGGTGCCGCCCGAAACCCAGCAAACAGAGGTTCAGCAAACGGAGGCCCAGCAAACGGAGGCCCGCTCATGACAACGCGCCCGATCGGCATCAGCAGTTTCGTCCTTGCCTCCCCGTTCACCGACGAGGACACGCACTACTTCGAGTACGCCCGCGACATCGGCTTCGAGGTCTTCGAGGTCTGCGTCGAAGACCCCGCCGTCCTCAGCGCCGGGCCTCTCATCGAGGCCGCCGCCCGCACCGGGATGCAGGTCTCGGTGTGCGGGGCGTTCGGGCCGGACCGGGACGTGTCGCACGAGGACGCGGCAAGAAGGGCCCAGGGTGTGCGCTACCTGGAGGGCTGCATCGACCTGGCTGCCGCCGTCGGCTCGCCCCATGTGGCCGGCCCCATGTACTCGGCCACCGGCAAGGCCCGCCTGCTCCCGCCCGAGGAGAGAGACCAACAGCGGGCGTGGGCGGTCGAAAGCCTGCGCCAGGCGGCCGATTACGCCGGCGAGCGCGGCGTCCGCCTGGCCATAGAACCCTTGAACCGCTTCGAGACCGACCTCGTCAACACCGTCGAACAGGGCCTCGACCTGTGCCGGCGGACGGGCCGGGACAACGTCGGGCTCATGCTCGACACCTTCCACATGAACATCGAAGAAAAGAGCATCTCGGCGGCCATGGCCATGGCGGGGGACAGGCTCTTCCACATGCAGGTGGCCGAGAACGACAGGGGGACGCCGGGCAGCGGCCACGTGCCCTGGGAAGAGGTCTTCGAGGCCCTGGACGCTGTCGGTTACAGCGGATCCATAGTCATCGAGTCCTTCCTGCCCACGGTGGCCGAAATAGCCCGGGCCGTCTCGCTGTGGCGACCGGTGGCGCCCTCCATGGACGCGCTGGCCCGGGACGGCTACGCCTTCGTGCGCGCTTTCCAGGAAAAAAGGAGCGTGGGGGTATGAGCACTTCGCCGCAGGTCTCGATCGGCAGCTGGGCCTTCGCCTTTGGCCCCTACGAGCCGGCCCCCTGGTCCTTCGAGCGGGTCTGCGATTTCGCCGCCGCTGCCGGTTATGACGGGGTGGAGATAAACGGGTTCCGGCCCCACCCCCATTACGACGATTTCGCCGGCGGGAAGGGGACCGAGGAGCTCAAGGCGGAGATAACCGGACGGGGCCTTGGGATTTCGGCCTACGCCCCCAGCTTCCACCACGTCCCCCCGGCCCGGGTGACGACGGCGGCGTACGGGGCCGAGATCGACAAAGCCCGGAAGTTTTGCGAGGCCCTCGGGACCGGGCGCCTTCGGGTCGACACTGTCATGCCTCCCCAGGAAATGTCCCCGGAGGAGTACGAGGACTGCTTCGCTCAATTGCGGGCGTCGTGGGCCGACGCTTCCGCCCGGTGTGCCCGCTCCGGTGTGGCCCTGGTCTGGGAGTTCGAGCCCGGGTTCTGGCTCAACCGCCCGAGCGAGATCGAGCGCTTGGCCAAAGAGGTGGGCGATGACAACTTCGGCATTTTGTTTGATTCGTCCCATGCCTATACCGGGGGCGTACGCGGCGCCCGCCAGGGCAGTCCCCCCGAACTAATGCCCAGTGTGGCCGCCTACGCCACCCGCCTGCTCCCGTTTATCCGCCACCTGCACCTGGCGGACGCCGACGGCCGCCTGCACGACGAGGACACCAGCGTCCATACGCCTCTCGGCCAGGGCCAGGTGGACTTCGCCCCCCTCCTGGCCGCCCTCAGTCCCATCGCCGACCGGCTCGACTGGTGGTGCGTCGACATGTGTTACTGCGACCGGGCGGACGAAAAGGCGGCCCGTTCGCTGGACGTCGTCCGCAGCTGGGGCCCGGTCCGCTCGCCCTCCAAGGCGGTGGCCAAGTGACCGGCGTGACCGAGCTGACCGGCGTTGCTGAGGCGACGTCCGGCGCGACCAGGCCTCTCGACATCGCCGAGCTTCCCGCGCACGAGGTGACCTCGGGCGGGTGCCCGATCTCTTATCGCGTGGTGGGGGAGGGGCCCCCTCTGCTGCTCGTGATGGGGCTGGGCGCCGACGTGACCGCGTGGGCCGACCATGTGCCTGCATTCGCGCCACGGTGGCGGTGCATCTTGGTCGACAACCGGGGCGTGGGCCGGTCGGGCACGCCGGAGGGGCCTTATTCGACGGCACAGATGGCCGACGACTGCGCCGAGGTGCTCAGGGCGACGGCCGCAGAGCCCGCCGCCGTGCCCGCGGCCGTGATCGGCATCTCGATGGGCGGGGCCATCGCCCAGGAGCTCGCCCTGCGTCACCCCGACCTGGTCCGCGCCCTGGTCCTGGTCTCCACCTGGGCCCGCTGCGACGGGTACCTGGCCGAGGTCTTCGACCACCTGCGCACCGCCCACGCCGTGCTCGGGCCGGTCGAGTTCACCCAGCTGCTCCAGCTGCGTATCTGGGGCCCGGCATACGTTTCCCGGCACCTGGACGAGCTCCGCGACGCCAGGCTGGTGGCGGCGGGAGCGCCCGTCGCCGACGATGCCTTTGCCGCCCAGAGCGCGGCGTGCACCAGCCACGCCACCCTCGACCGGCTCTGCTCTATCCACGTCCCCACGCTGGTGACGGTGGGGCACGCCGACTGTTTCACTGTCCTGGCTCGTTCCGAGGAGATCCACCGGGCCATAAGCGGGTCCCGGCTGGAGGTGTTCCCCGGCGGCCACACCCACCACTGGGAGCAACTCGAGGCCTTCAACGCCCTCACGTCGGCCTGGCTCGACAGCCTGGGCCCGGTCGAGGGGCCATGATGCGCATCGGGTGCCAGACCTACAGCTGGCAGATGTCCCTGCCCCTCTACCAGGGCCGGATCGACCACATCTGCGAGGTGGTGGGCCGGGCTGGCTTCGCCGGGCTCGAGCCCGAGGTCATCATGTTGGGCCAGTTCGCCGGCGCGGAGCACCTGCGAGGCGCTCTGGAGGCCAACAACCTTGAGCTGGCGGCGCTGACCCTGGTCGAGGACTGGGGGGGCGAGCACGAGACGCCTCAGGAACGGGCGTCGGCCGACGCCGCCATCGCCCTGGCCGCCAGCTTCGACGGCGCGTTGTTGGCGCTGTGCCAGATGCCGGGCCGAGACCGCCACGACCTGGCCGAGCGCCAGCGCCGGGTACTGAGCTGCGTCCGTGACGTTGCCCGGCGGGCGGAAGCGGCCGGGTTGCGCACGACGTTCCACCCCAACTCGCCCGAAGGTTCGCTTTTCCGGACAGCCGAGGACTACGAGGTCCTGCTCGACGGCCTGCCCGCCTCGGTCGGGTTCACCCCCGACCTCGGCCACGTGGCCCGGGGCGGCATGGGCCCACTCGCCGTGGTCAAGCAGTACCGCGAGCGGGTCAACCACGTGCACGCCAAGGACATGGACGGCGACGGCCGTTGGGCCATGATCGGCACGGGCGTGGTCCCGGTGGCGGAGGTGGCGCAACTGCTGCAGCGGACCGGCTATGAGGGCTGGTTCGTGCTGGAAGACGAGTCCGAGCTGGCCGAGCGGGACCCCGACGGGGTCGCCGCCCAGCTGGGGCAGTACGTGGACAAGGTCTTGCGACCGCTGTACGAAGAGGCGCAGTACGAAGAGGCGCGGTGCGCACACGGGCGGTACGACGGGGAGCATTTCGAAAAAGAGGAGCATTACGAAAAAGGAGGGCCCAATGGCTAGTTACCGGATCGCGGCGAACATGGAGTTCGTCCGCAGTGCGGACAAAGGTTTTGAAGAAGGCATCAAGATCGCCGCCGAGCTCGGCTACGAGTGGGTCGAGCCCATGGTGCACACGGGCTGGGAGCTGCTCAGCGAGGTGCACTACTTCCATTCGTTCTCGATGGAAGAGGACCCCCTGCTGATGCGGGAGATCTGCGACCGCTACGGGGTCAAGGTGTCCAGCATCAGCGGCCACAGCCCGCTCATGAAGCCCGAGGCTGCCGTCCCCCGGCTGACCCGGGCCATCGTGCTGGCCGACGCCGTGGGCGCCCGGTTCGTCAACAGTGACGAGATGGTCAAGCCCGACTGGATGGACGA
>PMWT01000065.1 GCA_003166025.1 Acidimicrobiaceae bacterium | reverse complement strand
CCCGTGAGACATGGGACTATGTGAACCACCTGACTCACGCCAAGAACTCCGGCAGTTACGACGCAGAGATCGGCGCCGCAGCCGTCAGTCACTTTTTGTCCACTGTCACCGCTGCTCGAATGCGTTGGGCGGCAAGTGACCGTCAGCAATGCCCCACCTGTGGCTCGCACCGGGTCGGAGCTGGTAGCTGTATGCGATGTGGCTGGACTGATCCCGATTATGTGAGCCCGCCACCCCGTCAGCTCACTGAGGAGGAGCGCGCCGCTCGACTTGCTGAGCCGTGCACTCCCAGCTCCGACATCTCGACGTTCATTTCTCCGGACAACTACTAACTGCTGAGGATGAGGACGGTCCGACCCTTGGAGGGCTGATGACGGCCTCGGCCACGAGGGCCGCGACGCCAGACCCGGGTAAATACGACGAAGACAGCGCGGGGCCTTTCCGCCCGTCGGTGCCGTCCGGGGGCGTGACGATGGAACAGTCGGCGTGGTCCCAGCAGCCGCCTGACCAGCCGGATAGCTTTACGTCGTGACCATGCCGCCGGATGACGAGGAACCGGAGCTACCGCCCCCCGGCTGGTACCGGGACCCCGATGGCATGGCGGCCCAGCGCTGGTGGGACGGGAGCAGATGGACTATGCGGACGAGTGGACCAATGTCCTCCAACTGGCCGGCTTGGGCGACTAGGTCTCCCGCGTCTTTGCGGGTCGACCGATGGCTGGCCACAGGAACCGGCGTGGGGGCTGTCGCGGCAGCTGTCGTCGTCGTAGCCACCGTCCTTGGTGCCAAACCACTGCCCGGGATCGGCCTGCTTATCATCCCCGGGATCCCGCTGTTGGTCATCGGCCAGCTCTGGTCGATCCTGGTTGGGTTTGTCAAGCGGAACTGGCCCCACCTCGCTCACTTGATTTGGCCCCACTCCAGTGGTCCCGATTGAGAGCGAAAAGGCGACAGGTCCATGATGACCGGCATCTGGGCGAACTGCCAGCTCAAAGCCCTGATCGAGATTGTGGCGCCGTTCAGCTGCCGGCCCGGCACTTCTGGGCGTGTGCTGTCAGCATTCGTTTCCAGGGAAGTCACAGGTAGTGAAAAGCGCTCGTTCGTTTGCATCGTGGCCCTCTGTGGTCCCCACGAAGAAGCCATTGCGATCGGCGCCACCCCTTGGCGCCGCGGGCCATGGCCCCACGGCGGGCGACGCCGTCCGGCCTCTCCCCCCAGGATCATCACAAATTGATCGCAGGACAAGCAAGAACTCGTGAGAGAACCGTTGGCGACGGCCAGACCGGCCCACTCACGAGGAGGAAATACAATGCGCAGGATTTCTGACCTAACCGATACTGCGACGACGTTGCTTACCGCCGGCATGCGGCTCACGAGAAGGCTCAGTGGCCTGAAAAGGGCCCTCCCGGTCGCCCTAGTGGCCACCGTGGTTGCGGGCGGTTTTGCCGCTGCCAGCCCCGCCGCGCCGGCTTATGCCAATGCCTACGGGACATACTATAACAACTGGCCCGGCAACCCCGAGATCAATTATGCATTGGCGGGGACGATAGTCGGCCAAAGTCTGCAGAAACTCTCGCCCACGTCGGTCCCCGGCCTGCAATCAGTGTTAGACAGTGCCTGGAGCAAGAACAGGACGGCCGTCTGCAACCTAGTGGAGTCCCACTTAGTCAGCATCCTGAGGTCTTTCAAAGACTGGACGTGCAGCCTGCCCGCTAGCGGCGACCTCCAGGGTGCTCTTATCGGGCCTAACCAACTTGGCCTCCGGTACCAAGTGGATGGCATCGCTGTCGGTTTGGACTACAACATCGCCGGCATTGACTGGGTGAACATTTACGGGACGTTCAATGCTCAGCTCCAGGTCAATTTGAACACGGCGACATCAATCGACGGCTCCGTAACCGCGCCCGACCCCGTCTTCAGCTCGTCGCCCATAAGTATCGCGTCGTCCGAGGTCAGCCTTTCCGATGCCGACGTCTGGTCCGCCAACATCCTGGCAAAACTGTTCCCGGAGGCCCTGACTTTCGTTGAGAACATGGCCGACAGCACGGTGATCCCCAACGTCACGTCCGCACTTGGAGTGTCGTCGAGCCTGGAGAGCCTCAACGGCGACCTTCACGAGGCGGCCAGCGGGATCGCCAAGGTTTACGTGCTGTCCAGCGATCCCTACGCCACCGAACTGTTCAGCCTCGCCCTCGGGGTGGACAGCCAGAACGTGGTCCTTACTTTCGGCCGTGGGGGCTCTCCCGAGCCGGCACCGACCAGTTGCTCTTACTACCCCGACGACACCTACGCCGGCTATACCGAGGTGCAGGCCATCTGCTCGCCGGACCAGCCGAGCGGTGTCACCCAGCTCCAGTTGCAGGAATTCACGTCGGGCGCCTGGAGAGACGACCCGGCGGACATTACCTTCGAACCAGGTGCGCCGGGGGGACCGGAGAACTCGTGGCTCTCCCAGCCCCCTAACCCCGACTGGAGCCCCAACAACGGGCCGGATTCCGGTTACGCCCCGCTGATGACGGATTACCCGGTGATGCAGTTCCTGAGTCCCGGGGTGCCAAGCGGCACCGTGCAAATGCGGGTGTGCAGCATCAACCAGTGGGGCATCAACTGCAGCGCATCAGTCGCCG
Source organism: Acidimicrobiaceae bacterium (assembly GCA_003166025.1). Classification (GTDB taxonomy): domain Bacteria; phylum Actinomycetota; class Acidimicrobiia; order Acidimicrobiales; family Palsa-688; genus Fen-671. The sequence continues at coordinate 20,117 of PMWT01000065.1, read as the reverse complement.
TCGCCCAAAACCAGCAGCAAGCCGGTGGCGGCGGTGGCGGCGGAGGCGGAGGTGGTGGCGGTGGCGGTGGCGGCGGTGGCGGCGCCGGCCTCAGCCCGCCTACGACGATCTACCAACCTCCCGGGACGAAGAGGCATTGCGGGGAACCGGGCGTCTACTGCGCCGAGTAGGTTTTGAAACCCGTCCGTCCGCCCCCGGGAGCCGTTTTCGTGCTCCTGGGGGCGGGTTCCTCGTTGTTGCGCCGTTCACATCGTTCGTCTCCTCCAGCTGCTCCGTCTCTCACGCACTGCGCAACAGGACGGCCATCGAGGTGGTCGTGCTCCGCCACGAGGTGAAGGGCGCCACAATCTCGATCAGGGCCGTGAGCTGGCGCTCTGCTTATCTGCGGGTGATCATTAGCCGTGGCCTTCTCTCTTGTTTACCTCGGGCTCTGCCGTGTCCTAGCGCTCGTGGTCTCGTCCCGGCGCAACAACGTGGACAAGGACGTCGAGCTGGTTGTCCTCCGCCACCAGGTCCGCATCCTTGAGCGCCAGCTCCATCGCCGAGTTAAGTACCAACCAGCTGACCGCCCTCTCCTCGCCGCCCCAAAACGGGACAGCGGGAACTGCAACGGCGCTATCTCCGGAGACGGTGGCCCGCGTAGGACGAGGTCAGGCTCTTTGACCCCTCAACGGTCACCATTGTGCGTTAGCGATACCGGGGAGCAGCCATTCCCTCGCCGTGGGCGGCGCAGACACAGGATGCCGCATAGCCGGCCGGCATGGGCACGTGGAGAGCCCGATGCGGTGAAAGCCGCACGTCGGGTTCGGAGGGCGGGCTAGGGAAACAGACCAGCCGAAAGGCCATCACCGCGCCCTGGTCCGACCCTACTACTATTCTCTCGAGAACACGTTTGAGGCTCTTGTTGCCCGTGTTGGCCCTGCTCGGCGTCACCCTGGTGACGGTGAGCGAGCGCAGCGTCAAACGGGGGGATTTTTCGCCAAGGCCGCTCGTATGACGTAGACAAAAAAAGGCAGATTGCCTGCTGGCATTGCCCCGTCCCAACGGTAGTGTGAACTACACCCTTTCGGGAGAGCCCTACTTTGGGCTGAGCGGTGGTGGCTGCTCGTGCAGGTTTGAGCTCAACCGAGCTACAGGGAGGAGTTCGCGCGTGAGCGCTGCCGTAAGGTCTTTCCCGCCTATTCCGGCGCGCCCGGGCGCGAGGCGCACCTACGGGATACTGAGCACCTACCCACCCACACCGTGCGGGCTGGCGACCTTTAGCGCCGCCCTGGCTCGCGCTCTGGAGGCGAACGGCGCCGTCGTGGGGGTCGTGCGAGTGGCAGACGGGGCCCCGTCGTCCGACCCCAGAGTGATGGCCGAGCTGGACAATGGTGTGCCCGTCTCGGTGAGGGAGGTGACCGCCGCTCTAAACCGTTGCGGCACGGCCATCGTGCAACATGAGTACGGCCTGTACGGCGGGACGGACGGCGACGAGATCGTCGCCATCCTGCGCAGTCTTACGGTCCCCTCCATCGTCGTCGCCCACACCGTGCTGCTCGACCCGACCCGCCATCAAAAACAAGTTCTGGAGGCCATCTGTGGGACGGCCAGCGCCGTGGTGGTGATGGCCGAGACGGCCCGCAAACGCTTGTGCAGCCGCTTCGACGTCGACGCCTCCAAAGTCACAATGATCCCTCACGGGGCCACGCTGGCCTCTCCTGAGTACCGCCCTGACCGCTCCGGCCGCCCCGTCCTGCTCACCTGGGGCCTGCTGGGCCCGGGAAAGGGTATCGAGTGGGCCATCGACGCCATGATGGACCTGAGAGACCTGGCGCACCGGCCGCGTTACGTGGTCGCCGGCCGTACGCACCCCAAGGTCCTCTCATCGGAAGGCGAGGCCTACCGGGAGATGCTGGTGGCTCGGACCTGGGCCAAAGGGGTGGCCCCGTCGGTGAGCTTCGACGCCGCCTACCGGGACTTGCCCTCGCTGACCCGCTTGGTCCAGGACGCCACTGTCGTCGTCCTGCCCTACGACTCGCAGGACCAGGTCACCTCGGGCGTGCTCGTCGACGCCCTCGCCGCCGGTCGGCCCGTCGTGGCGACGGCGTTCCCCCAGGCCGTGGAACTGCTGTCGAGCGGGGCCGGGATCGTCGTCCCCCACCGCGATGCCACCGCTCTCGGTGCCGCGCTACGCCACGTCCTCACCGAACCCGGGCTTGGCGCGGCGATGGCGCGCGAAGCGGCTCGTCTCGCTCCCGCCTTCGGGTGGTCGGCCGTTGCCCGCCAGTACGCCGCTCTGGCCGAGCTCCTCATCGCCGATGGCCCCAAGCTCAACCAAGGCGCAGGGCCCGCCCTTTCGCTGACCTCGACGTCCCAGTACGGCTGCCGCCCGGTCGGGGTGGCGCCGTGACCGGCGCCGGGCAGGCACCTCAGATGGTGTCCCGGGGCCCGCTCCGGCTTTGCCCCGATCCCGGGCGGGTCACCACCATGCTGTCCGTCCCGGGCGAGGAGATGCCCGGAGGAGACTCGCGCGCCGCCTCGGTCACCGAACGCATCCTGGCCCTGGACGACGCCGACGTCACGGCCACGCTCGCCGACCTAAGGCGGCGCTTCGCCCATCGCCACCGGGAGATCGAAGCCACATGGAGAAGCCACTTCCACGACGCCGCCCACCGGCTTGGGAAAAGCGCCGATGGCCCCACCGACAGGGCATTGCTCATCGGCGCCTATTTCACCCGTGAAGTGTCGCCCGAAGCCGTGGCCCTGTTCAACCCGTCCGTCGTCGCCCACCCCGACCAGGCCGGCCTGGGCGCAGGTGAGACGCGCTTCGTGATGAGCCTGCGAGCCCTAGGGGAAGGCCACGTCTCGTCCATCGAGTTCCGCACCGGCATCATCGACGCCGCCGGCGGCGCCCGTCTGGACGAACCGGGCCCGTTCCTCGAACGCGGCCGGGTTTCGCCCGGTCCCTACGAACGGCGCCTCTTCCACGCCAAATTGGCCGAGCACGGCTGCGACAACAACGCCGCCGCCCTCGTCCTCGACCGCCTCGAGGCTCACTTCGGAGCAGCCCAGCTGGACGCGGCCATTGCCGAACTACACCCTGACCTCCTGTCCAGGGAGGCGGTCAGGGACGCCGTTGAACGGATCCGCTGGGTGGCGGCCAACAACTACACCGTCGAGTTCCCGGCGCGCACGACTATCTCCGAGCGGGTGCTGTGGCCCCACGGCCCGACCGAGCTCCACGGGATGGAGGACGCTCGCTTCGTACGTTTCGTTGACGACGACGGCGCCGTCAGCTACCTCGCCACCTACACCGCCTTCGACCAGGCACTAGTCGCGCCGCAGTTACTGTCGACCACCGACTTCCGCACCTTCTTCGTCTCCCAGCTCTCGGGGCCGTTCGCCACCAACAAAGGCATGGCCCTGTTCCCCCGCAAGGTCGGCGGCCGGCACATGGCCCTGTCGCGCTGGGACCGCGAGCGGCTGGCCGTCACGGTGTCCGACGATGGTAGCGAGTGGGCCCAAGCCACCACTCTGGACCTCTCCCCCCGACCGTGGGAGCTGGTCCAGGTGGGCAACTGCGGGTCGCCGCTGGAAACACCCGAGGGCTGGCTTGTCCTGACCCACGGCGTGGGGCCGATGCGTACATATGCCCTCGGTGCCATCCTCCTCGACCTCGACGACCCCTGCCGCGTGCTCGCAACGCTCCCAAGCCCGCTCCTCGTGGCCAACGAAGACGAACGCGAGGGATATGTGCCAAATGTTCTCTACTCCTGCGGGGCGCTCCTCCACGGTGAGGCTCTGGTCCTCCCGTACGGGTTCTCCGACAGCGCCGTCGGCTTCGCCCTGGTCGACGTGGCCGAGCTCCTAGGTCGGCTGAGCGGCTAACCGCCGTCGCCTGGTCGGCGCCGGCGTGCACTATTTAAGGAGGTACCGAGATTTTATTCTCAGGTGGCTGGTTGAAGGACAAACCACACAACGCCAGCGTTACCTACCGTGGCCAAGGCCGGCCCGTCGTCTGTCGCCGTCAGGGTTGCGCCGAGCTCGCCACAGATGCCGTCGTGCAGCTCTGCGCCGGCCACCTGACCGCGTACGAGCATGGAACGGGCCGAGCACTCGCCAAAGCTTGTAAGCCGGCCCGGAAGGCGAGGGCCTGAGCACGACCAGACCTGCCGCCGAGCTGGGACGTCCAGGCTGGCGCTTCGATGACCTGCCGCCCGGCCGGCCTGGCACACCAAGGCCTCCTGCCGTCGTGCCGGGACCGGGTGCTGTTCTTCCCCGACGACCGGGACGGGGGTGGAGAAGCCCTACCAGGGCACCCGTGCCGCCTGTCCCGTGGTGGGGCCGAATGCGCCGAGGCCGGCAACGCCGGGGACGACGGTATTGGAGAGGCATGTCTGCCAAGACGGGCTGGGACGAACTGGGGTCCACCGCAACCAGGGAGCAGAGGCGACACTGGTGTTCGTCGCCACCATGCTTCACCTCGCCGGTATGCCAAAGCCGGCTCTCCGGCCACCTGGCGAAACTCACGGCCAGACTCAGGCGGCGGCCGCCAAGGCGTCCAGGAGATGAGCAACTGATGCCGTGGCTGCGCCGACGTAACGGTCGGCTGCGCCGTACGTCAGGTATAGGTGGTCACCGTCGCGATGGGCGCCTTGGACGAAGACCACATTGTCGACGTCTCCACGCCGCTCCCATTCGAGCTCCGGTTCGAGGATGGCGGAAGGCAGACGGCTCAGCGCCTCCCCGGTGCTGGGATCCAGCAGCGCCAGGTTCATCGTGTAGGAGCCATCGGCGCGGCGTTCGTGGAAGAACAACAGGAGCCCTTCCTCGGTCGCCACGGGCGGGGCGCCCGCGCCCACCCCGAGCGCACCCGGGCTCGGGCGCAGCAGGGTGTGGACCTCGAGGTCGGCAAGGTAGAGCTCCCAGTACTCGGGGCCGGCGTTCCATAGATGGTCAAGATCGTCGAACACGGCGAGCTGCATGTTGTTATGGATGCGATGGATCATGGCCACTCGCCCGTCGGCCAAGGCGAAGATGACCGCGTCTTTGTTCGGGACACCCTCAGGGCCAAGCAGCCGCCCGCTGCCGGGCCGGAGAAAGAAACGTTGCCCATCCCAGCCCAGCCGGTGAGCGCCGATCCGCCACGGGAGCCCGCTGCCAGCCGGAGGCAGGGCGGTATAGGTGATCACCAGCTGCTCGGCGCCACAGGAGACCACCCGCTGGACGCGGGGGTCTTCGAAACAGGCGGCGTGCCCTCTCCCGCCTCGGGCCAGCACGTATTGGAACGAGTAGCCCAGACCGTCGGCGGAGATGAACACAACGATGTCGGAGATGTAGTCGAGGAACCGGTCGCCAGGGCCCGGGTTCCGGCGGTAGCCCGAACGCACCCCCCGGGCGAAAAGGTGATAGGCGCCCTCATGGTAAAGCACCCCGGCGTTGAACATGGCCGCGTAGCCGGGCACGGGAACGGTGCCGACCATCGGACGGTCGGCCAATCGCCGAACGTGCCCTGGGAGGACTGGGGCGCGGGTTTTCATTGGTGCTCCATTCAGCAGCGCGAGATGACGACGTTGCCCGGCACAACCCAAGTGGTCTTCCCCGCACCGGTGGCGTCGATCGTTAGTTTGTCGAAAAGGTGTTCAGCCGTTTCATGCATTATCTGGTCACACCAGACGTTCCCCAGCCTAAGTCTTTGAGGTAAGTGTCTTCGGTGATTTGGCTGGTGCTCGACCCCCGGCCCTAGGCGTACCGGGGGTTTCGCAACAGCTACATCTCGGACCGTACCAGTGCCGTTTACGGCGTGCCTCTAAGGGATTGGCGATTTCCTCAGCCATCATCGGGCCGTACCTGGATGACTCCGCAGAGCGCGAACGCGCCTGCTCCCCACGCTATTAAGGAAAGGAGGGTATATCAAGCTGTCGGTGACATCATCGGCTGGTTGTGTCTCAGAGATCTCGCTAGACATAACCGACGACCAATACGACCTCACCAATTCGGACATTGGCGACATCTCTGGGTGCTCGGTGAGGACGCCATGGACTCGCCGCCTCCCTGTTAGTGTAGTGTCTCGCTTTTATCCGTTGATTGTTTCAAGGGCGACCCGGCCACGGCGGACCTTCTCGAGGATGGCGTCGGCGCTAGCTACTTCCCGGTGATTTTCGCAGGGCAAAAGCCCTGGTAGACGGGTTGCAGAGGCTCCGCAGATCCACCCGTTGGTGCCCGTGAGCTGCGAAGATGGCCCAAACCCCTTGTCAGAGAAGGAGTTTGAGCCATCATGTTAAGAACCTACGGCCCCGGGCCCAGTTTGTGGGAGTCAGCCTGGACGTGGCGGCACGGGCCGGATCGGCCAACATGGCCCCACCATAAGTTCGAGTCCTCGCCCCCGAGTGGCAACCACGTGGGTTCGCGTCAAAGAGGTGGAAATGTAATGCAGGACCGGCCCCACGCCGTGCTCAGGCGCGCCCCACTTGAGCTTGATCAGGGTAGGCGCTCGCAGCGAGACTCGGCGCCGTGGACGACCACCAGCGGCTGATGTGGGCGCAGATGCTCGACCTGATCGACAACCTGCGTGCCGGGCGGCTCGATCTAGCCAAGCTGGTCAGCGACCTCAGGGGCCTGTTCGTCGAGGCTGACCCCCACGACCCAGTGGTCCGGGAAGACTTCGAGTCGATGTGGTCACCGATCGACAGCGAGTACGAACTGAGAAGCGAACCATGGGCGCCGCCGGGCCTGGCAAGCGATGAGCACTTGGAGGCGGCGCTCGATAACTTCCGCAGTTGGGTGCAGAGCGTCCTGAATAGCGGCACCACTGGGCTCCATAGCTGAGAGGGGAAGCGAGCTGTCCTAAGCCTCACGTGCCTTGCTCTTGGTGGTTCGCAGCCGATAGCTCTCGGTGCCCGTCTTGATAATGGTGGCGTTGAAGCTGACCCCCTCCGAGCTCCAGGCATTGGGGGTTCCGGTTATCAGACAGCGCGTAGCCTTCCCCGGGAGCGACTACGAAAGCGGGCCCAGATAGCCGCTGGGGCGGACCTCGATGGACACTCGCCCTTTCACGGTGCTCACCAGTTCGTGATCGCCGCGGCAAAACTCCGGGCCGGTATGGGTGCCTCCTCTGTCACGACAGCTCGCGCCAAGGAACAGGCAGTGGCACGATCGTCACGATGATGACGAGCAATGCGAGCGAGCCCGCAGCGATGGAGGCAACTGTCCGCCGCATCACCAGCGGGCGGTCAGCGATGAAATCCATGACGCTCCGGCTCGTCGTGTCGTGGCTTTCATCGGTTCAAGGTCAGGCTACTTCCCAGGTTCCCGAACTAGGGTTCCAGGCGGCGTTGGTGACCTCACCAGACAGGATCGGGTTCGGCAAAAGCAGCTACACCTCGTAAAACGCCTTCGAGCTGCTCCGGCACGGTGCCGACAAGACCGGCGCGGTCCACAAAGTTCGACCAAGCGCTCTGTCGCATCTGGCCGTAGGAGGTCAGGGCCTGCCGCAAGGGCACGAGCACAGTGCCCCTGAAAGTCGCGGTGGCTTCTAATGCGGCTCGGAACTCTGACGCGTCGACCGAGTGCATGCGAGTGAGCAACCACACGTCGGAGAAGTCCCGCTCTCTGGTGTTGGCGTCACCACGCCGGACCATGGTCTCGACCTTCTCGCCGAGGACGCTTACCAGAGGGTACGCCAAAAGATTGAAGGATTTGCCCAATAGCGACGGGTAACTCACGGTCGCCGGCCCTGGAACAATCGGGTCACCGAAGTTGACGTCAACCTTCAGAGGGATCTTGGCCGTCGCCAGGCGGGCTTCAGCGTCGATGCGGATGCCTGGGTAGGGGTCACCTTCGCGGATCACTTCGACCCTGAGCGAACCCGTGTCGAAGACCACGCCATCGTCGACCTCGACGGTGAAAACGTCCCGCAGCCAGTTGGCAAGCTCTTGCTCCTCGTTATCGAGCGCTCGGGCCGCCATGTCGATGTCTTGCGTGGCGCGTCGAACGTCGTACACCGCGAGCAGCATGCCCCCTTTCAGGATGAGGCGGTTGCGCCAGGGTGTCTGGACGAGCCGGTACAAGAACCGTTCGAGGGCATAGCGCACGAGGAACTCCTGAGTGCCTCGCCCGGCTTGTCTCGCTCGGCGCTGCAGGTCGAGGTAGACCTGCCCAGCCCTGTCCGCCCTGGTGGGCCGCGACATCAGCTCAAGACCTCAAGGGCATGGCGGACGACAGCGAACGTCCTCAGCGCCCGGGCCAAGTCCAATAGCCGGCCCGGCTTGGCCTCCGGGGACGCCACGTAGGAGCGCAGAGCGTTGTAGCTAATTGAAGTTCCGACCCCCGTGCGAGGCCGGAAACAGTCGACGATGGTCCGCTCGCGGTCCGAGACCCAGATATGCTCCTCGGGTCCGACCGGGACCTGGGTTCGGCCGAGGTCAAAGGTGGCGGCCTGGAAGACATGGACCTTGGTGGGCGGGTAAGTAATCGTCGGCTGGTTGGTGCCGCGCGGCACCGCCAGGTCGACGACGCCCGGCATCTCGTCGGTGAGGTCCCAATATCCAAGCGCAGAGACCAAGCAGATCATTCCCCTGGGTGCTCGGGCCGAGACCGCGAGCAGGTCGGGCATAGTGGGCGGCCCGGCACTGGCTCGCCGGTAGAGGCCTCGCGACAGCTCGACGATTATCTGCTGGTCACGTAGGCGATAGAGGTCTTCCCAGCTCAGCCCGACCTCTCGGGCCGTCTTGGACGTGAACATGGTCGGGAGCGCCCGAAGGCGGTCCTCCAGCCTTCCTCCTAGCTCGTTGGCATGTCCGATGAAACCCATGATATCGCGATATTACATGTTATGGGTTTCATCGGGCCGTTTTTTGCTTACGTGCAGGGGCGGCACGCGAGGGAGAGGCCAATAACTGGTCCTTGAGCGTCGTAAGTGCGTGGTCAAGCCTAGAGAGCCGGTGGACGATCAAGCAGCCCGAGAGAACTCTGACCAGCCACTATCCACTGCGAGGGGGCGTGCAGCAAAGTTTCGAGTCGGTCCTCCGACACACGAAAACTTGTCGGGGCGTCGTCGGCGGCGAGGGTCTTGGAGTTTCTAGCTCTCAGACGCCGAGTTCTCTGCCCAGGACCCTCGAAACGAAACCCCCAGGTCCCTCGTTTCCGACGAGCTGTTTGACGCGCTCCAAGGTTTGTGCGCCGTTACCGGCGTTAGCGGCCGCTTTCATGGTGTGCGTGTACGCCGCCCAGACGTCGGCGCTCGTGACCTCGTAGCCGTAGCCGGCAACCAGCCACTGGAGCGAGAGGAGCCCGGCGCCGAGGGCAAAGGCTGGTTGCTTTTCTGCGAAGTCCCGGGCGGCGCGGGCCAGCGTTTTGGGGTCGCAAGGCGAGCGGGCGGCGAGGTCGAGGGCCTCGTCGAAGAGGCCCGCCTCCTTGGCCGCGGCGAACCACTTGGCCTCGTCTCCAGCAGTCGTCCCCACGAGGTCCGCCAAAATCTGGCGGACGTCTTTGTGAGGATATTTCTTGGCCACAGCGCGGAATGTGGCGAGGTACGTGCCGGCCCGGTTCGCCCGCAGGCCGTACCGCCCGTAAGCCTCATCGACCAAGCCGGACGACAGGAGGATCTCCTCGCCCAGCCTGTCGACGTCGGTTTCCGACGTCCAGGGCCCCCGGCAGCTCTCGGCGTAGCGCAGCGCTTCTGCCTTGTGGCCCGTGGCCGCCAGCGCCATCACTGCCCAGCGCTTGTAGGGCCAGATGCAGTCGCCGCTGACGATGTCTACGACCTCGTCGTAGCGCTGTGCCCGGTACAAGGCGCTCAGGCAGGCGGAGGTCCCGTGGAAGTGGCCACGCAGGCTCGGGTCGGGGCTCAAGGCCATGCGCGTGACGTCGACGAGGCGGTCGGCCCACTCTGAGGCCGTTTCTTTCGAGGCGCAGAGCTCTCCCCAGTAATTGGCGAGGATCTCTATGTACGGCACCTGGTCGGCTTCGTGCGCCGCCCAAAGTCGTTCGAGCCAAGCCTCCCTGACCGAGGGCCCCGCCGGCGCGTCGGTGATGATGGGGACCAGCGCCCGCAGGGCGTTGTTGACTGCTGTACCCATCGCCCCCGAAGAGCTGTCGACCTGCTCCAGCGCCGGAGAGAGGCGCTCGAGGAAGCTGACCGCTCCCTCGGCTGCCAGCACCGGGTCACGTCGGGCCACCTGTTTGATCTCGCTTACCGCCTCTTTCACGCGCTGGACGGCAGGCTGCGACCTCCAGCCGAAAGCGTGGCGCCTAAAGCGCGCCTTGAACTCCCACTTGTAGCTTGGGACGCCGGTACGCGTCGTGCTCATGTCCGGGGTTCGGCGGTAGACCCGTCAATGGGGTTTTCAACTCCGGTAGTGGTGACGAAGCTCATCTCCATCAGACTGCCGCGCCGACGCGCCGGCCACAACGACGCCCGGTGCTGGCAGGTGCAACAGGGACGGGTGCTTCGCAAGGGGCGTGGGCACGAACAGTCCGGTGGCGAGCCCGCGCTGTCAACTCAGGAGGGTGCGACGGGCGTCTTTCATGACCAGGACAAGGTGCAGGTCGTCGGTAGGGCTGAGCTCGAGCTCGGGTACGAGGTGGAGGTAGAAATCTCGCGCTTGCTGTGACTCGGCGTGGACGAGCAGGCCCCGGCAACCGATGTCGTCGGCGAGCCCGACCAGGCGGGCGAAGACGTCCTGGAGCAGGCCCGTCCCGAGCCCGTTGCCCTCGTGGTCGATGTCGACGCCGAGCCGGGCCAGCAGGGCGACCGGCTGAGGGTACCGACCGGCCCCCTTGCGTAGGCGGACGGGTGCGGCCTCAGCGTGGACCTGTGCCATGCACCAGGCGTAGTAAGCAATGACTTGGTCGTCCCCGTGCTCGGTCACGACAAACACGCGCGTGGTCCCGGTCGTGGCCGACTGGCGGGCGTAACGCAAGAGCCAGTCGGTCTGCTCCGATGAGCGGCACCGGAACCCGCTCAGGTCGTGGTGCTCGGCGAGTGGCTCAGGGGGCCGGTACGAGGGGCTCACTCGCTAAAGGGCGAGGGGCGTTGCATAAATTCTCGCAAACCCGGCAGCTCCCGAGCCGAGCGAGCGTTGACGGCCTCCCAGGCCTCGAGAGCCGAGGCATCGAGCTCGAAGCGGTCGCGGTCGGCAAGCACCCGGAGCGCGGCGTCATAGGCGTGCGAGACGACGAAGTCGGTGAGGTCGGTGCCCGTGGCGGCCACGGCGCGGTCGATGAGCTCGCGCTCCTCTGATGTCGTACGCAGGTCCATGCGCCGGTCCCTTCGCCGCGATGTCGTGCCCATAAGCTCAGCCTCTCGAAAATATGTACGTCCATTGTACGGCCATCGGACGGTGTATGCGCAACCCCGACCGGCATCTTTGTGAGCCGGGTCCAGCGCAACTCGGCATGCCAAACGTCTCACGAAGAGGGCCAACGGCCGAGGCGGCATCCAAGGTCCCTGGTCACGCCGCAGGTAGCCACAGGTCAGCGCCTCCGACCCGGCGTGGAGTTTTGTACCAAGTCCCCCCTCCGACACGCGAAAACTCCACGCCTAACGAGGCTTTCACTTTCTCCCGCCCGTCGAGGCGTTGGTAAATGAGGTTGAGGCCGAGTTCCTGGTAGAACTGCCTGCGCTCGTCCACATCGGCCTCTTGGAGCAGCCCGACGACGCTGCCGAGACGCTGGACCAAACCGCGGAGCTGGTCCTCGCCGAGAGCCAGTGCTCTTAGCACGGCTACGAAACCACGTCCGCCGCGGCGGTTGAGACCTTGGAACATAGGACGACAGTAGTTCTATAAACGCTATAGGATTTATAGGAAACTAGGAGGAATCTCCGCCCTTCACGGCGCAATCCCTGCTCGTGCCCAAAATGCCGAGTCTTACCCCGGACCGTTATGCGGCCTCTCGCCATCCCTCTCGGGCCGGCCGGGCCCCAGACCCGGGGATGCGCAAGGCTCAGTTCGGTGCTGGCTGTACGACCCATACGTACTGCGAGCCCTAACGCGTTTGTTGCCCGCCCGTACGAGTCGATCGGTACCAGGACGCGACGGAACCGGCCGCCGTCGTCGACCGGGTCGCAATCATCGGGCCCTCGCCCACCAAGCTCCAAAAGACGGCTCACTAGAGTGACACGCCGGCAGGGCGCGCCCGGCTTACGCGTTCCCGGTTGACGGCGCCACCGGCAAGGTGTCCCCTCATCCCACGATGCGCTCTCCGATCGGGCCCAAGATGAGCATGGGCAAGTAAATGAGGCCCCCAACGATAACGATCACCCCGAGCAAAAAGACCACGAAAGTCGGGCCCGTTGTGTCGAGCGTCGCCCTGGTGCGGGCGTGCACGCGGGCGCCGGCCAGCGACCCGGCGATGGCGAGGGCGAGCACGATCGGCACGAAACGCCCAACCAGCATGGCCAGGGCGAGGAGCGTGTTGTAATAATCACTGTTGGCGGCCAGGCCGGCGAAGGCAGAACCGTTGTTGTTGGCCACCGAGGCGAACGCATAGGTGACCTCGCTTAAGCCGTGGAAACCCGGTTCAAGATGGCCTTGCTGCCCGAACTGACCACCAGCGAGAGACTCCCCAACACCAGCGTAACGGTCGGGATGGTGAGCACGTAAGTGACGACCAGCATCATCTGCGGGCCACGGATCTTCTTGCCGAGGAACTCCGGCGTCCGGCCTACCATGAGCCCGGCCACCAACACCGCCAGCAGCGCGAACACGAGCATGCTGCACAGGCCGCCACCCTCGCCGCCGGGACTGACTTCGCCGAGCAGGATCCCCACGAACGCCCCCGCCCCGCCGACAGGGGTGTAACTGTCCAGGGCCGAGTCGGTGGCACCGGCGGTGGTCCCCATCGTCCCCACGGTCATGAGGGCCGACCCGCCCGCGCCGAAGCGCAGCTCCTTGCCCTCCATGTTGCCGCCCGGGTTGTCGGCGCTGGCCACCTGGGAGACGCCGGCTGGCAAGAGGGCGTTGCCGTGGGCCTCGGCCTGCATGGAGACCACGGTGTGGGCCAGGAACAACAGGGCCATGACCGCTACGAGAGCATGCCCTTGGCGGCGCCTGCCGATGAGCCGGCCGAACATGAAGGCGATGGCGAAGGGCAGCACTATGACCAACAACAGGTCGAACATGTTGGTGAACCCAGTGGGGTTCTCGAACGGGTGAGCACCGCCAACCCCGTAGAAGCTGCCGCCGTTAGTGCCNNCCCAGGACCGACAGGGGGACGAAGACCCGTACCAGGCTGCGGGTGAGGTCGGCCCAGAACTTGCCGATGGTCCGGGCGCGCCCGGCGATGCCGCGTACGACGGCCAAGGCCACCTTGGCTGGTGGGGTAGGGGCCCTAACGGAGCAGGTCACGAGGAGAAAACGGAGGCGTAGACCAGTGGACGACGCGGCCATCAGGGGAGTAGTGGGTACGTGGTTGATGCGCAACACCAACGACTACCACCAGGGGAAGAGACGCCGATAAGCGGTGTTCTTTCTACGGGTAGTTGGTTCATCTACCACGACGGCGGCGTCGTCGCCCGGTACGTGAGCATGCACCTCAACAGCTACGGGGCGATACGCCGCAACCACGTGATCCTGGACACGATGTCGCCCTTGTACGACCAGATGAGAGCGACGGTCATGAAGATCGTGCCGAGAGTGAGATCGTGGGCATGGCTTGTCCTGCCCTGCGGGCCGCCCTGGTCGACTCCACGGCCATGCTTGGCTGCCCCTTTATCTCATGACAATGTTCAGGATGAGCAAGTTGGAAAGGACGGCCGTAGCGTACATTCCGAGCGTCACGAACACTACGGCCATCACGCCAAAGCGGGGACGATGCCTAATAACCATGACGCCCAAAGCACCGAGGATCGCCAACTTCACCCACAGCAAGCTTGCGCTCGCCAGCAGGATGGAGGATAGAGGGTTTGCCTCTACTGCCCCGTGAGCCAAGAGGAGATGGGTGGTGACAACGTCGGCCCCATTCAGGACGACCAGGCCTCCTATGCCCAAGAGAGTTACCAGGCGCAGCCGGGATTGCGACCCTGATACCCCGCCATAGTGGCGCAGGTGTGCGAGCAGCGTGGGACCGTTATGTGTTTCGTGGGTCTGAGAAAACAGGCGCCTCATTGTGCTCATCGTGGCCCTCCATGTAAGGGCGCTGGCGCCTGTTGGTCCAAGCGTGGGAGCGTCGGATAGCTTTTCGCGACGAGGCTTGGTCGACGGCGTCCCCTTTGGGCAGGCCGCCCCCGTGCACCTGGATCCTCCTCGGTTAGCCAGAAAAATAGGGCCGGCGTGTGGCGCGGCGTCAGGGTCCTTGGGCCCATGTCGTCGGGGCCCTGCGGCAGTGATGGCAAAGCGCCCATGACTGACGGTCCCAGGGACCTTGATTAGGCTGTTCTCACCGTCACGTTCCTCACGGCCATGGCCGACCAGCGTTCGAGTCCCCCTTTCAAGCGGCCCGGCGCGGCGTCGGCACCCTCCGACCAGGCCCGCTGCGCGACGACGGGGCCTTCCCGGAGCGCCAGCCTCCATTTTCGCACGCAGACATCGCCACCCCGGCCCCTCCCCGTGAGAGGCCCGCTCCCCGGGCCACTGACACTAAGGAGGATCCGTGCAGTCCACGCGCAAACAGGTACTGGTGCCCAGTGATCTCGTCGTTCCGACCGCGCAACGCGTCGCAGGGGGCGTCGCCGAGCCCGGTAGGCAACGCGGTCTACTTAACTACGAAGAGGCAGCCCTCTACCTGTCCACGGCACCGAGGCACGTCCGAAAGCTCTGGCAAAGCCGATGTTCGGCGGCGGTCAAGGTTGGCCGGTGTGTACGTTTTCAGGTCGCCGCCCTCGACGTCTTCATCGCGGCCAATCGCGTGCCGCCCACTCGATAGCAGATCACCCGTCCAGATCGCCGTCGGCGCGCTGGTCACTGAAAGGTCCGCTCTTCGGCGTCGTGGTCTGGCCGGTAGCCGATCGCTTGGTAGATGGAGTTCGATGTCGGGTTGGCGAGGTCTGTATAGAGAGTTACGTGCTCGGCCCCACCCGTCAGAGCGGCCGCGGTCGCTTCTGCGGTGACGGCGGCGCTGACTGCAGCGAGAGCAACTGGTGCACCACCGTCATGCCATAGGTGGATCTCTCCGGCGGTGACCCGTCGCGCCGCCAAGGCGCGCCAGTCCTCGACCGGTGCGTGGGGTTGGGCCTCGTCGTGAAAGGCGCCAAACCAGCTCGCAACAAGGGCAACATCGGCTGGTGCAGCGGCCACAGCGGGGCGACCGGGCACGCCGGACGGCCGAGCCAGCTCGCCGAGCTGGTACATACGCATGGCGGTGACCACCGTCGAGGCCTGTCCAGTGAGGGCGGCCCACGCACCAGCGAACGGCGCGGTGGCGCTGACAGCACCGTTGACACCGGGTAGGGCGCGGCCGGCGTCGGCGAGGGCACCGGCCAGGACTGCCGCCGCCCCGGCGGGCATCCGGGACACAAAAAGACCGTGGGGCGGTGTGTGCATGGCCACCCCGAGCACACGCCCGTCATCGTCCTCGACGGTGGCCCAGAGATAGTCGTCACTGAGGGGCTGAGCCTCGGCGGCGATGCGGCCAGCAAGAACAGCAACGACCTTTGTGCTCAGAGGGTCAGAGAGCAAGAAGCCTTCGGCGGCACCGAGGAAGCGCTTGGCCGTTTGGTGGAACGTGGCTCGCATGACCAACTCTTCGTAGAAGGACCGCGCACGGCCCAGGTCCGACACCCCGAGCGTTATGAGACTGACCCTTTGTTCCACGCCGTCATCTCTACCACCTGCAAGGCGGCCCCGAGCGCCGAGTGCGGCCTGAGGTGCTGGCCTCGCTCGACGCACATGATGGATCGTTGCCTGCGGGCCGAGGTGAAACCCGTTGGCGGCCTGGCCCACCATCGGCCACGCTGGGGAACCGTGACGGACGTCGAAGATCTTCTCCTGGCTTACGACCGGCAGTTGCGCACGGATGCAGAGACCCAGAGCGCCATCGCTGTGACCCGCGTCGGCTCCCTTCGCCTGGCGACGTTTGCGGGCGGCCGAGGCTTCGTGACCTATCCACACCTCCACGGCGCCGAGGCCGAGCGTCTGCCGCAGCTGGTGGCCCAGGTCCTGGATCATTACCGTCAGGATCCCGAGGTCACCCGAGTTGAGTGGAAGACCCGCGGCCATGATGGGATCCCCGAGCTCCACGAGTGGCTCCTGGCCAACGGGTTCAAGCCTGAGGAGCCAGAGTCGATCATGATCGGACGGGCGCAGCTGCTGGACGTCGACGTGCCCTTGCCTGCCGGCGTTACGCTACACCAAGTCCGCGACGCAGACGACGTTCGCGCCATGGCCGTGATGCAGGACACAGTCTTCAAGAGCACGATCGCGGATGAAACGGTGCTGGCGCTCTTGCGTCGTCTAGCGCTCGACGACGGGACGGAACTATGGGTCGCCGAGGCCCGAGGGAAGATCGTGGCTGCTGGTCGCCTCGAACCCGTCGCCGGCACAGACTTCGCCGGAATTTGGGGGGGAGCCACCCTCGAGGCGTGGCGCGGCCAGGGTATCTACCGGGCGCTTACTGCTGCACGGGCCCGGTCAGCCCTAGCGGCGGGCAAGACCCTCGTCCACAGCGACTCGACCGAATACTCACGTCCCATCCTCGAGCGATCCGGGTTCGTCAAGGTCTCCACCACAACCCCGTACCTCTGGAGTCGATAGGCACACCGGCCACAGAAATCCCTGTTATGTGTGGCTGATAACTGCTGGATTTACAAGCAGAATCCGTCCATATCGAGACGGGTCGGCGCTCGGACCAGGCGTCCCGCCCAGGCACAGATCGTCCGCTCAGATCGCCTTGGCATTTGGGCCCCGGTCGAGGCTCACCTGGCACCAAGGTGGCCAGCTAGCCTGCTGCTGTGAGCGATGGCGCTGAGACTGTAGTGGCCATCGATTGCCCGCTCGCAGACGCGCCAGTTCGGGGAAGAGCCGCCCTCGGATGGCTCATTTCAGAGGCGTTCGTCAGCGCTGAGCCGACGGACTGCCTACTGGGCACCAAAAAGGGCCACGCGCCAGGGCCCAACTTCATGGCCGCGATATCCGGAAGTCATCGCGGCTCGGTCACCGTCGAGCAGCTGGGGTCGCTTCGGGCCAACGGGGTCGAAGTGGTCGTCGGCAGAACGGTCCACACCAGCGGCGGCAACGGGGCCGAACTGACCTGCCCCGACTGCAGGGCGTGCTTTGAACCCGGACAGGACTGGGGCGACGCGGCCGCCACTTGGTACGAAGGAGACGACGCTGTCTCGTACGGGTGCCCGCACTGCGGGAGCGTCCAACTCCTCGCCGACTGGGACGGACCGTACGCTTGGGGTTTTGGGAGCCTGGCGGTCGTGTTCTGGAACTGGCCCCGGCTTGACCCTGGTTTCGTCGTCTGCCTGGCGGAACAGGTCGGTGGCCGAGTACGGCTGGTCCACTTGCACTTATGACCGTCGAAGGCTGGCGCCATGTCCACAACGCCGTGATGCCCACCGCGCCGCTCACGGCTGACGAGGTGCGAGAGCGGGCAGGCCGCTATCTCCTGACAGTCGCCTATGCCGGCGAGCGCTTGATCGGGTGCACGACAGTTAGGCCCCCCGACGAGGTGGGCAACGTTCACGGTCATCGCCCGGGTACTGCCGGAGCACCGCCGACGGGGGTACGGCGAGAAGCTGTTCTTCGAAGCGATGAAAGTCGCACGCGGCTTCGGCGGCCCCGGTTTCGAGACCATTGTCCTGGCGTCGAACCTTGATGGTCTGCGGTTCGCTCTCGGCCATGGGTTCGTAGAGGTCTCCCGGTACCTTCCCCCTGGTGACCAGGAACCGTTCATCACGTTGCGGCTCGCCTGATCCAGCGATGCGTCGAGTGCGGGCGGGGGTGGTCATGCCACGCCGAACGTCTTTTTTGCGCTGCCCGAGAACCCTTATTTTTCCATGGGAATCCGAGCAGAACGACGACGATGCGCTCGCCGACCAGACGCTGGTCTCATGCATAACGCGCCGCCGTTCCCGGTGGGAGATCCTGCTCCGGCTACTTTTGGCGGGCTGCGCTGCGCCGCGAGGTTGTCCGCTGGTCGCCGGACAAGCCCCCAAGCCGCCTCATAGGGAGCTCCAGAACTCCCGCAACGCAGCGGCGCCGGCGGCGGGGCCCTGGATCATCCACCAGTGGCCGAGGCCTTGCAGCACGGCCACTTCGGCATTGGCATGCCCGGCCGACCAGCGGGCCCGCGCTTCGCCGCCGGTGTACCCGTCCTCGGTCGGGATGATCACCAGGCCGGGACGGGCCGGGGCAGCTGGCAGCGCCAGTCCGAGGCGCGCCATGGCTGGCTGGGCCGCAGACCTGTAGAGCGAGAGGATGCAGTGGCCCATGGTGCCGTCGTTGGCCTGCGCCACGGCGCGGGCGATGTCGGGCGTCATCCCGAGCGACTCGAACATCGACGCCCTGTCCGCCAGCGACATCGACGCCCTCCGGGCGACCGACTCCTCGCCTGCTCCCGGCGTCTGCCACACCTGGGCCAGGTCGTGCCACACGTAGTCGGGGGCAAAGCAGCCGGCGATGTCCATCGCCCACGAGCGGACCAGGTCTGGCCGCTCCATCGCGACGCGGATCACGTGGCCGCCGCCCCAGTCGTGGCCGACCAGGTCGACCGGCGCTCCTTGTTGCTCGAGCTCTGATGCCAGCCATTCCGCATACTCGTCTGCTGTCGCCCCGAAGCCGTCAGGGACCGGGGCGCCGAAGCCGGGGGGAGACAGGGTGACCGTGTCCGGGTGCCCCAGCTCGGCGAGCAGCGGTCCCCAGATGGCAGCCGTCTCGGGGTTGCCGTGCACGAACACGGCTCGGGCCTGGGACATGTCAGGCGAGCACCTCCTCGAGCTCGGCCCGGTTAGGCCCGGGCGACGAGTACGGCGGAGCCGATGACGCCACTTCGCGTACCCGCTCGAGCACCCCTTGGCGGGCCATCACGTCGCCGGGCAAGGTGAAACAGCCCGTCACTTCGAAGAACCACTGGAGCACCTGGGGGTCGTAGTGGGCTGCCGACGCGAAAGCGCGCGGCCCGGCCACGCTCGGGTCAGAAGGGTCGAAGGGGTCGTCCAGGCCCTGGAGGAACGCATCAACCTGGGGGGCGCGAAGGCGGTCGAAGCCGACGGTGGCGGCGTGCCATCTAGCTGGCCGGTCCCCGGTCCGCCGCTCCCACTCGCCGGCGAGCTGGAGCGGGTCGTCAATGTGCTCGGCAATGGCGGGCGCCATGTCGACGACGTGCATCAGCCCCAGTGTGATGCCCCGCCCGATCGACGGGTTGGTGAAGCCCCATGCGTCGCCGAGCGGCACGACCCCTGTGGCGCAAGGCTTCCCGTCGACGACGAACTCCCGTGTGGTGTTGGCGGTGGCGGCCATCGAGAAGATGTCGCCCTGCGGGTCGCCGTTCGCCCAGTGGGCGTGGTTCGGCAGCGCTTGAAGGACCCGCCCGAAGGCCTTGGGGTCGCGGACTTTGCGCATCTGCTTGTCCCTGGGCGAGTGGTAAAGGGTCACCGACCACCACCCGTTGTCGCCCGGGAGGGTCAGGACCGAGATCGAACCTATGGCGCTCAGCAGGTCGTCGCGCGGCTCGGGCAGTTGCGGGCCGCGGTAGTACCGCGTGTTGTAAACGAAACCTGCCTCGAAGGCGTGCTCTGGCGGACGGCGCCCGCCGGCCGCTTCGATCAGGGACGACAGCGGCGATCGTCTCCCGCCCGCGTCGACCACGACGCGGGCGTCGATCGTCTCGCCGACCTCGGTACGCACCCCGATGACGTGCGGCACGCCGGGGATGACCTCGGTACCGGTGACAAGACACCCTACGGTGATAAAAGTCAAGGGGTTGTGGACAACTTTTCTGCATCGGGGTTTTCTCCTTTGGCGAGCTGAGAGGCGCGTTGAACCAGGCCACTGGCGCGTGGCTTATTGGCCGGGATAGGTTGGAGCTAAGCGGCTTTTTCGGCTTGGCGGTGCCCCCAGGCGATCTGCTCGTCGTAGAGGGCACGGTGGCGCAAGCAGCCATCGAGGATCCCGACAAGGCGGTTCCCCAAGGCCCGCAAGGCGGCGTCATGGGCGAAGTGACGGTCAGCGCGCAGGGTGTCGTAGTACCGCCGC
>PMWT01000139.1 GCA_003166025.1 Acidimicrobiaceae bacterium | reverse complement strand
CCCGGCGGGAAGGGTTGGCGTCTGAT
Organism: Acidimicrobiaceae bacterium; assembly: GCA_003166025.1. GTDB lineage: Bacteria > Actinomycetota > Acidimicrobiia > Acidimicrobiales > Palsa-688 > Fen-671. The sequence continues at coordinate 14,707 of PMWT01000139.1, read as the reverse complement.
GACGACGACACTGAACGATGTGGCGAAGAAGAAGCAGGCTGAGCAGCAGGCCGCGGTCGAGCTGGTCCGGATGGCCAGGGCGCAGGGCCCGTCGCTGAGCACGCGGCGTCCAACGATGGGTCGGGCACCCCACGAACAGTCCGGCGGCTCGCGCCAACATCGGCGTTCGGAGCGCCCCGTTGATCTCACCACACGGAAGGTCGCCAATATCAGCGGTCAGGTCCGGCCCCGGCACGGGCACGATCTGGGTTTGACCCGAAAAAGTCAACTTCGATGAGCGACGATGGCCTCCACTACGCTCAATCAAGATGAACCTTCCCAGCTCAGAGCCGGTCTCCGGCATCATGTTCGGTGAGTCTTGACAGCCATTGTCATGGCTCATTGAAGTTGGCGCCCGCTCAATCAAGTTGGCACCCAGTTGGCGCCGCTCAATGAAGTTGGCGCCGGATCCGCGCTTTGGGCCCAGATCCCATGCAACCGCTAGGCCCCCCACTGTGAGCTTCGCCTTCAGGTCCGAGCCGCCATGGTCCACCCCCCCGGAAATCCGCCCCCTTGATTGAGCGGTACCGGCCGAGGTCTCGCTCATTACAACTGGCGCACCTCAGGTCAGCGACGACCGCCGGCGCCAACTTGAGTGAGGCCTAACAGCCATGGACCTAGCTTTACAGCCCCGCCCCTGTCCCTGTTCCCTCCGGGCGCATTATTGGCCACTTTGACACTGCTACCCGGGAGACCCCCGTGTTATGGGACGGGCCGCGCTCGGGTGGGTCGGATGTGTGGCGCGCGGCCAGCGGCAGCCAGACCCGCATTGCTTGTCCGGGCTTGCGGTTGCCCCACAAGGCGTAGGGGACCAGGCGTAGGTGGGCGCTGGTGGTAGGTGCCGCCGGCCAAGGTTGGGCCCGGTAGGGAAAGGTGCCCGCGTCGTCCGCCGGGACCAGCTCGGCGGTGCCCTCGAGCGCCACCATCGGTTCGTCGCCGATCTTGGACCCAGTAGGGGAGAGGGCGATGTCGGCCGGTACCCGCAAGGCGTCGAACCGGTCGGTGCCGCCGGCGTCGACCTCCTCCAGGCAGTACACCAGCGGGCCGCGTTCGAAGGCAACACAGCCGCGCACGGCGTCAATACGGGGATGGGGGTAGACAGGGCGCGCTCCTATTGGGAACTCGAGCAAAAGGACGTCACCGGGGCGCCAGGAGCGAAGGGTGCGCCAAAGCCGCCCGGCCTCCAACGGCGTCGGCGCTTCGCCCGCCTCGGCCCCCTGCAGGTGACCCGTTGCCCCGGNNGTAGTGCTGCAGCGACGCCAGCGTGCGCATGACGTTGGGTGGGCAACAGGCGATGTCGAACCACCCACTGCGCGCCGCCCGCCCGCGTCCGTCCTCGGGATCGGCGCGACCGGCCCGGACCTGGAGCGGGTTCACGTAGAAGTAGGTGTCACCCTCGAGGGACAACCCAACGACGAAGCCGTTGAAGAGGGCCCGTTCGATCATGTCGGCGTAGCGGCAGTCGCCAGTGGCCAGCAGGAGCCGCCAGCTCCACATGACCACGCCGATGGCGGCACACGTTTCGGCGTAGGCCCGGTCCGGAGGGAGCTCGAAGGGGTCTCCGAAGGCCTCGTCCTTGTGGCGGGACCCCACCCCTCCGGTCAGGTACATACGGCGGGCGACCATGTCCTCCCACTGGGCCACCGCGGCGTCCAGCAAGGCACAGTCACCTGTCTCGGCGGCGACGTCGAGGGCGCCACAGGCCAGGTACGCTTGCCGAACGGCGTGGCCCCGGGCCTGCTTGGCGGTGCGGAAGGGCTCGTCGTCCTGGCGGTAGCGCGCGCCGTAGTGGACCTCGCCCAACAGGCGATGGCCCCGTTCGTCTACGAAGAAACGGGCTAGGTCGAGATAAGCCTGCTTTCCCGTCGTCCGGTACAGCTCGACCAGGGCCATTTCCACCTCGGGGTGCCCGGGCAAGCCCTGGCGCCGTTCCGGCCCGAAGACCCCGCCGATGTGGTCCGCCAGGCGCCCGGCGACGGCGAGGAGGCGGTCGTCGCCTACTCCTCGCCACCAGGCGACGGCGGCCTGGAAAAGGTGACCGGCGCAGTACAGCTCGTGGGCGGCGGGGAGGTCGGTGAAGCGCAGGTCCGGGGCGCGCACCTGGAACCACGTGTCGAGGTAGCCGTCGCCGTCCTGGGCCCGTTCGACTAGGGCGATGGCTTGGTCGGCAAGGACGCGCAGGCGTGCGGCGTGGTCGTCGTCGATGCCCCGCCCCAGCTCCCAGCCGACCGCCTCCAGCCACTTGTAGACGTCGGAGTCGACGAAGTACTCGCCCCGGTGCTCCTCGGCGTCACCGTGGCCGGTTACGAGGCGGAAGTTTTCCAGCGTTCCCGCTCGCTCCAGGCTTACGAAACCGGACGGGAGGCTCACGACCCGGTTGGTCGTCTGGCGACGACCCCAGAACCCGCCGGTTATGGTCACCGCTCGTTGGGGCAACGTCTGCACGACGGTCCGAGCTGAGCTCGTCGGGGCCACGGGGCCGCCGCCCTCGGCGTGCCAAGGGTTCACCTTTTCCAAACAACTACCTCCCCATGCCAGCCATGACACCGCGAACAAAATGCCGCTGCAACGCCACGTAAAGGATGAGGCAGGGCAGGGCCGTGATCACGACGCTGGCATCCAAGATCCCCCAGTGGATGCTGCCGAGCGTACCGGTCAGCAGGGTCGTGAGCATCACCGGGAGCGTGTACTTGGTCTCCTCCGACAGCAGGATCAGCACTATGAAGAACTCGTTCCAAGCGGCGAAGAAAGCGAAGAGGGCGGCGGTTATGAACCCGGGGAGGACCAGGGGCAGGGCGACCCGGAGGCTGCGCCAGTCACCGGCGCCGTCGACGGCTATGGCTTCCCAGAAGTCCTCGGGGATCGACGAGAACGAGTTCTGGATCACGAAGGTGGCAAACGGTAGCTGGAACGTGGTGATGACCAGGATCACGCCGATGAACGAGTTGGTCAAGGACAGGTCGTTCAAGACGGTGAACAGCGGGACCATCAGCACCTGGAACGGCACCATGATCGCCGCCAGCATGACGACGAACACCGCTCGAGAGCCGCGGAATGCGAACCGGGAAAAGCCGTAAGCGGCCAGGCCGGCAATGGCTACGGTGCAGATGACGCTGGCAACTGAGATTATGGCGCTATTGAGAAAGAACCGGTCGACACCCAGGCCTCCGATGTTGAGCGAGGTGTAGTTCCCCAACGTGGGGTGGTGGGGGAGGTAGGCCGGGGGGCTCTGGACCGCCTCGGCGGGCGACTTCAGGCTGTCGATGAGACCGAACACCAACGGCGAGGCAAATAGCAGGGCTATAGCGGTGGCGACGGCGTACCAGGTACCGATCGAGAAACGATGTCCCTTTGTGCCAGCAGGCCGGACGGCTAACGAAGGTGCCGCGGCCCGGACGCTCACAGCCATGCTAGAACGCGCCCTTTCGAGGTAGCAGGGTGAGCTCGATGCGGGTGATAACAAGTACCAGTGCCAGCAGCACCATCGACATGGCTGAGGCGTAGCCGAGGTTGCCTTGGATGAAAGCCGTATCGTAGATGCGGAAGACGGCCGTGATAGTGCTGTCGTTGGGCGCCCCACCGGTCATGATGTAAAACTGGTCAAAGGACAAGATGCCGGCCAGCCCCACGAACACCAGGGCGAGCACGATGCTGCGCCGCATAAGGGGGAGCTTGATGCTCCACAGGACGCGGAGCCGCCGGGCGCCGTCCACCTTGGCTGCCTCCTCCACCTCGGCAGGGACGCTCTGAAGGCCGTTCATGAGCACGATCATGGCGAAGCCGGCCAGCTTCCAGACCGTCACCAGCACCACCATGAGCAGGGCCAGGCTGGAGCTGTTGAGCCAGTTGATCGAATGGCTCACGACGTGGAGATCCACCAGGGCCCGGTCAAAAACTCCCGTTGACGGGTCGAGCAGCGAGAGCCACAGGTAGCTGGCGGTGGCGAACCCTATCGTCACCGGGGCAATGACGGCAGCCCGGATAACGCCCACGCCCCGGCGTGAGTGCTGCATGAGCGACGCCAGGCCGAGCCCACAGGCCAGGACGAGGGGGACGATGACCACGGTGAAGGCGGCAGTGAAGACCAGTGAATGCCCGAAGCCGCCGTCATCGAAAAGCTGGCGGTAGTTAGAGAGCCCCACAAAGACATGGTTGCCGAGGAGAGGCCAGTTGTTGAGCGACATCCAGGCGCCGAGGCCGAGGGGCACGACGAATAGGCCCGTGATCAAGATCATGGCGGGGGCGACCAGGATGATGCCTTTCAGCTGCCGCCGGCGGCGCCTACCCGGGCGCACCACGAAGGTGGCACTCCCTCGGGCCGCCGGGCTCGTCGTGGCCACTGCCTGGACGACCGTCATGTACTGTGCTCTCCGAGAATATTGTCCTTCATCTGTCCTTCGTTCTTTTTGTGCCGGCTGGACAACCGGCTGGCGTGACCTCCAGGGGTAACACCCTGAGCCCGGCAGTACTTGTTCGTGGTGCCGGGCTCAGGTGGTCCTACCCGAAAGCGTTATTGGCCCATCAGCTGGGTGGCGCTCTTTTGGGCGTTCTGCATGGCCGCCGAGATGCTGCCAGTGCCGAACACGGCGCTCTGGATCATCTGGCCGAAAGGCCCGGTGTTATCGAACAACACAGGGGAGGCTTTGGTCGACCTCGGGGTGTGGCCGACGGCAAGCGCCTGCACGAACACCGCTTGACGGGGGTCTTGTTTGGCGTAGGTCTGGTCGGCGATATCCTCTCGGGCAGGCATGACGCCCAGGCTGGCGAGCTCCTTCTCGCCCTGGCTGGCAAACCACAGGAGAGCTGTCTTGGCTCCGGGCTGGGCATTGCGGGTGATCGAGATGTTGTCCCCGCCGGCATAGGACGCGTGGGCCTGGCCGTTCATGCTGGGGACCAGCTCCACCCCGAACTTGACCTTCGGGTACTGGGTTTTCAGGATCGAGAAGGGGTAGGTGCCCTGTACGAACATCCCTATCGTCCCGTTAAAGAACAAGCCGAACTGGTTGGTGCCGTTCTCGGTCTTGGCCGTCGGCGCCACCGCCCCGCTCGCCCATAGCTGGCGGTAGAAGGTGAGCGTGGACAAGAGGGCGTTGTTCGGGTAAAGCGTCGGCGTCCCCACGGGGCTGTTCTCTTTCAGGATGTTGCCACCCTGCGCCCACACGTAAGGGAGCATGGTGAAGGCCATGCACCCGGCGCAGGCACCGGAGAAGAAGTACCCGTAGGTATTACCGCCCAGAGTGCGGATCTTGGTGGCGTCGGCGGCGATCTGTGCCCAGTTAGCCGGCGGGTCGTTGGGGTTGAGGCCGGCCCTGCTGAAGAGGGTTTTGTTCCAGTACAGCACCGAGACGTCGGCAGTGAACGGGATCCCCTTGATCTCGCCATCGGAGGTGGCCTGCCCCAAGTGCGCCGGGCTCAGGTACTTCCGGTACGGCAGCGAGTTCACCAGGGATGTGATGTTCTGGTACCAGTTGGTCGGCGTGAACGTGGCCATGGTGCCTATCTCGGTGGAGACGATGTCCGGCCCCGAGCCGGTGGAGGCGGCCAGGCTGTACTTCTGTACCACCTCGGCGTCGGGTACCAGCGTCAGGTCGATCTTTAGCGTCGAGTGGGTGGAGTTGAACGACTTCACCAGCGCCGGAAGGAAACCGACGTCGTCGGCCCGGGCCCACATCTGTAGCGTCTCCACGCTGGGGGCGTTGCGCACGCTGGCCGCGCTCACCCCGCCCATGCTTAGTACGCCTAAAACGATGGAAGTGGCTGCCAACTTGGTCAATTTCCGCTGAGCTCGTCTCATATTTTCCCCTCTCGTTTGTGCCCGGCGCTTGCCGGGTCCTGTTGTCTACTTCTCGGTCAGGGTTTCGGTCAACCACCGTTCAGATGATCCGGGGCCTGTCCAAGTCGTGGTAAAGGCGGTAAGGCAAGTGCTCGGCGACGTCGTAAAAGGGGCGGAAGGCGCCCGTCGGCATCCGTCCGGTGCCGGGAGCAACGGGGACAAAGACGAGGCCTGCCTCTTGGCGGACGAGGAACTTCTCCCACTCGACCATCGGCCAGGGCACAGGGGCGCTGAACGGGGCCGCCCACGAGGCGTCCTGGGCCAACACGAGCGGGCCGTAGGTCATGGCCACCCGGTTGGGGTGGTACTCGTCCACCGCTGTAGCACCTAGTGTGCAGTCGAAACGGACGGTCAGGGTGTCTGTGGGGATCCAGGTCCGACGCACGGCCACCCATTGCTCGGGCCCCGCCGAGTGGTCGACGGCGATGCCGTTCAGCTCGAGCACGGTACGGCGCGACCAGCTGGGTACCCTGACCCGGAGGGTGAGCTCGACCGGCTGGTCTGACCGCAGCGACAGAACGGTTTCGTTGCTTTCGGGGAAAGCGGTGCGCTGTTCGAGGACCACCGTGTGCTTGCCAATTGCCGTGGTGACCCGGGAGGGGACGAACAGGGACACGCTTATACCGTCCTCGGTAGCTTGGTAGACGAGATCCGGGATGTGGGCGACGGCCTGGACATAGGTGCCGGAGCAGCACGGCCATTGTTCCCAGTAGGGGGCCTTCGTGGCCCACCCGAGCCGGTAGTCGGAATAGTACGGTGAGAAGCCGTCCGGTCGTACGGGGATAGTGGCCCCTAGCCCGTTATAGAGGAGCCTCTCGGGCCATTCGAAATAACGGGCGTCACCGGTGGCTTTCGCGAGCGAGGTGCACAGCTTGAAAGCGGCCCACGTCCCGCACACGATCTCCGCCGTATCGTTGCGCCACTCCAGGGCGCGGCCCAATGTCCCGTCGGAGGGCACCGTCAGCTCGCACGGGCCGTAGCCTCCGGTGGCGTAGCATTGGGTCTCGACCATCCAGTCGTGGGCGTTCTTCAGGACCGAGAGGTAGCGGGGCTCGTGGTAAACGTCGGAGACGGCCGCCGCGCTGGACAGGGTGTTGACGTGGCTGTAGGCGTGCAGCCACACCGGGATATCCCATGACTTCGGCTTCCCCGACTGGTCAGCAAAACAGTCCCAGTAGGCGTCGTAATGCCATAGCCGGGCGAACTCGGCCAGGGCGGCATCCCCGCCGGCCAGGTAACCCCGGTAGAGGTTTTCGGGGAGGGTGTACCATTCCGGCGTGAAGGCCGGGCTGGCGCCGGCGAAATCGTTGGCCGTGGGGACGAGGCGCGTCCGGTCGAACGACTCGGCCCGCACGATCTTCGACAGAAGGTCCAGGGCCGGGGTGTAGCCGCCGTAGACGGCGGTGTCGACCAGGCCGCACACGAGCTTCTCCCACCCGTAGATGCCCATGGCCGTCTGGCCGTCGGCGGGGAGCGTCGCCGCATAGCCCTCCACCAGGTCCACGGCCCGCGCCGCGAGGTCCCGATCGCCCAGTACCTTCGAGAGCCGGGCCAGCCCGCTGACCCACTGCCCGAACGTTGCCTCCGTGGTCTCGCGCGACCAACCGCCCAGGCCGGCACCGGGGGAAGCAAGCCCGGCGCGTTGGCGGAAACCTTTGAGGATGCTGTCCATGGACAGCCCGCCGTAGGTCTCGGCCGCGTTGGCCAGGCGGTCGGCCAGGGGACCGCCTGTCAGCTCGACGGCCCCCGAGTACCCCAGCTCGCGGAGTGGGCCGCTGGCCGTATCGGTCCATACTGATGTCGGCATTGGGAGGGCTCCTTCGCTGGGAGGCGGCGGGGTGCCGGTCTGGGTCTCAGGCACCTTGGAGGCCCGCTTCCACCAGGGTGAACGAGCGGGCCGGTAGCTCGACCACGACCTGGGCGTCCCGGGTGCTTACGGTGGCGTCGTCGAGGTCCGCTTCCTCCACACCATCGACCGCGGAGGGGCGGCCAGTGCCGGTGACGCAGCGCACCCGAGCGGTGCCGGCGAACGAACCCCGGCGCAATACGACCTCAGCCCGCTCGGGCTCCTCGGAGCGGTTGACCAGCGTGACCGCCAGGCGCCGGCGGGCCTGGTCGAGGGTGGCGGCGGCATCGACGAGGTTGAACGGCCCCAGGTCGTCCACCCGGTACGGCCAGCGGCTTAGGTACTCGCCGGGGGCGCCCACCGTCGGGCCCTCCACGAAGACGTCTACGGCTAGGTCAAGGTGGCCCTGGGAGTGCAGAAGGAAGGGGTAGTACGTGGGCTGCACCACGGCTTTGTCCGGAGTGGTCACGATGGGGGCGATGGCGTTGACCATCTGGGCCAGGTTGGCCATCTTTACCCAGGCGCAGTGACGTACAAAGATATTGAGATAGGTGCCGACGGCCAAGGCGTCGGCGAACACGTAGCGCTCCTCCAGCGCCCCCGTCATGTTGCGGAACCAGACGTTCCACTCGTCGTAAACGATCCTGGGCGGCTGCTCGAGGCCGTGGTTATAGGCGGCACGCTGCAACATCGCCGCCGTGGTGGTGATGGCCCGCTCGGCGGCGTGGGGCGTGAGCACGTTGGTCCAGTAGTCCTCGGAGCCGGTGTAAAGGTGCAGCGAGTGCAGGTCGACCAGGGAAGCCAGCCCGTCAATGACCTTGGCGTCCCAGTCCGTCCAGCCCAGTTCCCCGCAGGACACGAGCTTGGCCCCGGGGTCGATCATCCTGATCGCCCGCGCCCAGCGAGTGGCCTCGGCCACGTACTCCTCGGCCGACAGCGCCCCCACCTGCCACGGGCCGTAGATCTCATTGCCGAGGCCCCACCACGGCACGCCGTAAGGCGCACCGTGGCCGCCCTGGCGTCGGCGGTCGGCCCAGTAGGTGCCGCGGTTGTCGTTGCAGTACTCGACCCAGGCCAGGGCCTCTTCCAGCGAGCCGCTGCCCATGTTGAGACAGAAGTAGGGCTCGGCCCCGAGCTCGGCGCAGTACTCGATGAACTCGTCGGAGCCGAAGCGGTTTGGCTCGGTGCCTCCCCAGGCCAGGTCGGGGCGTATGGGGCGGGACCCTTTGGGGCCGATGCCGTCCTGCCAGTGGTAGTTGGACACGAAGTTGCCCCCAGGCCAGCGCAGCACGCTGAGGCGCAGCTCCTTTAAGAGGTCAAGGACATCGGTCCGGAAACCGCGCCCGTCGCTGAGAGGTGAGCCCTCCTCGTACAGGCCGCCGTAGATGCACCGGCCGAGGTGCTCGACAAAGCCACCGAACACGCGGCGGTCAAGATCGCCCAGGACCCGTCGGGGGTCAATAGTGAGCGTGGTCATGGACGCGAGCCATGCCCGTTATGGCCCGGCACCGTCCCTCGGCGCCGTCCCGAAGGAAGCGAGGTCCGGACGTCGTCGGTCATCGCGTTGGTCAATCTCATCCCCTCCCATAACGAACTGTACGAGTGAACCCGGCTCGGGTGAATGGGCTATCGGGGACCGCTGATGCTAAATCTGCGCTTCCCGAGGTACGAAAATGACATCAACCGGTTGGCGCCGTTCGACCGCCGAGCGCGCTCGGCAGCGATGACCTAGAGCCGGGCCATCTGGCCTTGTCAGCGGCTCTGACTGTGCCGGCGATAGTGGCCGTGACATGATGGCTGGAGGTTATCTCCACGCGAACGGGAGCTCAATCATGGCAGAAACGAAACCGTCGCCGCACACCGTGACGCTGCGCGGCGTACCCCGCGTGATCGACCTCGGGTCGGTGCGGGACACCCCGGGACATGCCGAGCGCCTGCTCGACTTCTGGGTGTTGGGCATCCTGCTGGGGGGCCGGATCGGCATCGAGGTTGGCTCCGAACAGCTGACCGTCAGCTCGGGCGACTACTACCTCCTCCCCGCCCGAGTGCTCCACAGAGGCCTGGACACGGCCCGCTTCGACTGCATCTTCTTTCACTTCGTACCCAGCGCCCAACCAACCGGGACGCCCCGGTTCGTGCTCGGCCTCACCGGGGAGACGTCGCCAACGGTCAACTACTACTCGCTGTTCAAGCTCCTGGAGGACCAGTACCGCACCGGGCTCCTGGACGGCGACGAACTCGGCGTCCAGCTCCTGGCCATCCTGGGCCAGGTGACGGCCCTGCAGCGCCAGCGCTCGGCCGCCCTCGCCGACCCGGCCCACGCCCTGGCCACCAGCGTGCTCGAGCTGCTGCGGACCGAGTACGCCAAAGACCTCAGTGGCGCCATTATCGCCGACCGGCTCGGTTACAGCTACGCCTACCTGGAGCGGGTGTTTCGCGCCAGCTACCAGCACAGCATTCACCAAGAGCTCCTGCGTGCCCGCGTCCAGGCCGCGGCCCACGGCCTCCGGATGGGCAAATCGATCAAAAACGTCGCTCATGAGGTTGGGTTTGCGGACTACTACTACTTCCTGAAGGTGTTCAAGCGGGTAAAGGGAGTATCCCCGGGCGTCTTCCAGGCGTCACACCGGCCGAGGTGATCTCCAGTGTCGAGTCGGGCCCGGCCGCGCCGGCCCCATCAAGTAGCCATTTACGAGATAGACACCGCTTTACCGGCACTTTCTCATCATTCTATTAACGGGACCCACCCGCGGATATCGGGTGACGCGTTCATGCGACCTTGCGGAGGAGGACTTGGTAGCCGCTGAGTGATGCATAATAACTTATGTCGAGATCGACATAAGTGGTCGTACCAGACGACCTCTTCTACGACCCCGAGGATCCCGCCCTGGCGCCCCTGGGGCGCAGCGAACCCCGCCGCCTCCAGCCTCCGCTGGTAGTGCGCCAGCTGCAACATTTTATTTCGGCGCTTGCGAGCCCAGAGGCCAGGACGCGCCTCGCTAACTTCGGGACCCGGCGCGGCGAGAGCCGACCAAGCCGCCTCGACTCCAGCCAGCGCGTCGTCATCCTGACTGCGGTGGGCTTTGATGTCGACTGCCCGGTAAGAGGCCGAGCCCTGGGCCCGCACGAGCATGTCCGGCTCTCCAGCGCGACGGCCGGAGTGGTCAGTCGGGAGCCGGCCCGCGATGATGATGGGCGCGCCGCCCCCCATGGCCGCGACAGTGGCCCTCTCCCGCTCCGACCGTTCCTCGATGTCGATCACTACGGCGCCTGGGTGCAGGCAACCGAGCCTCCTGAGGACCTCGGTCTCGAAAGCCCGGCCCCGCTCTACCCGACGCTGGGCTACTGGGGAGCCGGCCAACGGCTGCAGGGCTCTAGCACGTCCCACTGGGCCCGTACCGGGCAGCGCGACGCAACATAGGTCCCTTGGGGAACGACCACGTCGTAGCGAAGCGCCACCAGCCCTATCGTACATACACCGTGCTACGCGAACGCTAGGAGCGGGCCATCGCTCGCTTGCCGGGAAGCCATGACGCTCAACCGGGGAAGAACTACGCGCTCTTGTCCAACGGGCCATCGCCGAACGCGAGGCTGATCGCCTCCGCCGCCTGCCCTGGGTTTCGGCGCGGCGTTCCATCAGGGCCCGGCGCTTGAAATGATCAGTGATGATAATATATGGGAGTCGTCTGCTGGATGGCCGTACTGCCGGTGCCGGGCTAAGACAAGAGGGCCTCGTCGTGGGGGTAAAGGTTTCGGCCCTGGTAGGCGCCCAGCGCGACCCAACGTGTTACTACACGCAGAGGCGCATATGCCCTATCGGAATCAAGACGATAATAGGATCCGCACCCACTATGTAAAAGGTGGCTTTGCGAAGGCCGACGACATCGTGCTCTGCGAACAGCCAACGACTCGAGTGGTTTTTCGACCAGGGATGAGCCAACAGGGCGTCCGCGGTCACCTGATACGCCAAAAACAGAATACGGGGGGTGGCTGGCGGGAACTGAACGAGGTAGATTTTCGCAAGCTGCCAAATGGCGCGGTCGTCTCGATAGAACTAGACAGTAGGGCCACCGAGAGGCTGTACACTGAGCTGCAGGCGCTCTACAAGGTCCAAAGCCAGGGAGTCGGTTACGGCGACCATGAGTACCAGGTTGTCGTCGTGGACGACACCTCGAAGGCAGCCGTCATCGATCAACTCCTAGAAAAGGGGTATTCGGACGATGTCTGGAAGGCCTTAGCTGCTCAGTACCCCGATGTGGCGACGCGACTAGCTGCGGCTCAGATACAAATCGATCGGCAAGCTACGATCAAGGAATTTGAGGAGTCGCTCGAGCGGTACAGTGCGGACGAAGAGTATTGGCAGTCGTTCTTCAGGCGGTTTCCATGGACGATAGAGAGTATTTTCTCAGCCCCCGTGTTTCTACTCGGGGAAGATATTTACGTCGGCGGTAAGATCGCGAGGGGGCGTCAGGGCCTTGGAGGGGTGGCGACTGACTTCCTCTTTGCCGACGACAGCACTCAGAGCTTCTCGGTCGTAGAAATCAAGACGCCAGCCGGCAAACTCACAGGTCCGCGGTACAGAGGTGAAGGAGAAGAACTTAGCAACGATACTTACTCGATGCACACCGAACTATCAGGTGCGGTCGTTCAGGTTCGGAACCAGATTGCGGTTGCTGTCGACCAGTTCGAGGCCGTGCTTGGTAAGAGCTTCCAAGAGCTATCTAACCGGGTTCATCCAAAAGGCCAAAAGGCGTATTGATCATCGGAATAAAGACCGGATTAAGTAAGCGGCGGTTGGACTCGTTAAATCTCTTCAGGCACTCGCAATACAACCTTACGATCATAACCTATGACGAACTTCTGACGAGGTTACAACTTCTGTTTGTAACTACATCGCCCGGCAAGAAGCGGCGCCTGAAAACGGGCTAATCCTAGCCGGCTTCGAGGGGTTCAGCTCTGGACCATCAACTGTTCGACGGGAGGCCTTTCGTCTTCGTTAGTGGGGCGAGGGTCGCCAGAGCGAAAACAGGCAGTCCGAGCGCGTCAGCCGCCCGGCGGTACCCTGCCATCCCCTCACCGAAGCGATGCTCGATCAACTTGGCGAGCAAGGCAGGCGACTCGGGATGGACCCGTACCGGTTCGTTCTTTCGCCATCCCCGCGCTGAAAGCTGCTTGAAGAGCGACGTCTTGCGCGCTGGGTCGATGAGGCCCAACTGCCCACATCGCATGATGAGCGCCTGGATGGATACGCCCCAGATGGCTTTGAGCCGAGCGAGGTCTCCGAGGGTGTGGTTCCTGTGGCTATATCAGTGGACCGGACCGTCGCGCTCGTCCTCGTCGGCTTGGTCGTTGCCGTCCCGCATGCTGAGTTCGAGGACGGCATCGGGGACACGAGTGAATAGTCCGTTTGCCTCTGGTGCCGCATCCCTACAGCGCGATCCCTTGGCGAGGGAAGGAGAGCCATGAAGACGACTGACAGCACCCTCTTTGAAGCAGCTGCCTGTTGGTCACGACCTGGTGGCCATGGCGTTGGCCGTGCTCGCCTACCGGCCCTGGCGCCGCTGGTTCCGCCACCTACGGGTCGAGTCTCGCCTACGGCTCCAACAGAGCGCCGGGCTGCTGAGCGAGCACGACGCTTAGGCGCTGGACCGATTGGCCCGCAGCCGCGGCATCAAATGGCATTTCGCCCACGGGGACATTACCGCTCGCAACGTTCTGTGTGACCGGGACGGGCGCTCGGTGCTCATCGCCTGGGAGTGGGCCGGGCTGTACCCGGCGGGTTACGAGTTCGCCCTCTTGTGGTCTTCCTTGGTCAACATCCCAGCCGGGCGAGCCAAGGAGGTAGCGGCCGTCTCGGCGCATCAGGAAGCCGCGTTGCTGCCACGATGGTCCAGCTGTTGCACCTCCAGATGTGGCGGGCCCGCCCGTACCCCCTGACCGCCGGGTTTTGCGGAAACGCTAACCGAACTACTGACTGCGGTACGGGGCCACCGAAGGAGGCCGTGACTCTGGAGATCTTCCCCGCCACGGCGCTGGACATCGAAGGAGCCTTAGATCAGAGGCCGTCCGGAACTCCCGGCCTCAACGTCCCGAACGCTGCGTGGCGACCCTGGTCAGCGGGCTACATGCCTGCTTACCTGGCCTTTTGGGCGCAGGTCGTGCCATTTCGAGCCACGGTGCGACGCTCCGTTATGGCACGAATCTGGCACGACTTGGACTGGTGACCCTGGGACCTGAACGGCGTGGCGAGATAGAGCCCACCACCTCACGTCCATCACGACGTTCCCTTGTTTGTCGGTGTCGGCGGACGCTTGCGCCTAGACGCCTTCGAAGTGTTTTTTGCCGACTTCGCCCCCCGCCTACGCCAAGAGGTCTACGGCCACTTGGCCCCCGACGCCCACCCATTGGCGCTGGCAGTGATGCGCGAAGCGGTCGAAGCCGCCCCCGCTGGATCGGCCTCGATCACCTGTCGCATCGCGCTGACCTGGTCGATGGCCAACCGCGTCGAGGGCGCCAAGCGCCACAGCTTGGACGAGATGGCGTTGGACATCGGCCAGCGCATCCCGAGCCTGGCCGCCGGCCTGGCCGCCACCGGGGCCGGCCCGGCCCGAGTCATGACCGTGGCCGAGGTGGCGGCCGCGCTGCGGGTCGCCTACGACCCCTCGGTGGCCAAGCTCATAGAGGACGTCGGCGCGCAGGCGGCTGGGATCGAATGGGAGGATGCCGGCCCGGCCGGGGCGGAGGAGGCCTGGGACCACTACCGCCACGACGGGGCCACCTCTGTGAGCTGGGTGATGACCGAGGCCCCCCGGGGCCAGGTGTTCTCCAATGTGCTGGCTAATCTTTTGGCTCCCCATCCCGACATCGCCCGCAAGCGCGTCGCCCTGCTCTACCGCCCCTACGACACCGCCGCCGCGGTACGAGTCGTGGAGTCGGACCGCCCGTGACGCCACCTTCGCCGCTTCAGGACGCCGAGTCGGCCGGGCCCG